>NZ_BSVC01000013.1 GCF_030269905.1 Pelosinus sp. IPA-1 | reverse complement strand
TTTAGATGGACATCAGCGTGTTCCTGAAGTACTTTTGATGAACTTAGCTATGTGGAATAAATTCTCACCGGCTGATCAAAAGATTATTCAAGATGCCGCTACTGCTTCTGTTACCACAGAAAAGGAAGAATGGGCTAAATATGAGGAAAAATCCAACGCAAAAATTAAAGCTGCTGGCGTTACAATTACTCCTGTTGAGAACGTAGCTGAGTGGCAAGCAGCCGTTAAACCAGTAATTGATAAGAATGGTGCACAATTTAAAGATCTTATTGATTATATACACACTTTAAAGTAATAAAATAGAATATGGAAATATTCAAAGAGGCTATTCACAACTCGTTTGAGTTTTTGTAATAGCCTCTTTTCCGTTACAAGAAGCAGTTCTTTCGCTTCCAACACTGATATACCTTAATCTCCCACATTACCTATGCTTTCTCATAGTCTGAAGTTCTCTAATATACTTTTTAGTACATCCCTTAGTGGTATATTAATGTACTCTTTATTTTGAAATTATTTCTATACCATTTTCAGTTACAAGAACTGTATGTTCCCATTGTGCTGAAAGAGAACCATCAGTTGTAAGAGCCGTCCATCCGTTATTTTCATCTATAAATATTTCATGACTTCCGGCATTTATCATTGGTTCAATTGTAAATACCATGCCAGGAGCTAAAACCATGCCTTTTCCTCTTCTTCCAAAATGAAAAATAAACGGTTCTTCATGAATATCTAACCCAACTCCATGTCCTCCAAATTCTCTAACTACTGAATACCCATTACTTTCCGCATATTCCTGAATTGCTGCTCCAATATCTCCTAAAAATGCCCAAGGTTTAACTACTTCCAATCCTTTATTCAGACATTCTTTAGATACTTGAACCAAATGCTTAGCTTCTTCATTTACTTCACCAATCATAAACATCCTTGATGCATCTGAATAATATCCGTTAAGCTTAGTTGTTGCATCTACGTTTACAATATCTCCATTTTTAAGGATAACATCTTTTCGTGGTATTCCATGACATACCTCATTATTTACTGATACGCAAATACTTTTAGGAAAGCCATCATGATTAAGATCGGCCGGAATTCCACCCTTTGATATTGTATAATCATATGCTAATTTATCTATTTCCTCTGTTGTCATACCTTCTTTGATGTTCTCACTTATTAAGTCTAGAAGACCATTATTAATTTCGGCACTCTTTTTAATTCCTTCAATTTGTTCTTTTGTTTTTATAAGATTTTTCGTTGGTACTATATATCCCTTTCTTTTTAAGTCACTTAACTTTTTATCAAATTCTAAATGACAATTTTTATATTTCAGTCCACTTTTGCACCAACATAAATCATTCCTGTTTAATATCATGATATTACTCCCTATTTTAACTATTTAATTGATCCTCCATGAAAATAACATTCATAAACTTTAATATCATCAAAATATATTTCCTCATATCCTTGAAACCACTTAAATTCTCCATTTATAATACAATGATATTTATTCTGTCCATTTTGATAAATAATAGGACCTCTATATGGATTATCCTCAGTCACCAAACTCAACGCTTTCTTTAAAAAACTACCTGAAAATCTTTCATCCAAAACTCTTCCAGTATAATTCATTGACCAAAATGGAATATCATCTTGCCATAAACCTTCTTCTCCTGAAAATCTTTCTCCACCTAAATAAGTATCAATATATTTTAAGTTTCCCTCTACATATTCTAAGTCATGAGAGTTTGGCCTTGAAGGTTTACACTCTGTCCCCTCTCCAGCATATGTAGATTTTTTGGCCCGGCATAGAAAATCAATTATACTTTCATTTATATTGCTAACTTTATTTTCTTCAATACACAAGCGACAATTTTCTTCATAATCATTAACTAATTTATCAATGCTAACTTTAAAGAAATCACTTAATGCAATTAATCTAGCTATATCAGGATAAGACTGTCCTACTTCCCATTTTGCAACTGACTGTCTTGATATACCTAAGAATTCAGCTAATTTTTCTTGTGATAGACCTTTTGCTTTTCTAAGTGTTTGCAATTGCTCTTGAAAACTCATAGTTTAATCCCTCCTAATATCAGTATACTGACCATATTAGCATGTTTCTACCACTTAAATATAACAAAGTTGACAACCAAAAGTTGCTTTCAGTAAAAAAGTAATTTTAATAGTTTAAAATTTTTATACTCATAGAATTTATTATTAACGTTTTCTTCTTCTTAGCCTCTATTTTATTTTGCTTAGAAGCTAAACTGTTGATGTTGCTTTAATAAATTGTACCTGCTATCATATAATTTGTAACAAAAGTACAAAAATCTATGATAAAAATGAGGGAATAGAATGGCCCCAGATCACACATTGGATGAGCAAGAGCCCAAACATCAGCGACGTGTTCGCTATAAAGGCACTCACCCTAAGAATTTCAAAGAAAAATACAAGGAACTGCAACCAGAGCAATATGCTGATGATGTAGCAAAGATTATCCAGAAGGGCAATACTCCTGCTGGTATGCATATTTCAATCTGTGTTAAAGAGATATTGGAATTCTTACAAATTACACCGGGACAAATCGGATTCGATGCAACACTAGGTTACGGCGGTCATACTTTAGAGATGCTTAAATGTTTGAATTCAAAAGGGCGCTTGTATGCAACGGATGTAGATCCGCTTGAATTACCGCGCACCAAAGAGCGATTAGAGCGTTTGGGTTATGGTCCCGAAATTTTAGAAATCAAGCAAATGAACTTTTCCAAAATAGATCAAATTATTCCCGAATCAGGGCTATTTAATTTTGTATTGGCAGACTTGGGTATTTCCTCTATGCAAATAGACAATCCTGAAAGAGGGTTTTCATTTAAGTATGAAGGGCCATTGGACTTAAGGCTTAATCCGAAAGCAGGTTACTCTGCAGCAAGTCTTTTAAAGAAAATAAAACAAGATGAATTAGAAGATATGTTGATAGAAAATGCTGATGAGCCTCATGCCGAGGTAATCGCTCGTGCTATTACTTCCAATATTAAAAAAGGGACTGTTATATCGACAACAACCGAGCTTCGAAATATCATCACAGATGCTCTGAAATTTGTTCAAAAAGTCACCAAAGATGATATTAAAAAATCCTGTCAACGAACCTTCCAAGCATTGCGAATTGATGTCAATAAGGAGTTTGATGTGCTAGACGAATTCCTAGAAAAACTTCCTAATGCTTTGGCGACCGGGGGACGCGTTGCCATACTTTCATTTCACTCAGGGGAAGATCGTCGCGTTAAAAAATCTTTTAGACAGTTTTTTCGTGAAGGCGTTTATCGTGAAATAGCACCCGATCCGATTCGGGCGTCAGCAGAAGAATGCCATATCAATAGCCGTGCCCGTTCTGCTAAATTACGTTGGGCAATCAAATCATAAAGTGTAATTGACCACCGCACTACATTTGCCTGAAAAGATAAAATTCTTTAACTGGATTTCGCCATGCACGAAATCCAGTTTTTTTATGCGTTTTTTTCGAGCAATTGTCGGTATAGTGATTTAGATACAAATCTCAGGGACGGTTTAGAGTGGCCCCCAAAATCGTCCCCTTGTCTAGACCTGTACCTCTTTTATCCACATTCAAGGATTGCCGTTTCGAACTCACACGACCGATATTGCTATTAACAATCCCTACTAAAATAATGAGTACTCCAATCCACTGAAGCCAGCTCACATGTTCTGCTAACACGAAAGAGGACATTGAAACGGCCATAGGCAGTTCAGATGCTGTCATAATGGTACCGAGTCCCGAACCAACATGTGGCATCCCAATGGAGAACAGGAGAGGCGGAAGAAAAATTCCAAATACACCAAGGACCAATCCGTAAGGAATCAATCTCGCTAATACATTAAAATCAAACAAAAATGTTGGTGGGAATATTATAAAGACGGTTATGACAGCCCCCGTAGAAAGAAGTGCGCTTTTTAAACTAGGAGGAGTTTCTTTTTCAACAGAGCTACTCAAAAAGATGAACGTGGAAAAGGTTAATGCAGCACACAATCCCCAAACAGTTCCTTGCCATGATAGAGCCACTCGTTCCTGAAACAGAATATTTGCAACTAAAATGGAACCAATCAAAAGTATCATGATGGAAATGAGTTTTCTTTGTGTTGGCCTTATCTTCTGGAATAACCACTCAAAAAATGTGCCAATCCAAACAAATTGGAATAAAAAAATAATAGCCAGCGAAGCATTTAGAGTTTGTAGAGATTGATAATAAAATATACCTGTTAATCCAAATGGAATTCCTGATAGAACCAATTTTGAAGTTTGTTTAACAGTTAATTTATTCTTTTTCGTAAATATAACAACGATCCACGTAAGCACAGTTCCGAAAAAATACTGACCTCCAGTTACTTCAGTCACTGTAAAACCTGCAGCATAAGCCAACTTAACAAACGTCGACAATATCCCATAACAGCAGCCTCCAAAGAAAACTAGGAGAGCATAATGCCATAATTTCATAATGATCCTCCTTTTTTGAATAGAAAAAGCCACGCAAATAGCCAACTAGGCATTTGCGTGGCGAAAATAGAAAAGATTTTCTAGAAAAATCCACATCCTAAACCAGGTTTTAGTATTCTGTTTCGACATTTAGTGTAAATCACTCTTTGACAATTGTCAATAACCAAATAATAAGAGTTTTCGTTTTAAAAATTAGCATATATAGAAGCTTTAAGACGCTTTATATCACTCATAGGTGGCAATCCAAACATTCTTGCGTATTCACGACTAAATTGGGTTGGGCTTTCATAACCTACTTTATAAGCTGCATCTGCCGCTTCCAATGTTTGCGAGAGCAAAAGCCGCCTTGCTTCTTGTAATCTAACTTGTTTTTGATATTGTAAGGGACTCATGGCAGTAGCCTTTTTAAAGTAATGGTGCAGTGACGAGGGACTCATATTAATCACCTTGGCTAATTCGTCAATACGCAAGGGTTTTGCAAAATCGTTGTTAATCAGGTTAATGATTTTTGAGATAGCCTGTGCATGGCTGCCTATCACAGCAAATTGTTTCATTATGTATCCAGGTTCATCTTGCAAAATCCTGTAAAGAATTTCTCTAGTGAACAGCGGCGCTAGAGTTGGAATATCACTGGGATTATCTAAGAGACTGACAAGTCTCAATAAGGCATCAAAAAGTGTCGAATTAGCTTTGGTTACAATTAGGCCTCTTTCTAAGTCGGATTTTGAGTCACAAACTTGCTTGGAGCTTTTGATAATATCAAGAATTTGCTCGGAACTAAAACTAAGTCTTATACCCAAATATGGAAATTCGGGAGTAGCTTCAATGATTTGCCCTATAATAGGCAAATGAACGGAAGCTACTAAATAAGAATTAGTATCATATCTATAACTTTCTTTCCCGAGAGTTACGGATTTTGCCCCTTGCAAGATTACACATAAAGACGGTGTATAAATTGCATGTAAGGGTTCTGATATATTAGAAGCACGTATAAAATCTAATGCTGGTATGGACGTTGCTTGAAACCCATCTCTGTCAGTATATCGCTCAACTAGCAAAGCTAACCGTCTTCTCTGACTAACTAAGCTATGGTCTCTTTCATTATAAATTCTAACCATCCCCTTAAATAAAGTATATGTTGCTTTGCAGAATTAGGCAATAATTTAATATTAACAGGCTACCTATTGGAATTACATTTATCTTATAATCAAATCAAAGATAATGCATACCACAAATCATAACATCTAAGAAAGGATGATAGAAATGAAAAATTTAGAAGGAAAAGTAGCAATCGTAACAGGTGCATCTAGAGGAATAGGCAGTGCCATAGCTAAGCAATTAGCAGCCCTAGGCGCGAAGGTCGTCGTAAATTATTCTAGCAGTCCGGAGAAAGCAGCAAAGGTAGTTGAAGAAATTAATAGGTCTGAAGAAAAGGCCATCGCAATTCAAGCAGACGTTAGCAATATAAAAGATGTTGAAGAGTTATTTTTAAAAACCATTAATAAATTTGGCAAAGTAGATATACTAATTAATAATGCCGGTGTAATACTTTATAAAATGCTTGCAGATGTAACAGAAGAAGAATTTGATAGACTTTTTAATATAAACGTAAAAGGAACCTACTTTGCTTGCCAACATGCAATGAAGTTTATGGAAAATAACGGAAGAATTGTGAACTTTTCAACTTCGGTAGTTGGCGGTATGTTTCCAACATACAGCGTTTACGCAGCTACAAAGGGCGCTGTTGAACAAATCACACGGCAATTAGCAAAAGAATTCGGCCCCAAAAAAATTACCATTAATGCCATAGCGCCAGGTCCAGTTAATACTGAACTTTTCAACATTGGTAAGACGGAGCAACAAATTGAAGCTATAAAGCAAATAAATGCCTTTGGTCGTTTAGGTGAGCCAAATGACATTGCAAATGTTATTGAGTTTTTGGTGAGTGATAACGCGCAATGGGTAACTGGTCAAACACTGCGTGTTAATGGCGGATTTATTTGATGTGTCAAGAAAATAGGTCGGTATCAGGCTTGGCTTAAAAGAACGTTTATCAAAAAAGTTACAAACCTGCATTGCAAAAATGCAGGTTTTATAGCTTATCCCCTTTGACAAGCTCACATCCTTCTTTTCCAATTATCTGAAATAGGATGATCCAAAAACTGCTATTTGCCGCCACGATTGGAGCACCCTACCAGAAGTGCTAAAGTTGCGGATTTCTGTCACGTGATTGTTAGCGTAGCTGAAATCCCCATAATCTTATTTATAAACTTGACCGCAGAGATGGCAGATTGAATTTCTTCAACCTGCCCCTTTTTGCATATGCATTATTTCAATCCCGCAGATTTTTTTTTCAGCATTGCAACGTCCGGCTTGATCCTAAACCAGATGGCGTACATCGCAGGCAGGAAGATCAGTGTCAGCACCGTGCCAGCAAAGGTTCCGCCAATCAGAGTATAGGCCAATGTTCCCCAGAATACCGAATGGGTGAGCGGAATGAAAGCCAGAATCGCGGCCAGGGCCGTTAGGATTACCGGACGGGAACGCTGCACCGTCGCCTCGACCACGGCTTCGAAAAGCTCCAGTCCTTCCTTTTCGTTCGTGTGAATCTGCCCGATCAGGATCAGCGTGTTGCGCATTAGGATTCCCGACAACGCAATCAGTCCCACCAGGGCATTGATGCCAAACGGCTGCTGAAAGAGCAGCAGGGTCGGCACCACGCCGATCAGTCCCAGCGGACTAGTCGCAAATACCATGATCATGGCCGATATAGAGCGCACCTGCAAGATAATAGTCAGCAGCGTCAACATCATCATAATCGGGAACAGCGGGAGCATCGCCTTGGTGGCTTTGCCCGATTCTTCGATGGAGCCCGCCTGCTCAATCCGGTAGCCGGGCGGCAGATTCTCGATGATCGGTTGCAAATCCTTCATTACAGCGGTAGATACATCTGGTGGCTGCAGCCCCTCAGCAACATCACCACTCACGGTAATCGTCGGTGTGCGGTCACGCCGGCGTAAGATCGGATCTTCCATACGCACGTCGCTACTACCCACCTGCTGCAGCGAAATGCGCTGTCCGCTGGCCCCGGCCAGCGTGAAGCCAGCGATTTTTTCCGGATCAAACCGTATATTGCCCGCCGCGCGGGCAACGACCGGCACCATGCGAATGTCCTCACGCACTGAAGTAACCGGTACGCCGCTGATTAGGAACTGGAGCTGCTGGGCAACCCCGCTCGATGTCAGGCCGACAGCCTGCAGCCTGTCCTGCTGAAGCGTAAAATGCATGATAGGCGTGCGCGATCCCCAGTCGGTGTTGACTGTACGCACCAAGGGGCTGGCATCCATCACCTGTCGCATCTCGGCCGCAATGGCGCGCAGCGTATCCGCGTCCGGCCCCATAACGCGGAAGGCTACCGGGAAGGGCGAGTACGGACCAAAAACGAGTTGGGTAACGCGAACGCGCGCCTCCGGTGTCAACCCGTCAGCAACGGCCTGGCGCAGCCTAAATTTCAGTGCCTCGCGCTCATCCTGATTATCCGTACGCACCACGATTTTGGCAAAGGAGGGGTCGGGCATCTCGGGCGCCATGGCCAGGTAGAAGCGCGGCGCTCCCTGGCCCACGTAAGCAGTCACGATCTTCGCCTCAGCCTGCTCGGCCAGCCAGGTTTCAATTTTGGCCGCAGCGGTGCTGGTCTGTTCAATGGAGCTGCCATAGGGCATCTGCACCTCAACCAGAACTTCGGGACGGTCGGAAGTCGGGAAGAATTGCTTCTTCACTGCACCCATGCCAAACATAGCGAACACAAAGGCAACAACCACGGCCCCGGCAACGAGCCACTTGCGCCGGATGACAGTCTCCAGCAGGCGGCGGAAGCGATTGTATCTCGGAGTATCGTAAATGGCGGCATGGCCCCCTTCAACCTTCTTAATCTCCGGTAACAGCTTAACGCCTATGTAAGGGGTGAACGCAACGGCAACAACCCAGGACGCGATCAGCGCAGTGCCCACAATCCAAAACATGTTGCTAGTGTATTCACCGGCTGTAGACCGGGCAAAGCCATTTGGCATAAAACCAATTGCGGTCACTAAGGTACCGGACAGCATGGGAGCAGCGGTATGGCTCCAGGCATAGGCAGATGCAGTAATGCGGTCATAGCCTTGCTCCATTTTCACCACCATCATCTCAATGGCAATGATAGCATCATCCACCAAAAGCCCCAGCGCCAAAATTAGCGATCCGAGCGTGATGCGGTCGAAATTTTTGCCGGTAGCAGCCATGACAATGAATACGACGGCCAGCGTCAGCGGCACTGCCGCTGCGACCACAATGCCCACACGCCAGCCCATGCTCAAAAAACTCACCAGCATTACAACACCGAGAGCGACAAAGAACTTGATCATGAATTCGTCAACTGCCGAACGAATGTTGACGGCCTGATCCGTCACCTTGGTCAGACTCATCCCCAGCGACAGCCCGGTATTGATTGATGCAACCTCCTCATCCAGTGACTTGCCCAGATCAAGACCATTCCAGCCCTCACGCATCACGATGCCCATCAATAGTGCTGGCTCGCCGTTGCTGCGGATAAGGAAGGTCGCCGGGTCCTCATAGCCGCGTTCGACCGAGGCGATATCTGACAGTTTTATAGTCCGGCCCTGAGCCGCTACCGGCGTGTCACGGATCTTCTGCAATTCATCGAAGGCCCCGTCAAGGCGGATAAAAACCTGCGACCCGGTCGTCTCAATGGAGCCAGCGGGCGTGATGGCGTTCTGATTGTTGAGGGCGGTAAAGATATCTTGCGGAGAAATCCCCAGCGTCGCCAGCCGCTCATGGGAAAATGACACAAAGATGCGTTCGTTCTGCTCGCCAACGATATTTACTTTCTTTACTCCCGATACGTGCAGCAGACGCTGACGCAATGTTTCGGCTTCCCGCACAAGCAGACGCTGGGGTTCCCCTTTAGCCTTCAGGGCAAACAGCGCGAATGTCACGTCCGAGTACTCGTCATTCACCATGGGACCGATGATGCCGGCAGGAAGATTGCTTACCTCATCGCTTATCTTTTTGCGCGCCTGGTAAAACTCTTCCTTTACCTCGGAAGGCGGCGTGCTGTCAAGCAGCTGCACCGTAGTGAACGCCAGTCCGGGCCGGGTATAGGTATCGGTCCGATTGTACCAGCGCAGTTCCTGCATACGTTTTTCTATTTTTTCCGCAACCTGATCCTGCATTTCTTGGGCAGTGGCTCCCGGCCAAGCCGTGATAACGGTCATCGACTTGATCGTAAAGGCAGGATCTTCTGCACGCCCCAGCTCGAAAAAAGCAATAATGCCGGCCAGAGAAATGAGGATGATCAGAAACAGCGTCACAGCGCGTTCACGGACGGCAAGCGCCGACAAATTCAAGCCACTCATAGCTGACCCCCACTTCTGGGAACCGGATTAGTCCCCTTTTCTTCCGCCACCCGCACCAAGTCGCCTTCGTGCAGGAGATGAGCACCGAGTGCGACGACGCGATCACCAGTATTAAAATCACCGGTAACACGCACGGCCTCATTGTCCAAACTCCGGATCTTCACCGGGCGCCAATTAACGCGGGCAGAATCTCCGTCAAACACCCAGACACCCGGGCCTTTGCCAGCATCAAACAACGCGCCCACTGGCACCTGCAGGTCGGTTTGTGGCAAAGCCTGATCTTGAGCAAGTTGAATGGTGACAGTCGCACCAAGAGGAGCATCTGCCAGCGCGTCTTCTAGAACGTACCGCGCCTCGAACGTACGAGTCAGTTGATCCGCCGCTTTCGAAAGCTGCCTGAGTCTTACCGGGACGATCAGTTCTTCCTTACCGTAGAGCACTGCGCGCCCTACGGAGCCCACTGCGGGACGCAGTGTTTCCGGCAGCCGAATGACGGCTTCCCTCTGTCCAGCATGCGCTACGCGCACCACCACCTGACCGGCGCTCACCACTTGACCGGGCTCCGCCAGTGTTTCCACCACGACGCCATCAGCATCGGCGGACAATACAGCGTAGCCGGATGCGTTTCTCGCTAACTCGGCCTGAGCCGTGGCGCCACCGAGCTGCGCCTTAGCCTCATCCGCCGCCGCTTTCATCTGATCGTAGGTTGAGGCTGGCACCGCTCCAGTCGCCAGTAAAGCGCGATACCGGACTTCATCTTCGGCCGTCTGCCGCACCCGCGCCCGTATGGCCGCAGCCCCCTCTTCCTGCGCCTGCATCGCCAGCCCCAGATCAGTCGGATCGATTCGCATAATCGGTTGTCCGCGCCTGACCGTCTGGCCTATATCAACAAGACGTTCCAACACCTTGCCTGAAACGCGAAAGCCCAAGTCGCTTTGCACCCGCGCAGCCACGATTCCTGTAAAAGACCGAGGCGCCGATACGGCGTTTTGAACAGTTGCGACCCTGACCAACGGTGCCTGTGTACGCGGATCAGTCTGTACCTTCCCGTTGCATGCAGTCAAAACAAGCGATAACAGACCAATAACAGCAACCAAAACAAAGCGGTGGCCAGTTTCATTTGAGCAGTGGCCCGAACGTGCTGGGCTAAATCGCTTCCAGTGTCTAAAACCTACACTAAACTCATTACTCATTCCTTATCCTCTCCTAAATCAAAATTCCATATATATATATGTGTAATTGAGTAAATCACATCATCAACCGATTTGCATCGAGTCGATGCCGATCGGCTTCCAGCGTCATAAGTCCGAAGGATTGTCTGCAACCTATCATTCCAAATTTGCCGGAAACGAACTGGTCGAGGCAACAGTGGTCATCAAAGACAAAACAATTCAAGTAAAACAAGGACACGTAGGTGTTCCGGACGTACGAGTCAATGCACATGCAAGAACCTGGCTGCGCGTGCTTCATACTGAGTTTACTCACTTTATTGTGCAATAAGATTTTTAAGGAGCGTAGATATTCTTATTGAGAACGATCATTCTCATTAGTGCAAAAAAATTCATTCGTTCAATATTGCTAAGGAAAACTCCACTATCCGCTGCAACTTTTCTTTGCCAGTTGAGGTTCTTGCAAGTACCCGAATCCCAAGCAAAGTGTTATGCAAGTTTTCTGCCAAAATTTCAGCATCATAATCACATCGAAATTCACCTGCTTGCTGTCCTTTGCGAATAATATCCGCAAGAAGATGCTCTAATTGCATAAATGCTTCTTTCGTCTTTTCTTCGACCTCCTTATCTCGTGGAGCCAGCTCAGTTGCTGAGTTTACAAATAGACACCCCAGCGCCCTATTCCCGCTTTCTTCAATCATAAAATCAAAAATAAACTGTATCGCTTGTTTTGCCGTTTCAGCGCGCGAAATTTCAAATTTTAGTCTGGCTTTTATAAATTCTCCGAAATAATCTATCGCTTTTAAAAACAATGTATGCTTATCACCGAAGGTATCATATAAACTTCTTCGATGGATTCCCATATGCTCCACAAGGTCATTCAAAGATGTCTTTTCATAACCTTGTTGCCAAAATAATTCCATGGCTTTCTGAAGAACTACACTTTCCTCAAATTCTTTGCTTCGTCCCATTATTTTCCCCCCCCTATTAATCGTATAATAACATATTGAGAACGATTGGTAAAGAAATGTTTTCATATTCCGCCTCACAAGCTACTGCTATATTTTTTGTAGACAGTATATGTGATTGGTTAAGTAACACGCGCAGCATTAATAACATTGCCCCTTCCCGTCATACAATAAAGAGCATTCTTTCTTAAATAGAAAACACGGGGCAGGGATTCCGTTTTCCACCAGTTAACACAAATAACAAGGCTATATTTTCAAGGAAAGGGGCGTTTATAATCCTTATCACATTTTCAATCGAATCAACGAAACGTCCCCTTATCTAGATTTATACCTCTTTATTCGAAGTGTGAATCCTTCACTTATCCCAAAATGCTTGAATCAAAGCATTGAGCTGGTTTGGGTTTCGCACTTCCCTAGAATAACGCCAGTGTGCTGGAAATAGCTTTTTATAATAGTAACTAGAAAATCTTGCATCAATCAAAAGTACTACGCCTTTATCGTCTTCCGAACGAATCACGCGTCCAGCTGCTTGTAATACTTTATTCATACCGGGATACATATAGGCATATTCATATCCCAATTCATTTTTCTTTTTAAAATGCTCCATTATAAGGTTGCGCTCGATACATATCTGGGGAAGTCCTACTCCTATGATAACAGTCCCCAACAGTTTATCCCCTTTGAGGTCTATGCCTTCGGAAAAAATTCCCCCTAGAACGCAGAAGCCAACTAGCATACTATTAGGCTCTGGCTGGAACCGATCTAAGAAACTTTCCCGTTCTTCTTCCGACATGACAGTGGTCTGCACTATAGTCTCGATATCAGGGTACAATTCCGCAAAGACATGATGCACTTCCTGCATATAGTGATAGGATGGGAAAAAAATTAGATAGTTTCCGGTTTTCTGCTGGATAGCCAAATGAATATATTGAGCAATTTCACCATAACTGCTCTCGCGGTTTTTGAACTTTGTGGATATCTGATCGGCTACCAATAAACATAAATTCTCGGTCTTAAAAGGCGATGGGAAGGCAATTTTTGCATCCATTGCCTCACCACCTAATATCTCACAAAAATAATCCAAGGGAGCAAGGGTTGCCGAGAAAAATACACTGGACTTGCCTCTCTTGACTGCTTCACCCAACAACTTGGATGGGTCAAGGCAAAACAGTTTCAGCGTAACCTCTGACGAGGATTTTTCTACGTACGTAATGTAGTGATCATCATAAAACTCTACCATTTTCAAAAATATTAGGACATTAAAATAGAGTTCCAACAATGCATCATAACCCTCTGTTTTATGATTGTCAGTTAATAAAGCAGGCGCTTTGTTAACAAACGTCCAAAGCAAGGGATAGATTTCCTCCGGTTGATGCAATTGTGTATAATGCCCCTCTTCACTGCATTCTTTTCTCATTCCCAGCATAACCGTATTGATTTTACCCAGAGTCTTGCCAATACTATGGCCTTTATAGAGGTTCTTCACCTTCAAGAAAGAACTTTTTGTTAGTTCCGCAGAAAACATCTCTCTTGCTCGATCCACCAAATTATGGGCTTCATCAATTAGAAAGGTATAATCACCCTGACTCGTCTGAAAAAATCGTTTTAAATACACTCTGGGATCAAAAACATAATTGTAATCACAAATAATGCAGTCGGCCCACATGGATAAGTCCAAAGAAAGTTCAAATGGACACACCATATACTTTCGCGAATAGGCTTCTATCACTTCCCGTGTAAATGCCCTCTCCTTCACAAATACATCTAAAATGACATCATTGACTCGATCATAATGCCCCTTGGCATATTGACAGTTGTCTGGGTTGCAGATGGCCTTTTCCTGAAAGCAGATTTTATCTTTCGCAGTGATTGTAATCGATTTAAAGGCCAAACCACATCCCCGCATGGCGTTCACTGCTTCTTCAGCCACTTGACGGGTGATGGTTTTGGCCGTCAAATAAAAAATCTTGCTTGTTTTATTCTCTCCCATAGCCTTGACGGCAGGAAACAAGGTAGAAATGGTTTTCCCAATCCCAGTGGGTGCTTGTACAAACAGTTTTTTGTTATCCGAAATGGTTCTATATACAGAAACCGCTAATTCGCGCTGGCCTTGGCGGTAAGTCGCAAAAGGAAATTTCAGCTTTTTTATGGATGAATCCCGTAATCGATTCCATTCCTTGCTATGTTTTGCCCAAACTAAATAGGTATCCAGCAACCCATAAAAAAACGTTTGCAGCTCCTTTATCGTCAAGGTTTCTCTTAATCGTTTTATTTCATCCGTATCAATATTGTAATAGGTCAGTTGAATTACGAGCTGCTCTACATTGTTTTGCTCACCATAAATAAGCCCATAGCATTTCGCCTGAGCCCAATGCAAGGAATTAAAATTCTCATCAATCCGTTCCAAAGGAACAGCCGTAGTTTTGATTTCATCGATCACCACTTGCTGATCCTCGATAATGATCCCATCCGCACGGCCTTCTACAAGGAATAAAAACTCTTTGTATTTCATTTCATATTTTAATTGGGCTTCTGCCAAATAAGTCTCGCCACCAGCCTTTTGAAGCTTTTGGTGTATTCTGGTTCCTTCTACTGCTCTGCTAGTTCCCACAAAGCGAGTATCAATATCACCCGAACGCAAGGTGTACTCTACTAAGTTTTTTACTGATAAACGAACTACATCCGGTGTCACGTAAGCTGGCACCTCACTTTCCGTCCTATGTTTAAACCTTAAAAATGTAAAATTCAAATTTAAAAGCGCTATCCACTAATTCCACGCTAATCAGCCTATCCCTTTAAATGTTTTACAGGCAGAATAACCCATCTCAGCAATTACAAATACCCTCAACACAAGTTTAAATCCAAGAAGCCAATTCCCTCTGTCTTGACTCATTGGGGAAGCAGAAGAATAATTAAATAAATAACTGGCAGAATATAGTAAGACACATATATCGCTCGTAAAACAACTTTTTATTAAGAAGGTACTATCATCATGCACAACCAACCCCGCCGTCCCCTCATGACCATCAGCCTGTATGGAGTTACATATTTCCATCGGCAGAATCCTTACATGGCAGCTTGGTTATCCGCTTCATACCCCGGTTTTGGTCACTATTTGCTTAATCAATATGCACGGGCTACCTTATTAACTTTATTTGAAGTAACTACAAATACACTAATTCATATAAACGAAGCAATTATTTATTCCTTTTGCGGACAATTTGAAATGGCCAAAGCCGTCATAAAAACACACTGGCTCTTGGGCTATGTCATCATCTATTTTTTTGCAATATGGGACAGTTATCGATCTGCCTTGGTGCAAAACAAAATGTGTCAGCTTGCAGAGCTCGAAAATGAACCATTACGTTGTACAATCATTCATCCCTTTGAAATTCAATATCTGGAACAAAGAAATCCATGGATGGCAGCTTTATATTCTTTCTTCTTTCCCTGTCTGGGTCAACTGTACAATCATCAATGGTTACTGGCATTTTACGGAATGACCTGGTGGTGGATTTACCTTTCCTTATCCCATGCACATACTTTCCTCTTGTATCTGTTACATCACAATGTTCAAGAATCGATTTCCATACTTAACCCACACTGGCTATTATTTATGCCATCCGTTTGGGGAGCGTCGATTTATCATGCCTTTTATACAGCCTTACAACATAATCGGCTTTTTTGTCTGGAACAGCGCCAGCATCTCGTCGATCGCTACCAAAATTCCGAAGTTCGCATATTCCCCGCAAAGTAGGTGCTGAAAATTTGCTAATTATTGGAACTTTTGAGCATTCCCTTGAGTTAGAACAGGTCTTAGCAGTATTTGAACATAACGGGATTGCCAGAAAGCATATCCTGGTAATACCCATGGATACAGAACCCAATCCCTCAGTCCGGTTTATTACCAAAACACGCGACCTTTATACCAAAGGCTTTGAGGTAGGCGTAGCCTGTGCTACGGGAAGCGCTGTCATTGGTACGAGTATTGGGTTCATTTTGCCATGGGGGCCCATCTTTGTGGGGCTAATAGCTGCCGTTATTGGCTTTACAATCGCTTTTGGAATATATCTTCTCACCAACAAAGGTACGCACCGACATCTTCCGAAAAAATTACCCGAAATCACGATCATCGTCCAGTGCTTGGAAGAACAGTCTATCCAGGTTATGGAGACCATGTGGGAATATCGGGTTCTGACAGTTGGTCGAGCTCCGGAGCCATCCAGCTAGCACGAATAACGAAACTATCATTTACAAAAATCTAGTGCACCTGAAACATCAGCCCTGCCGCCACATTTTTCTAGGAAAAATACCCATTTCATCAATTAGAACTCCCCTAAACACAAGTTTAAATCCCAAAAGCCAATTCCCTTACCATAAAGGGAATTGGCTTTTATGCTGTTTGAAGGCGTTTATATAAATGAGATACAATTGTGGCGAGTGGCTGCTGATACAAAATAGCCAGTGTCATAGGAATTGCTACCCTTGGTGGAAAATAGGTCAGTGCAATGACGAGTCCACAAGCGTTATTACGGATGCCCACATTAAACATCATAGTTAGTATAATATTTTGCGTTCGTTCTTTTAATGCAAATGATCCTAGGTAACCGACAAAAAAGCTTGCTGATACAACAAATAAGGTAACAAGTAATGTTTTTAGTATGGAGATGTCCCAATTAATTTGTGGCATTACAACAGCTGAATTAATTAGGATGACTAGAAAAAGTGCTACTTTTGATGTGGCCCCCCCAATGCTTTTTGCGAAATTAGCAATCCTACCCTTTGTCCAATCATGCAGGAACATACCGATGATGCTAGGCACCGTAACCATAAGCATAAGGTCGATAACCATTTTACTATAGCTAATGTTAATGGTTTGGCCAACAACAATATGAAAAAATAAGGGCAATACTGTAGGTACAACAAAAGTATCCAATGTTACTGCAACAAACGATATGGCCATATCACCTTTGATTAACGAAGTCCAGATGATGGATGTAACTCCAATTGGAATTGAAGAGCCGATTAGATAGCCTAGTCGAATGTCAGGATCATTGGGATAGAAGATCATGCCAACAGCCCAAGCTGTCAACGGTGTAACAAAATGAACTAAAATTAGCACCCATATAGGAATCCAGGGCCTCTTTATCACGGTAGTGAATTCCTTAAAACTTGTACCTAATGCGGTGATAAAGGTCATGTAAGCGAATAAAGCCACCACAATGTATCGTAGAAAAGGAGAATCAGTAATGTGAACGAAAAAACCTAAAAATAGTCCAGAAAGCACTACGATAAACATGTTTTTGGATAACCAATCATTTAACTGAATAAAAAAAATAGACATTTAAACCTCCGTATAGAATTATTATTAGGCTCTATTTCACTGTTAATCAAAGCTTTTATCTATATATAATGTCGTTAGCAAGTTAGTCACCGCTTTACTAAGCGAAATTATCTAGACGCATTCAGCATTTATTTCATTGTCGTTTAAGATTTAGTCTATATTTTGACCGATCGAGCTGTATCTCATCAGCCATGAAAACGAAACCACTATGATTTTAAAAACACTACAAGTCCGGTAATTATTTTCTATTCCATCGTCTTTTAAGAGTATTCATAATAAAATCCTCCTTTCTGTTGTTGTAGCAACCTCTTTTATATATAATTTTATCATGAGCTTAGATATATGAATAATATTTAATTAAACTATCTGATATTTGCATTTCGAATATCAACTAATGAGGGGAGATTCATATGGATATTCGTCAACTTAAATATTTTCTTGCTTTCGCCGAAGAGGGCCAAATAACGAAGGCAGCTAAACGCTTAATTCGTGATTATTGTCACCAAGTTGATTTTAATCCCTATTTTTTTGTACCAGCGATGATATTATGCCGTTATTATATTGGGCTCAATCAGGGATAGCAATTTCGCTTATACCAGACTCAGCTCAAAATCTGTTATCTAACACTTCTTTGGTTTTCAAAGAAATATCTAATCCCTCCATCAAAGTGAGTAGTGTGGTTGCATGGCGTAGAAGGCAATCACTTTCTTCGGTTGCAAAGAATTTTATTTCGATGTTTAAATGAAAATATGTCATTTCCAATGTATGACATGGGGATGAGGACGGTAGTTGTGTCTGTATAAGCTATTGCCACCGTCTGCTTCCGTCGCGCCCTATATTAGGCGTGTAGGGTAAAACTATATTTTATTAATTCATACATATAACAGAAAGAACCTCTGCTGAAAATAACAACAGAAGTTCTTAAGCGATGGGCTGAAAAGTTTGCTCTTCTATTAACAACTTTAATACTATTTCAGCAAAACAACTCCATTGCCTGCGCCAATACGGTCAGCTCCGGCTTCAACCAGCTGACAGGCAAATTCACGTGTGCGGATACTACCACTAGCTTTAACCTTGGCTTGATTACCAACAGTTTGACGCATAAGTTTGACATCATCCACCGTTGCTCCACCTGTACTAAAACCAGTTGAAGTCTTAACGTAAGCTGCACCGGCACGCACAGCTGCTTTGCAGGCGGCAATCTTCTCCTCATCACTGAGCAAACACGTTTCTATGATGACCTTGACGAGAGCAGGTTTAGCTGCTTCAACAACCACACGAATATCGTCCGTTACGAGATCCATATTTCCATCTTTGATTCCGCCAATATTGATGACCATATCGACTTCCTCTGCTCCAGCTTTTACAGCAGCTTCCGCCTCAAAAGCCTTAACCCCAGTCAGCATCGCCCCCAATGGAAAACCGACAACGCAGCACGTTTTAATTCCGGTCCCCTTCAGTTCTGAGGCAACCAACGCTGCATGACAACTATTGACGCAGACGGTCGCAAATCCATAAGTACGAGCCTCGGCACAATAGCGGCGAATTGTTTCTTGCGTTGCTTCTGGTTTTAACATTGTATGATCAATTATCTGTGCAATATCCATTGCTATCACCCCTTCATTGCTTGTTTTTTTTCACGTTCATTGACAATATAGTTGTAAATAAGGACAAAAATTAGTAGTCCACCCCAAATGATCTGCCGATAAAAGTTTGATATATCCTCATACATATTGAGCCAACTGCTAACCATTTGCACAATGACAGTTGCTACAATAACACCGCTTATATTACCTTTTCCGCCATATGGATCTACACCGCCCAAAACAGCAATAAGAATAGCCTCCATCAAATAAGATGCACCATAATCCGCCTTAGCCGAGTTGAACCGTCCCAGCATAATAATCCCTGCAGCAGCACTAAACACAGCACTTAGTACATAATTGGTAACAAAAAGACGTACATTATCAAACCCTGAAAAAGTAGAGGCTTTTGCACTTGTACCAAGCATGCGTAACTTATACCCTAAAGTAGTTTTGCTCATAATAAAAGCAGCGATTACCGCAAGTACAGAAAAGATAATAATCGGCACTGGTATGCCCATTACACCGCCGTTGATTGTAGCTGACAACTGCTTGGGCAATCCCCCGAGCGTACTACCATTCGTCATGACAATTGCAAAACCTGTAAAAAGAGCCTGCGTACCTAAGGTTGCCAAAATTGGCGTAATACCAACAACCCCAATCAAAAAACCATTGAGGGCACCGCAAAGAACACTGACAACCAGCGCCATCAAACAGGCGGCTGCAATCATCATAAATACAGCATTACTACTCATATCCGGCACGATAAGAAGCGTCAAAAACTTCGCCATAAGCACGGCACAAAGATTAGCAATTGCTACAACGCTAAGATCGATCCCCGCAGTAAACAAAGTAAATGCCATAGCGATAGACAGAAGGCCAAACTCAGGAAACTGTTTGCCCATAGACTGGAAATTGGGAACATTAATGAACATAGATCCCTTAAGAGCTGTACAAATTACAAACACCATCAGAAAAACGACTAGGAGCCTGGCCAAATTTTTATCTCTATTTATCTCATTTCTAATTGTATCCATATCATTTTCCTCCTTCGTTCATCTTGATGGCAAGTGTTCTTTCGTTACGCTTCATCTGAATTGCAGAGGCTGCAGTACCAATAATAATAATCGCACCAGTAAACACTTTCTGCCAAATCGTCGAAATGCCCAGTAAAATCAGACTATTATCTACAATAGTCAAAAGTGCCATGCCAAGCATTGCACCAAGCACACTGCCTTTGCCGCCTGTCATTCGCACACCACCAAGAACACAAGCTGCAATAACAGTCATTTCCATACCTTCTAAATTATTTGGATGTACGGCAAGGAGCATCGTCGAACGCAATACGCCAATAAGTCCTGCCATGCAGCCAGAAAAGGCATAAATGAACACCAAAATGCCAAAAACGTTGAAACCTGCTCTCTGTGCCGCTTTCACATCACCACCGATTGCATAAATACCACGTCCGAGCATCGTTCTATTCAAAATAAACCATCCAACAAAAATAAGCACTATCATAAGAATAACACCGACTGGCATACTGGAAGTTAGTCCTGAAACAGGATTTGTCGCTGAAAACAATTTCATCTCGCCAAGTTCCTTAAGAGGTGCACAAAGTGGATATTCGCGCGATTTGAACACGCCCTGCATAATACCGAAGCATATACTACTTGTACCAAGGGTAACGATAAGCGCTGGAAATTTGAAACGTGCGATAATCACACCATTGAGTATACCAACCACCAATCCGATAAACATCGCAACCAGAAAAAAGACCAGCGGATTTGAGGCAACGTCTTCTAACTGAGAACAAACTACAAACATAGACAGGGAAGCAATGGCTGGAAATGAAACATCTACACCACCTGTAATAATGATAAACATTTCGCCGATACAGAACATCGCTGGTACCGAAAATGCCCGCACAACATCGACCAGATTATTGCCTGTGAAAAACTGCCCACTTTTTATCTGAATGGTCATACATAGGAGCAGAACGATCAATGCTACATAAAATTCGGTTGACTTTACCGTTTTTTGCAAATTCATATATGAGTCCTCCGATCCTTCTAATTTGCCAGCTCAGCAAGGCGACTCTCCTCGAGGCCCTGTGTCGATAGAATATCAACTAGCCGACCTGACTGCATGACCATAACACGATTACAGTTCGTGAGCACCTCCGGCAAATCATCGGAGATAATAATAACCGTAAGTCCTTGTTTTGCTAAGCGTTTTACCAACTCATAAATATCAAATTTAGCACCGATATCTACCCCAACCGTCGGTCCATTCAAGATTAATACTTTAAGATCAAGTGCCAACCACTTGGCTAAAACACATTTTTGTTGATTACCACCTGAAAGTGTCCCCACAGGGTCTTCAATATTGTGAAGGGCGATAGACAATTCTTTAGCCCAATACCCTGTCATTTCCTCAACCTTTGTGCGATCAATTTTGCCTAACCAATTCGCATATTCATGCCATTTTTCAATAGAAATATTGTCTGCTATTGGCTGTGATAAGAAAAGTCCTTCTGTAACACGATCCGCAGGCAGATAACCTATACCATTTTCAATGCCCTGCTTTATTGAACGGATTTCCACCGGTTTTCCCTCAATCAAAATTTCTCCTGAGTCTGCTGCGTGATAACCAAATAAAGTCTCTGCTAATTCCGTACGGCCTGATCCTAAAAGACCTGTTACGCCAATAATTTCACCCTGTTTGAGGCAAAAACTTACATCCTTAAATCCGTTTTTCAGGGAAAGATTCTTGACTTCTAGTACTGCTGGCGCATTTTCTCTCGTATATTCATACCGCGACGAAACTATTTCACGCCCCGTCATATGATATGTAAACTTATTCTGACCAAGGTCTTCCGTATTTCCCTCAGCAACATTTTTTCCATTGCGGAAAATCGTAAATCGTTCAGCAATCTCAAATACCTCATCTAGCTTATGTGAAACAAAAAGCACCGCTATACCTTGCGCCTGTAACTGTTTAATGATTTTAAATAATGCCTTGACTTCTCGCTTCGTTATAGCTGTTGTCGGCTCATCCATAATGATGAGCTTCGCGTCATTTAACAAAGCGCGGCTGATGGCAATCATTTGACGCATACCAACCGTAAGATTTTCCACAGTTTCATCTAAATCGATTTCAAAACCGATTTTGGCTACAGCTTCTTCCGCAATTTTACGCATACGTGCTCTATTTACAAACTTTCTACTCGCTGCGACTTCCATATTGATTGCAAGGTTTTCCATGACCGTCAGATTCGGAAATAAAGATAGATCTTGGTAAATAACCTGTATACCATTCGCTATCGCTTGTTTGGGGTTCATTTTCTCATATTTCATGCCATCGATTTCAATTGTCCCTGAATCCGGTGTATAGAAGCCTGACATGATATTGATAATTGTCGATTTACCACAACCATTCTCTCCTGCTAGGCAGTGAATTTCACCCTTTTTTATCTCAATATTTACGCCATCAAGTGCCTTGACACCACCAAAATATTTTTTAATATTTGTTGCTTTTATAATATAATCTGACACTACTTTCCCCCCTTGCTTCTACACAATACCTATCGCCTATGTTATAGCGTCACTATGTATCGGCAAAAGTGATGCGGCACCAATGCCGCATCGCCTTTGCCAAAAAAGCCCTTAGAAATTATAGTTGTCTACGTTTTCCTTATTAATAGCAATCCAGCCTGCACCCATGAAAAGTGTTGGGTTATCCTTGCTCTGTATAAGCTTATTGTAAGATTTTAAGCCAAGATCTGTACCATCAGTGATCTTTTTGCCCTCTAGGATTTGGCGAGCCATAACGCACATTGCATAGCCAGCTTCTGCTGGATCCCAAAGCGTAATATAGGAAAGCGATCCATCTTTAATCAGAGAGCGACATTCATTCGGCATACCTGTACCAACAACGAAAGCTTTTCCTTTGAGGCCGAGTTCATTGATTGCACGAGCAATCCCTGGCGTATCCATAGAAGATGTGCCTACAAACCCCTTAACCTCTGAATGTGACTTCATTACTTCTTTAGCAACCTGATACGCTTTTTCCGAATTATTATCCGATTCTACACGTTTTGGATTATCAAGCAATTGCAGTCCCGAATATTTAGATTGTTGCTGTGCAACGGCACCATTTGCCCATTCGTTCTGTGAAGCGTTAGTAAGATGAGCAACCATCGTTGTATAAACACCTTTTCCACCCATGGATTCCTGAAGCTTATCCATAATGAAAGCACCATATCCAGCATTATTGAAAGCTTCTAAATCGTAATCTACATTTTTACAACTTGATCCCTCATGCGTGATAACAATGATCCCCTTGTCGCGGGCTTCTTTTAACACAGGATCACAAGCTGCTGGATCAACTGGTACAACACAAAGCGCATTGATTCCCTGATTGATAACATCCTGAATAACCTGAACCTGTTGTGCGGCATCCGTCGAAGCAGGACCTTTCTGGTAAGCATTGATGCCAGTATCAGCAGCATACTGTTTAACACCTTGCTCCATACGGGCAAACCATCCATTTGAGGAGTCCTTTACAACAACTGCAATTTTCCAGTCCTTCTTTTGGCCCTGTGTCGCTACGTCCGTTGTTGTAACAACCTTTTGTGCTGATGCCTTCGGGGCATCCGCTTTCTTCGGATTTTCTCCACAGCCAGCCAGTCCGACGCAAAAAAGTAACCCTAACGCAACTGCTAAATACTTTTTCTTATTCATAAATATTCCCTCCTTAATTTACATGACACCTTTTTGTAATATAATACAGCCATATGGCTGCCGTTCCCCCGTGGATACAGTAACAAAGGCGGTTTTTCCTTTTTCATAAAAATCAAATCGATCAATAAATCCTATACACTTTTCTCCCTTAGGCTCATTGTGCTTAACCGCAGCAATGAAGTCATCCCAAACCTTCGGTCTTTCCATCTTACTCTTCAAATGATCCATTATGTCCATAATCATCACCGGATGCTCTACGTAATCAACATCAAGCGGCATAAGCTGAAGTACTGCATCAACCATCTCAGCCGCCCCGATACCGTCAGCATTAATTGTAATACCATTTTTCGCCATAGATACCGCTGGATAAAAGTCATCGGCAATTACAATTTGATCACCGTGTCCCATATCGGCCAATGCCTTGAGTAAATCTGGACTAATGCATTTAGGAATTCCCTTTAACATGCCCTTTCCCCCTATCTATTAATGATTTTTAAGAAATACCTCTACCTCCTCTCGCGTCGGCATCGCTGGAGTCGTTCCAATTCTCTGGACAGAAAGCGCTGCCAGTGCACTTGCAAAGCGAGAAGCTTCCCAAAGGTCTTTCCCCTCCGATAAAGCTGTCAAGAGGCCACCATTGAATGCGTCACCTGCACCCGTGGTATCGACTGCATCAACCTTAAATGCACTGATAATTTCCTCACGCCCATGATCAGAAATGAACACCCCTCGTTCACCTAATGTTATTAAAACGACTTGGACGCCTTTATCATAAAATACCTCAGCAGCCTTTTTCGCTGCATCCAACCCCTCTACATGTATACCCGTTATCATTTCTGCCTCAACTTCATTTGGTGTCACCATGTAGACCTTTGATAAAAATTCATCCCTGACTGACTGATAAGGAGCCGTATTCAAAATTACCTTACATCCACATTCGTTTGCAATCTCAACTACTCGCTCATTTGCATCTTGATTAACCTCCAACTGCAAAAGCACATAAGCGCACTCCTTCAGTAGCGGTCTCAAATTATCAACCTCTTGTGCCGTAATCGTACTGCACGCACCAGGCACAATAATGATTTTATTTTGGCTTGTTTGTTCATCCACCATAATAATTGCAGAACCTGTACTAACATCCTGATTATAAAGTATGTACTCCTTGCTCCAATTCAGCTCATCCATGACATTGAGCGCAACATCTGCAAATGTATCATGCCCAACCTTAGTAATCATTGCTACGTTTGCTCCTGATTTATGAGCAGCAACGCCTTGATTAAATCCCTTGCCGCCAGCTCCCATCTTAAATATAGACCCCTTAACTGTTTCGCCTGGCTTCGGCAAATGTGATGCTCGTGCCATAAGGTCGACAACAAAACTTCCGAAAACCGCAACTTTTTTCCCCATGAAAAAATCTCCCTTCCTTATTCAATATTACGATGGCGCGACTCCATCTGCCCATTTGTCAAATTCATTTTATCCGTTAACAGCACAATAACAATATCAAAAAGAAGAAACAAATGCTGCTCGAAAAGATTTCCCATGGGCTGAAAAGATTTCACTACCCTCATATCACTTCCTTTATAGACACATGCAGGGACAAATAAAGAGTATTCAGCTTCCTGCGGCGTTCTTTCTAACGGTGCCCCCGTGATAACTAGGCGACTGACACCAGTTTTTCCCGCCTGATCAAGAAGGTAATTGATATGACCTATCTTGCCAGAACCGTTAACTACAATAAATAAATCTCCTTTCTGCATACCTGGCGTCGTATCATCCCAAAGCCAATGGGTTTCCTTTCCCAGATGCATCAGCCTCATCGCAAAACTGCGGGCTGCAATTCCTTCACGTCCGCAACCGGTTACAAAAATGCGCGCAGCTTTAATAATCAGCTTCATCATGCTTTCTAACTGCACTTCATCCTGTGCTGCAAATACTTGCCGATGCTCCTCGAGCAGTACTTCGTAAAGTTCCCGATAGGTCATTTTTTTGATCCTCTCCATTTCTCTGACCCCCTAAGGATAAGCTTTGTCGGCAAAAAAATTTCTTGCCGGCAAGGTGTCTCATTTTTATCCTTATTGCCAAGCTCCTCTAACCGTCTTGTTAAAAGCTCAATGGCATTCCATCCCATACTATATACGTCACGATCTACAACACTTAAATGAATGTTCGTATATTTTAAAATCTCCATATCGTCAAATCCAATCATTGAAATATCTTCACCGAGTTTCATCCCTTTTTCCGTAATATAATGAAGACATCCAAGCGAGGTCATATTATTTGATGAAAAAATTGCAGTCGGCGGTTCTGATTGCTCCATAAGACT
This sequence comes from Pelosinus sp. IPA-1, assembly GCF_030269905.1. Taxonomy (NCBI): domain Bacteria; kingdom Bacillati; phylum Bacillota; class Negativicutes; order Selenomonadales; family Sporomusaceae; genus Pelosinus; species Pelosinus sp. IPA-1. The sequence continues at coordinate 61,861 of NZ_BSVC01000013.1, read as the reverse complement.
ATGCATAAGTTCATAGGCCATTTCCTCATGAAAATTTCCTTGCCGTATATAGCAACTTTCCGGCTTGATATTCCATTTTTCTAAGGCCGCTAAATACCCCAGCCAACGCTCATTTCCGGGTCGAGAGTTCTCTGGTCCCTTTATCGTGGCAATCTGGCGGTGCCCTTCACGTAAAAGACAATCGACAGCAGCAAAAGAACCGTTGAAATCTTCGGAAAACACACTGTTCAAACGGCAATTTTTAAGGCCTCGGTCGATAAGGACAACCGGAACACCTGCCTTCTCAAATTCCAGTAACCGCTTACAACTTTCCGTATTATTTTCATCGATAGGAATAACAATAATACCACTTAAGCGTTCAGCCTTAACAGAACGAAAAAAACGATGCTCTTTCTCTACACTATCATCTGTTCCATATAAAAAAATGTTATAACCATATCGCTCAGAAGCATTTGTTAATCCACGCAAAAGCTGTGCAAAAAAAGGATTCTCAATATCCGGAATCAAAAATCCAATATTCAGGGTATTACCCGTACTAAGACTACGGGCCAAAGCATTGGGCGTGTAATTCATCGAGGAAATAATATCCAAAATCTTACTTTTTGTCTCTTCACGCACATGTGGTTTATTATTGATAACCCTTGATACCGTTGCCGATGAGACACCTGCCTTTTTAGCAATATCGTATATGTTAATACTCATTTTTATACATTCCTTTACATTGTAACCGGTTTTAATTTAATCTTATCAGTTTTTTCGAAATTGTCAATGTATTCACATTATTAATTTTTAAAGGACGGTATTATTGATATACAATATAAATATTTCTCAACTCTTCTAAAAGGAATAGTTTCCCTAACAAAACCACCCCTACCCTCAAACTTCTGAGGATAGGGGCAGTACTTATTTATCTATTCTACTGTTACTGACTTCACCAAATTCCTTGGTTTAACGTCACAGCCACGATTTACAGATGCAAAAAGCTTGTTGCCACGGCTAGTGTAAGTACAATGGCCAAGACAACTAGAAATGGCTTCATCGGTGAAGATAAAATACTACTAAACTCTTTATCTTCTTTATGTTCATAGCAATATTCGCCGTAACAAGTTTTCATTATGATCAATCCTTTCTTCTTATTTATTCTCTCTTATCTAAAATCTCTACTCAAAGATTAAATCTGTTTGTTCGATTACCTTTATTATACGGCGATAATAATTCTCTGTAAAGTATCGTTATTAAAAATCAGCGGAGTTAATTTCGTCTTTTTATCTTAATTAATATGAAGCAAAACCGTCCCTACCCTCAAATATTTTGAGGATAGGGACGGTTTTCATTTCCCTAGCATATAGCAATGAGTTCAATTTCTACCAGCGCATTCTTTGGCAACTTAGCAAATTCAACACAGGCTCTAGCCGGTGCAGCTTCCACGAAATATTCAGCATAAACCTTATTCATGGCTATAAAATCTTTCATGTTCTGCAAAAATACATTCGTTTTGACTACTTTGTCCAATGATACTCCCTCTGCCGCCAATATTGCCTTCGAGTTTTCTAGCGACTGGCGCGTTTGGGCTTCAATACCTCCTTCAGGAAACTCACCTGTTTTAGGATCTACCGGCAACTGCCCTGAGACGAAGAGAAATCCATTGGCCTTTATCCCTTGTGAGTAAGGACCTATAGCCTTAGGCGCATAGTCTGTATAGACAACTTTTTTCATGTTAAACCTCCAAAGTGACTTATTATTATCTTACTTGGCGGCATTGGCGGCAATATTTAATACATCCCAAGGACGTGAAAACGGTGGTGCATAAAAAAGATCCAGCATGCCCAGTTCGTCGACAGTCATGCCATTCCAAATTGCTGTTGCCAACATATTGGCGCGTAGCGCTGAGCCGTATTTGCCTGCTACTTGTCCGCCTAACAGTTTTCTGGTTTCCTTGCCGTAAATCAATTTAACAAAAATATCAGATTGTCCAGGTAGATAATTACTATGGTTTTTGTCACGGACAAACACACTTCCATAGGGTATTCCAGCTTTCACTACATCTTTTTCAGTAAGCCCGGTACGTCCTGCCTCGAACTCCAGCGTTCTGACTGCAGCACTTCCCAAAGTTCCCGGAAATACGCTACCTTTACCAACCAAATTTTCCCCAACAATCTTACCTATTTTATTGGCAGTAGTCGCCAAAGGTATATACGCGTTTCCATTTGTAATAAAATGCGGCACAGTAGCACAGTCTCCGGCAGCATAAATATCAGGGATACTGGTTTGTCCTAATTTATCAATAATAATAGCACCGTTCTTCAGCATTGCCATTCCGGTATCTTGTAAAAAAGCAGTATTAGGTTTTACTCCAACCGCGACAACAACTAAATCAGCAGGATATTCCCCTTTATCCGTGACAACACCGCAGACCTTATCAGTGCCTGTTAGAGATTTCACTATTTCCGACATATTTAAGGCAACACCAGCCTTGGCTACCTCCTTTTCCAATACTTCAGTGATTTCCATATCAAAAACGTCAGACATCACTCGTTCATCCAATTGAATCAGCCTGACATTCTTACCAATTTGGACCATAGCTTCGGTAACTTCCATTCCAATGAAACCCGCCCCGATGATCACCACATTTTTAATATCTGGCGATTGTACGGCCTGTTTTAATGCAACTCCGTCAGCCATTGTTTTTAAAGTAAACACTTGCTTCAACTTTAAATTTTCAATAGGTGGTATGATGGGTGCTGCTCCAGTCGCAATCATTAAACGATCATATTTTTCTATCTTTCTTTCACCAGTTTCCAAGTTATCAACAATAAGGCCCTTGTTTGCAACATCAACAGCTACGACCTCGTGTCTGATTTTAACTGTAATGCCATTCTTCGCAAACTGAGACACCGTCCGTGATATCATAAAGTCTGTATCCCCAAAACAATTAGCAACAAAATACGGCAACCCACAAGCGCCAAAAGAAACAATATCCGATTTTTCATAAATGATTATTTCAGCTTCGGGTGACAGCCGCTTGGCCTTTGCCGCCGCGCTAGCCCCTGCTGCCTCAGCACCAATAATAATGATTTTCATAGCATACCTCCTTATGTTAATTTATACAGAAAATCTTTCTGTTTCTTCGTCGACAAGTTTTTGATTATAGATATTCATATCGACTTCACTAACCATTTTACTGGTAACAAGACCAGCAACCATAGCACCGCTGACATTGAGCGCCGTCCTGCCCATATCAATCAATGGCTCAATGGCAATCAATAGCCCAACAAGCCCTACAGGCAATCCCATAGTGGAAAGTACGATCAAAGCGGCAAAAGTAGCACCACCGCCAACCCCAGCGATACCAAAAGATCCTATGGCAACAATAATGACCAGCTTAACCAAAAATCCCAAGTCAAGAGGATTGATGCCCACGGTAGGAGCAACCATAATGGCTAACATCGCCGGATAAATGCCAGCACAACCGTTCTGACCTATACTGGTGCCAAAAGAAGCCGATAAATTGGCATATGCTTCGGGAACGCCCAGCTTATCGATTAATGTCCTGATTGTAAGAGGCATTGTTCCTGCGCTTGTCCGTGAAGTAAAGGCAAAAATCATAACAGGTACAATTTTCTTAACATACGTAAGCGGATTATAGCCTGTAAAGGATAAAATCAACATGTGAATGGCAAACATTGTAAGTAATGAACAGTATGAAGCGATAATAAATTGGACTAGTTTCATCATAGCCCCGAAATTACTAGTGGAAATAAATCCAGTCATCAAGGCCAAAACGCCATAAGGAGTCAGCCGCAACACTAGCGTAACCATACGCATGACGACATCATGTACGGCATTAATTGCTTTACAGAAAAATTCAGCTGATTCAGGTTTTTTCTTCTTGATGCCCAGCACGGCAATCCCGATGAAAGCAGAGAAAAATACGACTGATAAAGTAGCATTACTGCCTTGTCCTGTAACAGCATAAAAAGGGTTATCAGGGATAATCTCGATTAATTGCTGCTGAACAGGTTTTGCCGTAAAGGAGGTAAATTTCTTTTCCACGTTCGTTTTCGCTCCAAGCTCAGCTTCGCCAGCCTGAATGCTTCCAGCATTTAGCTGGAATGCGAGAGAATATCCTGCACCGACCATCGCTGCCACAGCTGTTGTCATCATTAACATACCAATCAATAATACCCCTGCTTTGCCTAAGATCTTTGTGTCTTGAAGATTGGTAATCGCGCTGGTAATTGAAACTACAATCAGCGGCATGACAATCATTTTCAATAACCGCACATAGCCGGATCCAATGACATCAAACCAAGTGTTGGATTGTTTGATAACAACAGAATCGCCCCCGTAAAAACTTTGCAAAATAAAACCAAAGAGAATTCCAAGGCCCAAGCCAGTCATAACCCGTTTGCCAAAGCTGCAATGTTTTCGCTGCATCTGAAGCAAAACAAACATCAATACCAGCATACCAATTAGATTAATAATAACTGCTGTTAGCTCACTCATAATAACCCTCCTATTTTCTTCACATTTTTACTGATTCTATTCTCTTGTTAAAAAACCAGCGTTCCCTCCTTTACTATCTTGCTAGTATCTTTCAATATCAGAAAACCTTCTTATTGAGCATGATATCTAAAATAATCTTGTCTGCTGCCAGCGATCCCTGATTACCTAGACGGCAAAGATTATCGATCGTATATTCAACATCCTGTTCAATAATACCGTCTGTCTCTTTAATACAACGGCCTTCCAGCGCCATAATGGCTGATTGTACCGCTGCGTTAATACAAGTAGATACCTTCATCGCACAGCCGGCTTTGGCACCGTCACACAGCATACCAGTTACATTACCTAACATATTTTGAATCGCATACTTGATTTGCTCTAAATTTCCGCCTAATAAATAAGTAATACCGCTGCTAGCACCGGTTCCAGCAATGGCTGCGCCGCAAAGGGCTGACAAGCGTCCAAATTTGGACTTAATATAAATGGTAATCAAATGGCTCAATGTTAGCGCCCGGATCATTTTTTCCTCATCAACAGCTAATTTCTCGCCTACAGCTACTACTGGCAAGGTTGCACACAACCCCTGGTTACCGCTGCCGGAGTTACTCATCACTGGCATTAATACCCCAGCCATTCTGGCATCTGAACCAGCGGCTGTCAGCGACATTGCATAAGTAGCAAAATCATTATTAAAATAGCCCTTCTTAATACCATCACGCAAAGTTTTGCCAACCTGCAACCCGTAAGAGCCATCTAACCCTTCCTGGGCTACCTTTTTATTAAGTTCAATACTTTGCTTGATTAGTCCCAATTTCCCAATATCAACCTGCATGACAAACTGCCAAAGTTTATCAAGATTGAGCACCGTACCTTTGTCTTCATCTGCTGCAGCCAATTCCTCTACAGTAGAGTCCTTATAGACAATCTGTCCATCTACCTCGATCAATACCACCCTAGTATGTTCGTCGGATAGAATGACTTTGGCATATTGTTCACCAGCATGAACTACGATTTCTACATAAAGCTTTTTGTCCGTATCGGCTACCGAAACTGATATAATACCTAATGCCAACAACGTTTTGACTTTTTCTATATCTTCCTGATTTACCCCCGAGAGCACTTCAAGTTTTTTCGTCGAATCGCCGGCAATAAGCCCCATAGCTATAGCAAAATCAACGCCGCAATCCGTTGTACCTGGAATGGTAACCGCCATAGCGTTCTTGATCATGTTACCGCTAAGAGCTGCCTCTACAGAAGTAATCTCTTTGCCCTTAAGCTGTTCTTTGGCTAAAGCAGCCACATACGCAATTGCTACTGGTTCGGTACAACCAAGAGCGATCACCAATTCTTTTTTCAAAAGACCCAAAAATATATTTTCACTTTCCATTAAGTTGTTCATACAACCCCTCCTTCAGATAATCGCTAGCAATCCATCACGGTAATTGCAAAACAGTAAACCAAATACATATAAAAGCAATTTCGAACATACTACCAAAATGAACATTTGTTACTGAAACAATTATACTGCAAATTTTATGCCAACAATGACATGCCGTCAAACCTAAAAATTATGCTGTAATTACTAAGTAAAATTCAGGTTTTAAGATATTTTTCGTAAAATTCATGGTAAGTAAGACTCTGCAGTTTCTCAAAATGAAAACAAAGTTCTCTTTTTGAGAAATTATATACTTCTGTTTTTATGAGATGAAAGGAACTCCAAGTGTGGAGGAAAAACGGGGCATTCAGCCTTTTGTTAGGCAATTTTCGACTTATCTTGCTTAGGACTATGCGCAAGGCCAATTCCCAGACATTTAATTTTAAAGCAGTTTAACCCTAGGCTACGCAGCACTTCTCATTTTGACACTTGCATTCCTGCGCTTGGAGACCATATTAAATCTGCTCCTTTAATGCTTTTGCTAATTGGTCCGTGCAGGATGTATTATTTCTGCATACATTGCCTGAAAACTTAGCGATTACTTCATCAGCAGGCATCCCTTCTACCAAAGTACTAATTGCATTTAAATTGCCAGGACATCCACCGACAAATTTAACATTGTACACCTTACCCTCGATAAGATCAAAATAGATTTCTTTGGTGCATACCCCTTGAGTAACATATTTCATATCCTCATTCCCCCTATAACGGATCTCTAGCAAAACATTGTACAAATAAATTTCTGCTAGATATAAGACTTTATGTTTGCAATAATCATGCCAAGATAGGTAATTTGCTTATCTACAGTAAAAAACTGACCTTTCATTAATGAAAAGTCAGTTTTCTTCATACGTCCTTTTGTCCAATTCTTTTAACTTACGGTATAATGTCGCTTTACTAATGCCTAAGGCTTCGGCCGCTTTTTTCTTGCCTTCCAACGTCGTACCGAATTTTCCTAATGCCGCTACTATCATTTGCGTTTCAACTTCGGCAATCGGTATAATGTCTAAAGCAGCCTTTTTCTTGCACTGTAATCTTTGCATGACACTCAATCTTGAAATCGTTGTCCCTGACTCTATACCAATAAGATACTCCATGACATTTTCCAATTCGCGCACATTGCCCGGCCAGTCATAGTTCATGAGCAAGGCATAGGCGTCCTTATCAATACCGATTATTTCTTTTTCATAAATAATTTTATACCTAGCCAAAATATGATCAATTAATTCTGAAAGGTCTTCCTTACGCTCCCTAAGCGGCGGTATTATTACCGGGAACACATTTATACGATAGTAAAGATCTTCTCTGAAGCTCCCCTTTTCTACCATATCCTCGATATTTTTATGGGTTGCAGAAATAATACGCACGTCAATTGCTTGGGGCTTAGTGGCTCCTACTCTCTCCACCTGTTTTTCTTGCAATATCCGTAAAATTTTCGCCTGTAACGCGAGGGGCATGTCACCTATCTCATCTAAAAATAATGTACCGCCATCCGCCAATTCAAACTTTCCAAGCTTGCCCCCGCGACGTGCGCCAGTAAATGCCCCGTCTTCATATCCAAATAATTCCGATTCTAGTAAATTATCAGGGATTGCAGCGCAGTTTATCGCAATAAACGGTTGTTTATTCCGCTCACTGCTGCAATGCAGCAGTCTAGCAAATAACTCCTTCCCTGTTCCGCTCTCACCACGAATAAATACGGGTACGTTCGTCTTCGATGCCATATGTATAGCATTCTTTACTAGTTTAATTCCCGGACTGCTCCCTAAAATCTGACTACTGCTGCAATCAATATCCAAACCATAACGGGAGACTATTTTTTTCACTTTCGCCATTTCCTGCAATGTGGCAACGATCCCCTTAATGCCATCTGCGTCAAACCAAACGTTCACCGTCATGATACAGTGAAGCCGACGCCCTGAAAGCCAGCAGGAAATCTCACGATTGGCATTTTCCTTGGCATGCCTTACTAAGTCTTCTACGGAAAGGTCCGTAAACAGGTTGCATATACTCATACCAATGGCTTTGTCTGCTTTTAGCCCAATCATTTTTTGTGCCGCTGTATTAAGTTGAACGACTAACCCCTTGCAATCAATTGCGATAATTCCTTCGTGCACCGTATTGATAACTGTCTCCAATTGTTTTTTCATATCCCCTAATTCTAACAACCGTTCCTGTTCGGATATTTTACTAGCCAAAAGATCAGCCATTCTATCTAAAAATGCAAATAAACTTTTTTGCCTTCCAAGTAAAGTCTGCTTTTGTTCCTCGGTAAAAGCAACTAAGGCAATGACACCAACAGTTTCTTCATCACTTTTTATCGGGCAGCAGACTTGTGCCAATTCATCGCAATGCTCCCGCGTTTCACATTCCAGACATACACTATGTTTGCCCGGATTATCAATAATCGCGCCCTTACCTGACTGTAACACATAATCAAATAGCGTATCTTTTGCTATCGTACCGTCGACTGCAGCACAACGTCCTGTACCAGCAACGCGAAGTAGCTTATCATCGGCGATTGTCACCTCTACCCCTAGAACGCTGGCAATGGCTTCTGCAACATATTGTACACTATCCTTGATTCTATACAATTTGGACATAAGTTCCCCCTGTTACTCTCCCAAGAATACTTGCTTATTACTGTATTTATACAAAAAAATTCCTTTCCCTTTAATTTCGCCATTAGATTCTTTAAACCATCTACCAAATATAACAATCTTTAGAGACTACCCTTATATGAAACAAAACCGTCCCTACCCTCTAGCATTTTGAGAATAGGGGACAGTTATCATTTTTTATACTCTCTGTTACTGACTTCGTTAACCAATTTTTGCTTCCGTTGTAGTCTTATGGACGTGTATATTATAAAGAAATAAAGGGGTATTAAAGAAAATGATGCTAACTATTCCCCTTATTTATTACTATCACGTCCTATTTTTATTTTTTCTTTTGTTGAAACTTAGCTTTTCCTGTTGCTGTTAAATAGATAGCATATATTATAAAAACTAGACATAACCCAACTGATCCGTATTTTATTAATTCATACATATATTATTCCGCCTTTCGAAACTAAAAATTAAAGTGAATTTAATATAAAGTACTAAATTCGCAATCCATATATAATATAATAAATTAAAATATTTTTCAACGTTACTATTCCTTTTTATGGGTAATCACCCATTTATATTCAATATAGGCAAAATAACCATAATCATTATATTGAATAGCGAAGGATACTCTTACGTCAGATTAAAACTCCAAAATAGAAAGGAAGAAAAAAAGATGTTCTTTGAGTATATGAAGCCTGGAGAGGAAAGGAAAGTAGCAAATCTTGTTTGGAATGTTTTTGAGGAATTTGAAGCTCCTAGTTACAAACAAGAAGGAATTGATGAATTTAAAAGTTTTATATTGCCAGAGAATATAGCTGCCCGCTGTGATACAGGGCAATCCTTTGTTATTTGTTGCAAAAATAGTGATGATATCATTGGTGTTATTGCTGTGAGAGATAATAGCCATATTTCGTTGCTATTTGTAAAAAAGGAATACCACAGAAAGGGAATTGCACGTAAACTTTTTAATATTATACTTGAAAAGTGTTACAATACAGACCAAAATCTGCAAGCCATAACGGTAAATTCTTCGCCCTACGCTGTTGCAATTTATGAAAAAATGGGCTTTGAGAAAATCGATTTTGTACAGGAAAAAAACGGAATACTATTTATTCCGATGAAATATACCATGAATTTATAACAAAGGTCTCATTATCCAACTATGAGGTAATACTAATAAGTCTATCTAAATAGCCCAAAGGGTCAATGTTATTATAAGCGATGGTTAATTACCAGGTTGCAGCTTATAATAACATTGCCCCTTCCCCTACAAACAGTGAAAAATATTCTTCCTAAAAGAATCCAAGCTCTCGCTACCAAAGATAAAATCCTCCATCTTACAACAAAATCACCCCTACCCTCAACATTTAAGGATAGGGGCGGTATTATCAAGGTCACAACCACGAGTTACAGTAGTATAATTGTATTTTTTAAAGCAATTTCGTATAGTTTCGCTTGCTGGAAACTATGCGCCTGATTTCTACAATGGTACCAACTACAACATAAAACACCAGGTAGTCATTAACAACAAGCATTTTATAGCCTTTATTGGATAATCTCCGGTTTTTAAGGTTGACTCCCATCTCAGGAAAGTCTTCTAAATGAAGGATAGCTACATCAATCTCAATCAAGAGAGCTGCCGCAGCTTCGGGATTATCTGCGACGATATAAGTAAAAATATCTTCTAAATCATCATAAGCCAATGGCAAATATTCTACGCTATACTTAGCCATTAAGCCGTGCCCTTAGCCTTGCCATAACTTCACGATGAGGTATTCGCTTGGCTCCTGCCGCACTTTGGACTTCGGCTTCATCCAGTTTGTCATATAACTCCATAAGTGCTTGCTGTTCCTCATATAGTCTTTGACTCATTACTACCAAGTGACCATTTCCGTTCTTGGTGATGAAAACTGGCTTTTGTTCTTTGATACAGATTTCCTCAATTTCGGGGGTCTTATTTCGCAAATCAGAAACCGGACGTATAACAGGCATTATACTCACCTCATGTTTTTATTATGATATTATTATATCATAATTATGATAAAACAATTCATTTTTTTCTATGCCAATAGAGCTATTCTAACGAGCTTATCTAAATACCTAACACAAAACCGCTCCTATCCTCAAACATTTTGAGGATAGGAGCGGTTATCATTTACCTATTCTACTGTTACTGACTTCGCCAAGTTTCTTGGTTTATCTACGTCACAACCACGAGTGATGGCAGCGTAGTACGCCAATAATTGAAGTGGAATAACTGCAAGTATTGGAGCCAAGAATTTGTCGGCTTGAGGGATGAAGATCGCATGATCTACGTATTTTTTAATTTGGTCATCACCTTGCTGAGCGATACCGATAACAACAGCATCACGGGCTTTGACTTCCTTAATGTTACTTAGGGTTTTATCATATACATCATGCTGCGTAGCTAATGCGATAACAGGTACGCCTTCAATAATCAGAGCCAAGGTACCATGTTTCAATTCACCAGCAGCATAAGCTTCTGCATGGATATAGGAAATTTCTTTTAGTTTGAGAGCGCCTTCTAATGCTACCGCGTAATCCAATGAACGTCCAATGAAGAATACATCTTCATTAAAACCGTATTGTTGAGCAAAAGTTTTAATGGATTCTACATCTTCAAGGATCTCATGCAATTGAGCTGGTAGGTTACGCAAGCCGGAAATAAGTTCGCGACTGCGTTCGGCTGAAATGTTCTCGCGTAGTCCGGCAATATAAATTGCCAGCATTGCCATACTCACAAGCTGAGTAGTATATGCTTTTGTAGATGCTACTGCGATTTCTGGACCTGCCCAAGTATATATTACTTGATCCGCTTCACGAGAAATGGAAGAACCTACTACATTGGTAATTGCCAACGTTTTGGCACCAAGACGTTTGGCCTCTTTCAAAGCAGCTAAGGTATCAAGAGTTTCACCTGATTGGCTGACTACGATAGCTAGCGTATTTTCATCCACTAACGGCGAACGGTAGCGGAATTCAGATGCAACATCTACTTCGACTGGTATGCGCGCCAAGGATTCAATATAATATTTTCCTACGATACCAGCATGATACGCTGTACCGCAAGCTACGATTACAACTTTCTTAATAGCTGCTACTTCGTGTTTCGTCCATTTTAATTCGTCTAGTATGATATGGCTATCATCTTTTGCTAAACGGCTAGACATGGTTTCGCGAATTGCTTTTGGTTGTTCGTAGATTTCTTTGATCATGAAATGCTCATAGCCGCCTTTTTCAGCTGCTTCTGCATCCCAATTTACTTCAAATACTTTTTTAGTGATGGGTACACCTTGACGATTCATAACCCATACAGAGTCCCTCGTGACAACAGCCAATTCACCGTCACTTAATATATAGGTTTTACGAGTACGATTAATGATAGCAGGAATGTCGGAAGCAATAAAGTTCTCCCCTTCACCCAAGCCAATAACCAAAGGATTATCTTGTTTCGTACAAATAATTTTATCTGGTTCATGTTTGGTCATAAACACCAAAGCATAAGAGCCTTCAATTTCAGACAATACTTTTTTGACTGCCGCTTCAAAATCACCTTTGTAATGCTCTTCTACTAAATGAGCTACTACTTCTGTATCTGTTTCAGAAGTAAATACATGACCTTTGGCAATGAGTTTTTCTTTGAGGTGCATATAGTTTTCGATGATACCGTTATGCACGACTACGAAATCTCCAGTACAATCTGTATGAGGATGAGAATTTACATCAGAAGGACGACCATGAGTTGCCCAACGAGTATGACCAATTCCTAAATTACCGATTAATTGTTCATTATCTAATTTTTTTTCTAAGTTAGCCAAGCGGCCAACACTTTTTTCCACATGAACCTGAGTTCCATCATATACAGCAATACCGGCAGAGTCATAACCCCGATACTCTAATTTACTTAAACCTTCAATCAAAAATGTTGAGGCCTGCTTAGGGCCGATATAACCAACAATACCACACATATGGTAATTCCTCCTAAATTTCAATACAAAAATCAAATCATTCTGTTAAATCTGCCTCAGACGTTTTGTCCTGTAAGTTGCCCTACAGTTTTGTCGCTGTTTGGCGGCTGCAGAGTAGCCGAGAGGTATCCGCTGAATTTTCGATAAACCTCTTCCTCGTCTGCTTGCTTGAATATCCCCTAAAGAGATACTACAAAAATGTGAATGATGATAAGCAAGCTCCAGCGCTATTAGATCATAACTGTTCATAGTCTAGTAAAGAATAGTTTCTACTAAAATTTCGTTGTTTATCCATTTCTCACCTCCATTTATATTATACATATGCAAAGGAGCACTAGTGTGCTCCTTTGCATATCTCATTGTAATATAAAGAGTGACTTTGGTCAACTCATCCTTGTTCTTTTTTTACAACTGCAGCAATTTCATTTACAATACGATCTAACTCTTCCATACTTGGTCCTTCTGCCATTACACGAATCAATTGCTCCGTGCCAGAGGGACGAACTAAAATACGTCCATTATCACCTAAATCTAAATTCCCTTTATCAATGGCAGCTTTAATCGCTTGATTTTCTTCCCAGCCATTTTTACTTGCTACGCGAACGTTCACAAGCAATTGAGGATACCTGGTCATAACAGAAGCTAATTCCGACATACTCTTGCCACTTTTTTTCAAAGCAGCAATTAATTGCAATGCGGTTAATACACCATCACCTGTTGTGCTATACTCAGCAAAAATAACGTGTCCTGACTGCTCGCCGCCTAACATCAATGACTTTTCTAGCATGGCTTCTAGTACATAACGATCACCAACAGCCGTTACTTCGACTTTTCCCCCTGCCTTTTTTATCGCTTGGTACAAGCCGATATTACTCATAACCGTTGCAACAAGAGTATTGTCTTTTAGTTTGTTTTCTTTTAAGCGGTCTAATGTACAGATAACCATCATTTGATCGCCATCGATGATTTCGCCCTTTTCGTCTACTGCAAGGCAACGGTCCGCATCCCCATCATGGGCAATGCCAAAATGCGCTTGATGATCTACAACTGCTTTCTGTAGTTCCTCCATATGGGTAGAGCCACATTTATCATTAATATTTATACCTGTCGGTTTGTCATTTATAGTAATAACCTCAGCACCCAAACGTTGGTATACAATAGGTCCTACTTCATAAGCCGCTCCATTAGCACAATCGACTACCATTTTTAAGCCTTTAAAGTCAACATCTACAGTACTTACTAAGTAATCAATGTAAACTTTAAGCAAATCATGTCGATGAACAATGGTGCCAATACCATCGGCAACAGGACGATCCATGTCTTCTTTGTAGCTGCTTACCAATTCTTCCAATTCATCTTCTACCGCATCAGGTAATTTATAGCCTGTACCAGCAAAAAATTTGATCCCATTATCTGGATATGGATTATGAGAAGCAGAAATTACTACACCTGCTTGCGCATTCATTTTACCAGCTAAATACGCTACTGCCGGAGTTGGTACAACGCCTAATAATACAGCATGTCCTCCTGCAGAACAAATCCCCGCTGCCAAAGCTGCTTCTAGCATGTGTCCTGAAATCCGTGTATCCCGCCCGATTAGCATAGTTGGACTTGTGTGATGTTCTCTGCCAAAATGTGTCGTTGCTGCCCAACCTAATTTAAAAGCCAATTCCGGTGTTAATTGAGTATTGGCTACCCCACGTACTCCGTCTGTTCCAAAAAGTCTACCCATATCTATCTACTTACTCCCTTCTCTAGGCAACAATCTGTTACCCTACACCTTATATTGTTTAATAATAGCAATTGCAGAGTTAAGGCCATCAAGAGCTGCACTCATGATACCACCTGCATAACCAGCACCTTCCCCAATCGGATATAATCCTTCTGTATTGATAGAAATAAAATCACTTTTTCTTACAATACGCACAGGTGCAGAGGTTCTGGTCTCCACCCCTGTCATGATAGCCTCAGGATGAGCAAAACCTTTAATCTTTCGCTCAAATTCGGGCAATGCTTTCGCAAGAGTATCGGTAACGAACTGTGGTAAGCATTGCCGCAGATCCGTGGCAAGCGTTCCCGGCCGATAACTTGGTTTTGTAATAAAAGTAGTATTACCTGTTGTCCCTGCCAAAAAATCTCCCACCGTCTGTAACGGTGCATGGTAATTACTGCCACCAACGGAGAATGCTAATTGTTCATATTTGCGCTGGAATGCAATACCACCCAATATTTCATTGCCAAAATCCTCTGGAGTAACATTAACTACCAAAGCACTATTGGCTACTCCTGATGCTCTATTATACAGGCTCATCCCGTTGGTGACTACCCCTCCTGTTTCAGAGGAGGCAGCTACTACTAGGCCACCTGGGCACATGCAAAAAGAGTAGGCAGTACGTCCTGCGTCTTTATCATGATATACAAGAGCATAATCCGCAGCAGGCAGCTGGGAATGCCCTGCGGAAATACCATACTGGGATACATCAATTACATCCTGAGGATGTTCAATACGGACACCAATGGCAAAGGCCTTTGCCTCCATAGCAACACCTTGTTTGTGAAGCATCTCATAGGTGTCTCGAGCACTGTGACCGATTCCAAATAAGGCTACAGAACAGGGGATGTACCTATTTTCATTGACAACTAGTCCTTTTAGCTGTCCATCCTTTATATCAACCTCTGTTACCTTGGCTTCGAACTCCACTTGGCCGCCTAATGCAATGATTTTTTGCCGTATATTCTTTACAACATCCCTCAGTTTATCAGTGCCAATATGTGGTTTATGAAGATAGGTGATCTCTTGGGGTGCTCCCGCCTCAACGAAAAGCTCCAGCACCTGGCGCATTAACGGATCATTTACACGTGTAGTCAGTTTTCCATCGGAAAAAGTTCCTGCGCCCCCTTCTCCAAACTGCACGTTGGAAATGGGATCAAAGTTCCCTGTCTGCCAAAACTTATTGACATCTTTTGTACGATCTTCGATTTTTCGTCCCCTTTCTAAAACCAAAGGCCGATAACCATGTTTCGCTAAGGTCAGGGCTGCCAGCATGCCTGCCGGTCCTAAGCCAATGACTACAGGAGGATGCTCTATTTTTTTTAGTCCCTTTATAATGGGTTCAGTTACAAATTCAGGCACCTGGGATACATCCTTATCCCCCTTTAAGCGGGATAATACTTGCCCCTCTGGAACCGCCGTCTTTACATCAAGAGTGTATACAAAACTTATATTATTTTTTCGACGGGCATCAAGAGCCCTACGTACAATGACCACCTCAAGCACAGCTTGGGGTGGTAATTTCAGCCTTTTTGCTGCTAACTTATTGATTGTTGTATTGGTATCCAGCAGCACCCGCATATTTATTATCCGTAACAACTAGCTTTTCGCTCCTTTATAATCGGAAAGTAAGGTAGTATCCATCCATACCTATACTTTTTCTTTTCTGTATTTCTATCATTACTGTTTTATTACACTAATATTCACTTTTATCGTCTTCTTCGGAATGACAATGCCCTCTTTTCCTACTAACTTGACTTCGAACTCTTTATCTTTGTCTATGCCATCCAAATTGATAGGTTCCGTATAAATAAATTCTGTTTTTTCTACCACATTAGGAGTGCCACTTACTTCCACTCTAGGAGGATTCGTTACAAGCTGCTTTATAATATATCCCTTTGGCAATTCCCCAGTAACACTAGGTTTGATATCGATAACCTTTTTGCTAACGCTAGGTGCAAAAGATAGGGTAACAGACACATTTCCCGGGTTGAAACTTAATCCTTCTCCTATTTCTTTACCATTCTGGTCCAGTAAAATAAGGGGGGCAGATACAGTAAAATCAGTGTTCTTCCCGGAAACATCCACTGTAGCAACCGCTTTAGCTACTGTATCTAATAAACCTTTCGGCCCTTCCACCACTACATTAACGGTACTGTAATTAATTTTCTCCACAACACTATCAATCGAAGGCGATCCAGCTAACCTAACATCAATCGGCACCTGCCTATTTGCAACACGGTCTAGACGAAAGGTAACGCGATCAGGAATCACTTCTACTACCTCCATACTCGTCGGAACGGTAGTGTGAACCTTGGCTGTATTAAGTCCTTCGGTTAACCCTCGCAAATCAACATAGGTTTTTATATCTTGCTGAGAAAGTCCAGCGATCAAAGTCCTTGGCCCACGTACCCTAATGCGTACAAATTCAGGAATATCTACAGGTACTAAAGAGCTGGAAGTATTGCGTATTTCTAAGGGAACTTCCATATTTACTTCAACGGGAGGATTTTGTTCATTCATTACATATACCCATAGGATAACCGCTAAAACAAGAGCCACGATTTTTGCTGTTAGATTTGTCTTCGGTAATCTATCCATTATGAATACTGCCTCCAGTTTAAGAAATTGCCTAATGTATGATTTTTACTGGCAAACAGTGGCCGTAATTTTTCTTTTAGAGAATTAGCATCTAGATCCCTAACGAGTCTGCCACCTCTAGATAGGGAAATAATACCTGTTTCTTCACTTACCACTACTACAGCCGAATCGGTTTGCTCTGTAATGCCAATAGCAGCTCTGTGTCTTGTACCCAATTCTTTATTTAAACTACGATCATCTGTCAATGGCAAAAGACAGCCTGCCGCCATAATGCGATTTCCTCTTAGAATAGCGGCTCCATCATGCATTGGAGTATTTGGAATAAAAATATTAATTAAAAATTCATTAGAAACAAGACCATCTACTTTAATACCCGTTTCAATATAATCACTAAGACCTGTTTCTCTTTCTAGTACAATAAGGGCACCAATTTTGTTTTTGGCTAATACGGCTACGGCTTTACCTAACTCATCTAATAGATTTTCTTGTTCCTGTTCATCTAAGAATACACTCTTCTTGAATAACTTGCCTCTCCCCAACTGCTCTAGGGTACGCCTAAGTTCCGGCTGAAAAACAACCGGCAGGGCGACCAACACCACTGTCATGGTTTTATTCAGTAGCCAGTTAATGACGTTAAGCCCTAGCCATTTACTGATAACTGTAGCAATCAAGAGAACAATCAGCCCTTTTAGCAGAGCTAAGGCTCTAGTATCACGTATCATCACATACAGTTTATACAGAACAAAAGCCACGATAACCATATCCACAAGATCCAATAAGCTAATGGTTGAGATAATTCCTTGAATTTGTAGCAACATAGGCCAAACTCCTCATCATAATCGTAAGAATAATAACAATAAATATTAATTTATTCTACCCAATATTACGGAAAACCTTTATTATTTATCTTCTAGTCAAAAAAAAAATTAATACCTCCCTAAAAAAGGAGGTATTAATTTTTTTATTCGATTCACGTCTTATAATTTCGTTACTTCATCGATCCAGTTGAATTTATCTTCTAGTTTACCATATTGTATACCAGTTACTGTATCAAACAATTTTTGAGCAAATTCCCCTGTCTTATTATGATTAATGACAATTCTTTTGCCCTTCCAAGACAATTCGCCAACAGGTGAAATAACAGCAGCTGTACCTGTACCAAACACTTCTTCCAGTTGACCTTTTTCATGAGCTGCAAAAATTTCTTCCACGGAAATACGTCGTTCAGAAGTTTTTATCCCCCATGCCTTAGCCAATTCCAGTACAGTTCTTCTTGTCATGCCACCCAAAATACTACCAACTAAATCGGGAGTAACGATTTCACCGTTGATTTTGAAGAAGATATTCATCGTGCCAACTTCTTCAATATACTTACGCTCCACAGCATCTAACCACAGTACTTGAGCAAAACCTTCTTTTTTTGCTTCCTCTTGCGCTCTAAGACTCATTGCATAATTTGCAGGAGTTTTTGCTTCTCCCAAACCGCCTAAGGTAGCACGAACATATTTATCTTCTACTTTTATGCTAACTGGATCAAATCCTGCTGCATAATAGGCTCCTACTGGCGATAATAAAATGAATAATTTATAGGTATCCGATACTTTTACCCCGACATAAGGATCTGTAGCAATAATAAATGGTCTGATATATAAAGCTGTACCTACTTTCGTTGGTACCCATTTTTTATCAACTTCCACGACTTTTTTTAAGCCTTCTGTTACGACAGCCACATCAATATTTGGTATGCAAAGAGCATCTGCCGATCGATTGAACCGTTCCAAATAATCTTTTGTACGGAATATAACAATACGATCATCTTCCGTCCGAAATGCTTTCATACCTTCAAAGATAGCCTGCCCATAATGAAAAACCATAGCCGCTGGAAAAACAGAAAACTCATTATACGGGGCAACGGTAGGGTTATGCCAACCTTCCTGTGGATTATAATCCATAGTAAACATATGGTCCGTAAAGTATGTGCCAAATCCCAATTTTTCCTCAGGTGGCATAGTACCTACTGTTTCTTTCATTTTAACTGCAATCTCAGTCATACCAGAGCGCCTCCTTGTCATTTAAAAAAAAGCTGCATATTGTGTAACGTTGTAACATTTATGGTTATTATATATTGCCTTTTGTATACATGTCAAGTACGCCTTGCTGTTTTGAAAGGATTTCTTGGGCTACCGTAAATTCACGTTTTACTCCCGTAGACGAAGTTCCACCATAGGAATTACGCGCATCTACACAAGTTTCTACTTTTATGGCTTCTATAATATCTGACTCGAACAAAGGGGAAAATTCTTTGAACTCAGCTAAGGATAAATCCATCAGCCATTTATCGTTTCCTAAGCAATAGGCCACGCATTTCCCTACTACCTCATGAGCTTGGCGGAAAGGCAGTCCTTTTTTGACTAAATAATCTGCCATGTCGGTAGCATTGGAGAAATCATTACGCACTGCTGCTCCCATGACCTTATCATTTACTTTCATAGCTCTAAGCATGGAGGCATAGACACTTAAACTGAATTTTAAGGTATCAATGGTATCAAACATACCTTCTTTGTCTTCTTGTAAATCTTTATTATAGGCAAGAGGCAAGCCTTTCGCTGTCGTCAATAAAGCCATTAAGTGACCAAAAACCCGCCCCGTTTTTCCCCTTACTAGTTCCGCTACATCTGGATTTTTTTTCTGGGGCATTATGCTAGAACCTGTACAATGACTATCATCGAGTTCAATAAAGGAAAACTCTGCCGAAGACCAAAGAATAATTTCTTCACTAATACGACTTAGGTGCATCATGAGAATGGAGGCACAAGATAAGAATTCTAAAATATAATCTCTATCGCTGACAGCGTCCATACTATTTTCATAGACTTGACTAAAGTTCAATTGCTCCGCTACAAAATGCCTATCAATAGGAAAAGTTGTACCCGCAAGTGCTCCTGCTCCTAGTGGCATAATGTCAGTACCTTCCCATACACCCTTTAATCTTCTAAAATCACGGGTTAACATGAAAAAGTAAGCCATCATATGATGAGAAAATAGAATGGGCTGCGCCCGTTGCAAATGAGTATAGCCAGGCATAACTACGGATTGATATTTTTGCGCTACTTCCACAATGGCCTGCTGCAAATCTTGGATTAGTGTACCAATCGCCCCAATTTCGTGTTTTAAATACATATGGGTATCTAATGCTACTTGGTCATTACGGCTGCGAGCTGTATGAAGCTTTCCACCGACTGCTCCTATACGGTCTGTTAATCTTTTTTCAATATTCATATGAATATCTTCTAAGGCAATTTCAAAACTAAAGTTTCCAGCTTCAATATCAGCCAAAATAGTTTTGAGTCCTTCAATAATCGTATCTGCTTCTTCCTGTGCAATAATGCCGCATTTAGCCAACATGGTGGCATGAGCAATGCTTCCAGCAATGTCTTCTCCGTACATGCGCTGATCAAAAGAAATGGAGGAGGTAAATTCCTCCACCATTACATCTGTATTTTTGGCAAATCTACCGCCCCATAACTTACTCATTTCTTTTCCGCCTCTTTCATCATTAACGCTCTTACTTTTAAAGGTAAGCCGAAAAGGTTAATAAATCCTTCTGCATCTTTTTGGTTATACACTTCGTCACGACCGAACGTTACAAAGCCTTCATGGTATAAAGAGTAAGGAGATTTAGATCCAGCACTCATGATATTGCCTTTATATAATTTCAAACGAACTGTACCAGTTACAGTCTGTTGGGTAGAATCTACAAATGCATCAAGAGATTCTTTGAGTGGAGAGAACCACATTCCGTCATATACAAGTTCTGCATAACGAATGGCAACTTGTTCTTTGTAATGCATCGTTGCACGATCCAATGTTAAATACTCTAATTCTCTATGAGCATAGTATAAAATCGATCCGCCTGGATTCTCATATACGCCACGAGATTTCATCCCAACTAAACGATTTTCTACAATATCCGTAATACCAATCCCATGTTCTGCACCAAGAGTGTTTAGCTTTTCTAGTAATGCTACTGCACCCATTTTTTTACCATCAATGGCTACTGGAATCCCTTTTTCAAAGCAAATGTCTACATAAGCTGCTTTGTCTGGTGCATTCTCAGGGGATTTTGACACCATATAAACATCGTCCATTGGCTCATTTGCTGGATTTTCTAAATCTGCGCCTTCATGACTTAAATGCCAGATATTGCGGTCCATGCTATAAGGACGGCTCTTAGCTACTGGAATAGGAATATTGTGCTTTTCTGCATAATCAAAAGCATCTTCACGAGAACGAATATCCCAAAGTCTCCAAGGAGCAATAATTTTTAGATGAGGTGCTAATGCTTTTACAGTAAGTTCAAAACGTACTTGGTCATTTCCCTTACCTGTAGCACCATGAGCAATGGCATCTGCGCCTTCTTTTTCGGCAATGGCTACTAATGCTTTGGCAATAATAGGTCTAGCAAAAGAAGTACCTAATAGATATTTTCCTTCATACACTGCACCAGCCTTCAAAGTAGGCCAAACATAGCTTTCTACAAACTCTTGTTTCAAATCTTCAATATAGACTTTGCTAGCTCCTGATTTTAGCGCTTTATCATGTACAGGGGCCAATTCATCCCCTTGCCCTACATCAGCACACATAGCAATTACTTCACAATTGTAATTCTCTTTTAACCACGGAATAATAACAGAGGTATCTAGGCCCCCTGAATACGCTAATACGACTTTTTTAATATCACTCATGTTGTAGTCCCCTTTGTTTTAAATTATCGTTTCTATATTGAGCAGTTTGTAAAATTAAAATGATGTTAGCATTACGATGCTAAGGTCGCGACTTACATAAATCTTTTAACAAAGCTTTTGTGCGCTGCTTCATTTTCCCATTAATAATACCATAATTGCTTTTTGCACGTGAAGACGGTTTTCCGCTTGATCAAAAACAACGGATTGCTCGCTTTCCAATACTTCTTCTGTAATTTCTTCTCCTCTATGAGCTGGTAAACAATGCAGCACTATAGAATCGGCTTTTGCAACACTAAGAAGTTCATGGTTAACCTGATAGTTAACGAATACTTCTCGGCGATCTTCCTGCTCGATTTCTTTGCCCATACTCGCCCATACATCGGTATAGAAAACATCTGCATCCTTGGCTGCCTCAAAAGGGTCTTGGCATAATACAATCTTACTCCCCGTCACAGCAGCAACTTCTAGTGCTTCTGCCACAATTGCAGCATCTGGCTCATACCCTTTAGGCGTTGCAATGGAGATATCCATCCCCACTTTCGCGCAAGCCTGCAGCAGAGAATTTACCATGTTATTGCCATCACCAATATAAGCCATTTTCAAGCCTTGCAGTTTTCCTTTATGTTCAAGGACAGTAAAGATATCCGTTAGTGCTTGGCAAGGATGCATCAAATCTGTGAGAGCATTAATTACTGGAATAGTAGCATACTCTGCTAATTCTATTACTTCATCATGGGAAAAGGTACGAATCATGATACCATCTACATACCGTGATAATACACGGGCAGTATCTTTGACAGGTTCTCCTCGGCCAATCTGCAAATCATTAGCATTTAGAAATAACGCTGCGCCACCTAACTGCCACATACCTACTTCAAAGGATACTCTTGTGCGAGTGGAAGCCTTTTGGAAGATCATTCCTAAGGTTTTGCCTTTTAGTAAATGATGCTCTTCACCGTTTTTCAATTGTGCCTTTAGCTTTTTAGCCAAGTCCATTATGTCATTGATTTCCTTAGTCGACAAATCATGAATAGATATTAAATCTTTCACCTCTATACCCACAACAAAAACCCCCATACATCTTTATATCATCCTTGTGATATAATTCTCTTTTTTACCTTTATACTGCTGCCAGTACGGCATCTAATACCGCTAGCACTTCATCTACATGTACCCGCTCAATATTAAGTGGTGGTACAAACCGTAATACATTACCTGCAGTACAGTTTATAATGACGCCCTTTATTAAGCATTGGTTGACAATTTCTCTACCTGGAACTGTTAGCTCTGCTCCTAGCATCAAACCTTTGCCTCTGACTCGTGTAATCAGTTTAGGATATTTTGCTTGAAGTACTAATAAGCCTTTTTCTAAATAATTGCCTATGTTAGAGGCATTTTCTAATAATTTGTCATTTTCCATAACGTCCAGTACTGCATTGGCTGCAGCAGAAGCTAATGGATTTCCGCCAAATGTAGAACCATGATCACCACTATGAAAAACGGAAGCCACTTTGTCACTGGCAATGAAAGCACCAATTGGTACACCCCCGCCTAATCCTTTAGCTATGGTTACAATGTCAGGCACAATACCGAATTGTTCATAGGCAAACATAGTGCCCGTACGCCCCATGCCCGTTTGGATCTCATCCAAGATTAAGAGAACTCCTGTTTCATCACATAATTGACGTACTTGTTTAAAATAATTTGCATCAGGCATGTTAATGCCGCCTTCACCTTGAATGGGTTCCAAAAGAATTGCACAAGTCGTTTCTGATACAGCCGCTTTTAAAGCCTCTATATCATTAAACGGTACATACTTGAATCCTCCAGGCAAAGGTTCGTACCCCTCCTGGTATTTAGGTTGTGCAGTAGCAGTTAAAGTCGCTAAGGTACGACCATGAAAACAATGAGTAGCCGTAATAATTTCTACCTTATTCGGATTGATTTGTTTTGCATATTTGCGAGCTAACTTCATTGCCCCTTCATTGGCTTCTGCCCCACTGTTGGCAATAAATACTTTATCTAAGCCACTGACCGCTGCTAGTTTTTTTACTAATTTAGCTTGAACCTCTGTATAATACAGGTTCGAGCAATGAATTAGTTTTCCAGCCTGATCGGCAATGGCTGCTACTAACTTCGGATGAGCATGGCCCAGCACATTAACAGCAATACCTGCCAAGAAATCTAAATATTTTTTACCATCCTTATCGTAAACATAAGGTCCTTCACCATGGGACAATACAATGTTGTAGCGAGCAAAGACTGGCATGTAATAGTCTTCAACAACTTGGATCACATCTTGTGTATTCACATTACGCCCTCCTCATATTCAGTGTTTATGAAAACACTCTCTTACTTTACAACCTGTGTGCCAATTCCCTGAGAAGTGAAAATTTCAAGTAGTATGGAGTGAGGCTGCCTGCCATCAATAATATGGGTCTTTCCAGTACCGCCTTCTAAAGCTTTGATACAGGTTTCCACCTTAGGAATCATACCGCCGCCAATGCACCCCTCTGCAATCATTTTCTGCGCTTCTACTAAGGATAAGGAAGAAATGAAAGAGCTTTTATCTTTATAATCACGATAGATGCCTTCTACATCGGTAAGCATCAGCAATTTTTCCGCTCCTAAAGCTCCTGCAACTTCCCCTGCAACATAATCGGCATTTATATTATAACTTTCCCCACTTTTCCCTACACCAATCGGTGCAATAACGGGGATATAACCACTGTCTAAGAGTGTATTTAGTATATCCGTATTGATCTTCTCAACTTCACCAACAAATCCGATATCTACCATACTGACTTTGCCATTCTCATGTACTTCAGCAAAATGTTTTTTTGCCATAATCAGATCTGCATCTTTACCACTTAACCCTACGGCTTTAGAGCCGTTTCGATTTAACAGATTTACGATCTCTGTATTAATTTTTCCTACTAAGACCATTTCTGCAATGGATACGGTTTCCGCATCTGTTACCCTAAGACCACTGACAAATTCCGTTTTTTTGCCTAGTTTATTTAAAACACTAGTAATCTCGGGACCGCCGCCATGTACAACAATAGGCCTCATGCCTACATATTTTAAAAGAGTAATATCTTGAATTACGCTATTTTTTAGTTCACTATTAATCATAGCATTACCGCCATATTTTATAACGACTGTTTTGCCATAAAAATCTTGCATGTAAGGTAAAGTCTCAATTAATACTGCGGCAGTTTCCAATGAATTCTTCACATTCCAGCCCCCTCTTATGTATGATATTCCCCATTAATTTTCACATATTCGTAGGAGAAATCGCAGGTCCACATGGTAGCTTCCTCTTGGCCTAATCCTAAGTCTACCACTACCTTAATCTCTTCTTCCGCCATAATTTTTTTGAGAGCTTGTTCATCAAGCGCAATTCCCATTCCCTTTTTTACAATGGTCATATCACCAATCGACAAGGATACTTTTGTCGGATCGGCTGCTGCTTCCGAATAACCTACTGCGCATAAAATACGTCCCCAATTCGCATCTTGACCAAAGAAAGCAGTTTTAACTAACGGTGATTTAGAGATTGCCATAGCTGCTTTTTTTGCATCGTCAAAACTGACAGCGCCCCGTACCTTTATTTCTAAGAATTTGGTAGCCCCTTCACCATCAACGACAATTTGTTTTGCTAAATAAATACATACATCTGTCAGTACTTTCGTAAAGGCAGCATAATCTTCATTCATGTTCTCAATTTTTTTATTACCTGCTAATCCATTGGCAAGGACACTTGCCATATCATTGGTACTAGTGTCTCCATCTACAGATATCATATTAAAAGATACGTTCACCGCATCCGTCAATGCTTGTTTTAGCATAGCAGGAGCAATGGCTGCATCCGTAGTGATAAAGGCTAGCATTGTCGCCATATTGGGATGAATCATCCCTGAACCTTTCGCAATACCTGCAATTCGTACAGGAACTCCACCTAACTCAAATTCATAAACGCAGCTTTTAGGAAAAGTATCAGTAGTCATAATCGCCAACATGGATTTTTCTTGTTCATCTTGACCTAACTCAGCAACAGCAGCTTTAATACCAGCAGCTACCTTTTCCATAGGGAGAGTGACGCCAATAATTCCAGTAGACGCTACAAGAACGTCTTCTTTGGGTATACTTAGTAATTCAGCTGTCATTTTTGTCATAGCCATAGCATCTTGCATTCCCTGTTCACCGGTACATGCATTGGCGCAACCAGAGTTAACTACAATGGCAGAAGCAACGCCACTTTCTAACGCTAAACGAGAAACGGCAACAGGAGCTGCTGCCATAGTGTTTTTTGTAAAAACTCCCGCCACGCTGGCAGGTACCGTACTATAGATAACCGCTACATCATGTTTACCACTCTTTTTTATTCCAGCTTGCACTCCTGCAGCCTTAAATCCTTTTGGTGCTGTAATGCCACCTTTAATTTCTGTATACATAAATATGCCTCCTTATTTAACTACCCTACATCAAGGATACAAAGCTACTTGTTTTAAACCGCTAGTTTCGTTAAGACCAAACATTACGTTAAAGTTCTGTACGGCTTGACCTGCCGCTCCCTTAACTAAATTATCAATTGCTGATACAACAACCACTCGATTGGTGCGGGTGTCAATATGCCAGCCTAAGTCACAGAAATTAGATCCTCTTGTATGTTTCGTCGCTGGATACCCTCCCCGCCCTAGGAGTCTAATAAAGTATTCCTGCCCATACATTTCATAAAACGCCTGATCAATTGCTTCTGGTGTTACCCCTTCTTTTAAAGTGGCATAACAAGTGCTTAAGATTCCTCTTGCCATAGGAATCAAATGAGGCGTGAAGCTAATAATTGCTTCTTGCCCTGCAAGTTCCTGCAAGGCCTGCTCAATTTCCGGTGTATGACGATGACCACCTATATTATATGCTTTTAAATTTTCGGACATCTCGGTAAAATGGGTATTCAGACTAAGTCCGCGACCTGCACCAGAGACTCCAGATTTCGCATCTACTACAATATTCTTCATATCGATTAAGTGATATTTTGCTAAAGGTGCTAACGCCAAAATACTGGCAGTCGTATAACAACCCGCATTACCAACAATGCTTGCTGCCCTTATCTGCTCACGGTACAACTCAGTTAAACCATA
Source organism: Pelosinus sp. IPA-1 (assembly GCF_030269905.1). Classification (NCBI taxonomy): domain Bacteria; kingdom Bacillati; phylum Bacillota; class Negativicutes; order Selenomonadales; family Sporomusaceae; genus Pelosinus; species Pelosinus sp. IPA-1. The sequence continues at coordinate 35,058 of NZ_BSVC01000013.1, read as the reverse complement.
CACGGCTCCGGAGTTTAAATGAGTGTGTGGAACCTTGTACCAAGCCTCATATACCGACTCATCACGAAAACGATAATCTGCTCCTAAATCAATGACCTTAATACCTTGATCGGCTAATTGTTTTCCAATACTCATAGCATGCCCATGGGGTAAACCAATAAACACAGCTTGACTGTCAGTAAATTGACTAAGATCCTTCATACTTGTCAATTTTTTATCATAACATCCTGCCAAATGAGGATATGCATCTGTAATATTTCCACCTGTCTGGCTTTCTGAAGTAATATTAGCAATTTCCACTTCTGGATGACTGAACAAGATTCTCAATAATTCTGACCCAGTATACCCTGTTGCGCCGATAATACTAACTTTCATTGCCGTCCCCCCTTATAATGTTTATAATTATACATTATACATGTATAATAATGCAATAGTTTTTTACTACTTTTTCCTACTATAGGATGCCGCATTTTTATATTTTGCACTCCTATTTAGGCAATTATTATATCCTAACTATCAATCCTGACAGTTTCACAAAACTTTGCCACTAATGTTGGATCAAATTGGGTTCCCGCACATCGCCTTAACTCATCAATCGCGGCAGATGAACTTAAAGCCTTACGATATGGCCTATCATTTGTCATAGCATCATAGGCGTCTGCAATCGCTAAAATGCGGCATTCAAGAGGAATATCTTCTCCAGCTATCCCTAAGGGATAACCTGTACCATCCCACCATTCCTGATGTTTCAAGATCCAATCTGCAATGGGTGTTAGATCTGGTGAAGACAATGCAATGCGCTGACCAATTTCGCAATGGCGTCTCATTTCCATTGTTTCCTCTAATGTAAGTGAATCTTGTTTAAGCAGAATACTTTGGGGTACCCCAACTTTTCCAATGTCATGAAACTGCGCTAACAGACATAAATCATTGATTTTTCTTTTGGATAAGCCGATTGCTTTCGCCAGGCTAGAAACCATCTCTTGCAGACGATCTCCATGCCCTTCAACAATATAATCACGCTCCGCCAAAAGATCGACAACAGTTTGTACAATTGCGCTGCGTGCCTTTTGACCACGATGTAACTTTTCCCGGTACATATTGTTATCTGCTTCTTTAAAAAGCTCTCTCATAACTGGTCGCGGGCTGTTACTTATGGCAAATCCTATCGATAAGCTAACGGGAACTCCCTGGTGTTCCCCATTGTGAGACCGGATCCCATCCTTTAATCGCTCACAAGCCTCTTGCATTTGCTCCTTAGAGCTATCCTTCATGATAACAACAAATTCGTCACCACCAATTCTAGCTACCACTTCGCTGCCATGAAAACAATTTTTGAGAATCGTAGCAGCATTAATTAGCATTTGGTCGCCACTTTCATGACCCAAAGTATCATTGACAAGTTTTAAGCCATCTAAATCACAAACGATTAAACCAACTGTACCGCTAAAGTGCTGATCAAGACGGTGTATTTCTTCATCAAAATAAGACCTGGCATATAATCCGGTAAGTGAATCATGAAAAGTTACATATTGCAAGCGCTCCTCTGCTTTCTTTCGCTCTGAAATATCATGAACAATAGAAAAGAAAAACTCTTTCGTATTTAAAGGAATCAAGGTCGAATGAACCTCAACATCCCGAATATCTCCAGTAGCCAAGCGATGTTTAAATTCCCTGTGTCCTTTTCTTTCGCCGCATGCGGTAGCAAATATTTCTTTCATCTCTGGTTCTGAGAGAAGATTTAATTCCGTCACTTTCATTTTTCTAAATTTGTCTGAACTATAACCATAAAAAGCTTGGGCTGCTTCGTTGGCATCTATAATATCAAATGTATCTGGGTCTACTAAATACATAATCGCTTCTTGCTTGGTAAACATTTGGCGAAATCGTTCTTCACTTAATTTTAAGGACTTCTGCATTTCTTGGGTATAGATTAACGACCATACTAATATTCCTAAGATAAAAGCTAAGAATCCACCTATCACCCAAATCCAAAGAAAATTTGGACTTTCGGCTTCCCAGCCCAAAAGGGGTGTTGCGGCTAACTGCCAATAGCCGCTGCCAACCTTCACATTTACAATGACAGGGTTCTCTGCAAAAACATCTTCATTGCCCCAAAATACTTCTCCTTCACTGCCAAGCCCATCCCGACCGCGAATCGCAACATCAACTAAAAGTGATGGGTCATACAGCCCCGCTTCAGCAAATAAGGTTTCTTGGGATAACACAAGGCTAACTTGGCCCCAATAAACCGCTTCCGTCCCGCCCTTAGGTGTCCAATAAATTGGGGTACGACTAACTAGCTTCCTCCCCCCTTGAAACAAGTTCACTGGCCCAGCAAGCATACTACTTCGGCTTTCTTTCACCATTTCAAAAACCTTGCGTTGATCATTTAACAGAGAAATATTTGCACCGATCGCTATTTCATTACCTTTTAAAGGATATACATGAGTAATTATATTGTCTTGCACTAAAGAAACGCTTTTAATTCCTGAAGATTGAGGCATAAATTCTGCGCCAAACTGTTCTAGCTCTTCTTGAGTAATCGTATGCTGAGGATGTATCTGAAGATGGGTTAATACAAAGGCGCTGAGTCCTTTTTCTATCGATAACCTCGCATTCAACTCCCCTTCCAATTTAGCCTGGATGGCCCGCAACTGACCTAACACTTCTCCCCGAACCTTTTCTTGATATTGTTGTTGATCTATTTTGGTAAAAACAAACACGCCAAGAAGAATGGTTACTACGGTTAGGAAAGCTAAAAAAGAAGCTTTTACTTTCATCTTCGCCTCCACAACAGTTTATAGTTATCTACAGTGCAATCTCAATGCGAGAAAAGCAGCCTTTCTGTAGTTGGTAAAAATGCACATATCCGTAATCACTTCGACAAATATTCTTAATTTCCTTCGTTTTTTGCTATCTAAACTTATGTATTCAATTATTCTAATAAATACTAAGAACCACTCCCATAGAAAGTGGTTCTTAGGTATTTCCTAATTTAAAAATTCAACAAACGTCAATGATTTTTGCTTTAGTAATTTCACATAAGCAGTCAGGACTTACTGGCAAAGCCGAATTGGCAGTACCAGCCGCAGCGTAAACAATCGAAAAATCCCATAAACTTTGGTCTAGATAAACAGGTACATCTGTAAGCAATCCTATCGGCGAAACACCACCTGGGAAAAAACCAGTAGCATCTACCACTGTTTGTTCATCGGCAAATCGGACTTTTTTACAGCTAAGAATCTTAGCTAGTTTTTTGGTATTTATTTTTTTATCACCGCAGGTTACCACCAATAATGGTGCTGTATCAGCAAGAAATACTAGGGTTTTTGCTATTTGTGCTGGCAAAACACCTAATGCTTGCGCCGCTAACTCTGCTGTGTGGGTACTTTGATCAAATAAAATAATTTCTAGGTCAGGAAATTGACTTAGAAACTTTTTAACACGTTCTAATGGCATATTACCCTCTCCCTGCTACAATCAATCAACTGCTAAGAACATTTGTATCATAAAAGATAGTATTATGCAACTTTCCTCCATTTCCTGCTATCTAAACAAACTACTCTATTCTTTCGCAAAAGAGCCCTACAATTCTGCAATTGTAGGGCTCTTTTATTCTCGTTTTGATTACAAAATGGGTATTTTTAAATACTAACCTCACCGATTATATAAATTGGATTTTTGCATTGAGGACATATATTTCTATTTTCCATCTCACTGTGCCACTTTTTTCTATCGATAACTAATTTATCACATTGGGGGCAGTATGTATTAATCCCTTTTTCCCCCAAATTTCCAAGGTATACATAATGTAACTGCTTCCTTGCTATTTCTTGCGCCATTATCATGGTGCTTTCGGGAGTCGGAGGTAAATCCATTTTGTAATTTGGAAAGTACCGAGAAAAATGAAGAGGGATGTCCGCATTTATCTTCCCCAACCAAGTGCTCAATTGCTCAATTTCATCCTTTTTATCATTTAGCCCCGGAACTAACAGAGTGGTAATCTCTACATGACATGCAGAAGATGCTAACGCTACCGTTTCTTTTACATCTTCCAACTCTCCTGCACATACCTTCTGATAGTATTCTTTGTTGAATGCTTTAATATCAATATTCATCGCATCAATATATGGCAGAATTTCCTCTAGAGGCTCTCGGTTTATAAAACCATTGGTTATTAGTACATTTTTCATACCTGCCTGCTTAATAGCTTTAGCAGTATCAAGAACATACTCATACCATACACTTGGTTCAGAATAGGTATACGCTAACCCTATATTCCTGTTTTTCTTCTCTTGTCTAGCCAGTTCTACTGCTTGATCCGGCGACAGTTTCATCGTCTTAGGATCCTCTTGCGCAATCTCCCAGTTCTGACAGAAAGAACAGGAAAAATTACAACCCCAAGTACCAAGAGATAAGATAGTACTACCTGGATAAAAATGATATAAGGGTTTTTTCTCTATAGGATCAAGAGCATAAGACGAGCACTCACCATAATTTTCAGTATATAGTGTATTGCCTATGTTTTTACGTACTCGGCAAAAACCCGTTGCTCCTTCCCTGATTATGCATTTTTTAGGACATAGACTGCAGCGCAAACCTTGCTCATGGGGCCGATAATACATAGCCTCCCGCATTTAAGTCACTCCATTATGATTTTTTAGCAAACTTATTAAACCACAAAGACACAAAGGACACTATAGACGCCCTCTTTGTGTACCGCGTAGCGGTATTGTGTCTTTGTGGTTCGTAACGCTTATTCAGTTTAGCATTTAATAAAAAAGTAGGTAACATTATGTATAACGGGTTACAGAAAATCGATATAGTTCTATTTCTTCCTCAGCACGAATGCCTGCTTTTTCTCTAGCTATGCCAATTTGTTCCGCCACAGTGTTAACACCCTCTAACATGGGTAAGAGAAGTCCACTTCTTCTTCCCTGTTTAACGATGACGCCATACTGCTGTGGATCTAGCTTGTCCACACTGTCTATTTGCTCCGGTGCTTCTAATATGTCTACAGAAATCGTAAGTTCGGGCAGTTCTTCTAATTCTACTGGCCAAAATCTAGGATCTTCTGTACCAGCGCTAATTGCGTTGTAGATAATTTCACTGGCAATGTTAGATCGCGTCGGCCTAAAGGTGCCAATACAGCCTCGCAATTCACCTTGTTTTTTTAAAGAGACAAAGGCGCCTTTCTGCCCCTTTAATTCTTCGGGCAAAGTAACCGGTATTGGCAAAACACTCCCCTTCTCTAAAAAATGCTGTAAACTGGCCCTAGCTAGTCCTACAACGCTACTTTCGTCAGTCATAATTAACACCTCCTTCTACCTTATTTAGTCACATTAATTAAGGATACTCCATAACCTACACCAAAGGGACCTTCATAAGACAGATTTTCTCCCGTAGCTTTGAGCCCGCCCACGATTCCCATGAGAAAAAAGATCGGTCTAAGACCACATTCTCCTGCGGCCTCTACAAGATCCCGATCGATTTCTAGTAGGGATTTTATGTTTACATTTTCTACCGCTTCCATGACCTGACGATCGAATTCGGCAGCTTTGGGACTATAACCTGCAGGTGCATCAGGGGTCAATCGATGGGATAAATCACCAGAGGCAATGACAGCAACTCGCTTATCAACCATGCCAATGGCTCCCTGTACTGCTTTACCAAAGGTATACATCTCTTCATAGGAAAGCATACCTACTGAAATATGAACCAATTGTCCCTTAAATCCTGCTTTATGCAGATAATAAAGGGGTACCAATGCCCCGTGGTCAAGTTCTAACTTCAATCTATAGTTCTTAGCCATGTCATCTGTTAATTCTACGATGTTTACGCCTAGGCGATCGGCTTTCTTAAGAATATGCCTTACAAGTAAACTATCTGTCTCAAATCCTAAAGAAACATCTGGTACTCCAAAGGAAGAGAAGTTCCCTTTCAGCCTAGGGTGAACACTAATACTTACCGCATCTTCAAAGGCGGGACCATGAGGAGTCATTAAAACAATGGTCTGGGGATTAAAATCCTTGATCCTCCTTGCTGCTTCTTCAACAGCAGTTACTGTGTTTTTTATTTTATCCAACTCACCTTTTCCTATTTCAGGTATCATAATGGGAGGATGAGGCATAAGAGCACAAATTCCTAAATTTTTCATATGACTGCTCCTTTCTAGTTATAAGGCCTATTAGTTGCGTTCATTGTTTAACTCAGTATAGCTTCTATTTTGCCGCATTTTTATAGAAATGATACGCTAACGCCTTCGCAATATTCTCCACCATCTTCTGCTGATAATTTTCATCTGTTAATAGTAAGGCTTCCTCTTTGCTTGTTAAATATCCTGTTTCAATGAGCACTCCTGGAGTTTTTATTTGTTTTAATAATAGAATATGAGAATCCTCTTTTGCCTGGCGCTTATTTCCTGGAGGAAATTGTTTAAGAACTTGTTGTAATCGTTCTGCCAATATCTTATTTTCTTCTAGCTGAGGATTATAAAAAACCTGGGCTCCTGTCAAATTTGCCCCTCGATAAGCGTTGCAATGTATACTAAGAAAAACATCCGATTTTGAGTCTTCAATTCTCGTAACACGCTCTAATAAATCATTACGTTTGCCGCCCTTACCCTTTGTATAATAGTCAATATCCTTATCCCTGGTAAGTACGACTTTCCCACCATACTGCTCTAATAGGGTGGCTAGTTTCATGGAAATCAATAAGGTAACATCCTTTTCATCCACCTCATTGGCAGTAGCACCGCTGTCAATGCCTCCATGTCCAGGATCAATTGTAATACTGTGTCCAGAGAGTACTGACATGTCCACATTTTGTATATCATCGCCTAGAATATATTGCATTGTTAAAAAATGAAGTACTGCCATAGTCACACTTAGCATAAAGGCCTTTTTCAAGCTGGATTTTCTCAGAAGAAATAACTTCATTCTATACAACTCCCTACTATACGACACTCTCCTCTAACTTTATGCAAGGGATATTTGTATTATACGTAAAAAAGCACATATAGCCAAACATCATGCTGTGAGGTAAAATAACAGTAGGACATACTAGGAGGCTACATATGAGATTCGGCAGATTGATAATGCTCTTGATGATATTATTTATTTTATCCTTTGCTTGGGCCGGTGGCACTAGCTTTCTAAAAGGATGGTTACCCGCTATCCCCTCTTCTCAATCTATCAACAGCCACTTATCTAGTTCTTGGGAGCGTTCATATCGGATGATCGCTTTAAAAAGTGCTGTAGATGAAAAGCTAGATAAAAAGAAGTATGTAAAAATACAATATATTCCTCTAACAATGCAGCAAGCTATTATTGCAGTAGAGGACAGTCGTTTTTATCGTCATTTTGGCTTTGATATTGAAGGAATACTAAGGGCTATGTTAGTAAATATGCAAACAGGAGATTTTACGGAAGGCGGCAGTACCATTACCCAGCAACTTGTCAAAAATTTATTTCTTACACAAGACAAAACCTATGGTCGAAAAGCAGAAGAGTTTTTACTGGCGATGGATATGGAACTGCGCTATTCCAAAGAAGAAATCTTAGAAATGTATTTAAATACGATTTATTTTGGTTCTGGTGCTTATGGAATTGGTGATGCGGCAAAAATCTATTTTGATAAAGCACCCGTCAATCTCAATTTGGCCGAGTGCGCTCTGTTGGCAGGATTACCTACCGCTCCATCTCTTAATTCACCCTACGTTGATTTTAACGCTGCAAAACATCGCCAGGCTATTGTTCTCTCTGTCATGAGCCGCCAAGGTTTCCTGGGGCCACAAACAGCCGAGGAGGCCAAAGTAGCCCCCATAAGGCTAGCAAAATAAGTAAAACACTTGTGTCTTTAAAACATACACAAAATATTCAAACCACAAAGACACAATGCCGTTAACACGGCATTGTGTCTTTGTGGTTTGTAAACCTTAACATCTTTAGTATAAAAAAAAAGAGGCCAATGGCCTCTTTTTTAATTAAAGTAATTTTTTATTGGCTGCCAATCTGGTTTGCTTGTATCCATAGCATCATGTACTGTCGTGCGTGATGCACGTTCTATAGTAAATTCCCTAATATATGTATCTTCACTAATATACTCAATATTTTTTAGCAAACGTCCTTCATCTTGAACATTGAAGGCTAATAAAGAATAATAATTTCCGTTTGTTAATTCTCTAATAAGCACTCCCATACTTACAGGAGATTGTCCTTCTTGGAAATTTCGGCTTATGGAGCTATAGGTTGCGAAAAAGTTAGCTTTTGGCGCTTTTGTTAAAGCATACACTTCTGGAAAATACTTTTTCATTTCTTTTATTGTAATCGGCATGTCAGGTGTGAAGCGTTGAGCGACCACTAAGGCATCAGGTTTATTATTTGCATACATGACTTCCATCTGTACGCCAATTCCTTGACGACTAAAGGAATATCGATAGGATGCAGCTTTTGCCTTCTTAGATCCTCTTGCTTCCCAATCTGCTTTTGTCCACAATTGATTATCAGAATCAATCAGCAAGCGGTAATCTCCATATTGTTTTTCAATCGTTAGTTTAGTGTCATCCAAACTAGCAAAGGCTACACTAGAAAATAAAAACAACATAGAACAGATCAACAATGTTATTTTTCTCATAATTAACTCCTTCCATTTTTTCGTTTCTTCTTCTTATTATACCTTATTTATCCTATTTTTTGCTAGACATAAAAAAACTCCCCTAACCAGATTTATGTCTGGCTAAGGGAGTTCCCCTTATATAAACAATCTGCCCGCCTTATCTTGACCCCGTCTAATCCATAATTACCTAAATTTGAAATTTACTAACGGCTTCGCGAAGATCCATTGCTAAATGGGCTAGTGCTTGGCTGGATGAAGCGATTTCTTCCATGGATGCCGATTGTTCTTCCGTTGCAGCCGATACTGTCTGTGCCTCTCCAGATGCATTTTTGCTTAGTTCATCAATTTGTTTCACCGATCCGACAATTTGCTGGCTCCCAATCGCCATCTGCTCCATGGCGGCAGATATTTCTCTAGTTTTATCAGATACGTTGATTACCATAGCTGCGATTTCCTGGAACGCTTTACCAGACTCATTGACTACTTCTGCTCCCACTTTGACTTCGCGAGTACCATCTTCCATAGCTACTACGGCTTTGTCAGTGTCACCCTGAATTTCACTAATCAATGTTGCAATTTGCTTGGCTGCATCTTGCGATTGTTCTGCAAGCTTGCGGACTTCTTCTGCAACCACGGCAAAGCCACGTCCTTGTTCTCCAGCACGGGCAGCTTCAATAGCAGCATTTAAAGCTAGTAAGTTTGTCTGGCCAGCAATACCAGCGATGGTATCTACAATCTGACCAATTTCCTTAGACCGTTCTCCCAATTTGGCCACTACCTGAGCTGAGGAGGTAACAGTCTGTTCAATAGAAGCCATCTGATTTACCGCTTTATCCACGGATTTATTACCGTCCTTTGCCTTATCAACTGCTTGGGCTGTTTGTTCGGCTGCTTCATTGGCATTTGCAGCAACCTGCTGAATGCTGGCTGACATCTGCTGTACTACCGCAGATGTATCACTAGCTACACTTAGTTGTTTTTCTGCACCATTTGCTACACCAGTAATAGACTCGGCAACTTGGTTGGCCGCCTGAGCTGACTGATCGGCACTAGCTGTCAACTCCTCTGAAGAAGCCGCCAATTGTTCAGCCGACTCATTAATTTGTTTCATTAGTTGGCGGAGAGCGTCCCGCATATCTACCAAGGCATCGGCTACTTGGCCAATCTCATCTTTTCTAACTTCGTTCCGAGGCTTATCACGAAAATCGCCAGCTGCTAATTCTTTACAAAATAATACCATTGCATTTAAGGGAGTTGCTATGATTTTAGTTATGTACCACCCACTCATCCCCAGCACTATGAAAGCTACCACCAGTATACCTACTGTAATTTGCATAGATTTTTCAAATGCTGCCTGGGTATCAGCACTTGTTTTCTCTGATAATGTAGAGTAATAACTAGTAATATCATGTATATTCCCCATATATTCAATAGCTAATGGACTTACACTCATAACATATAGTGCATAGGCTTCCGCATTTTTATTCTGCATTGCCAACTCAATAACTTGCTGTCTAGCATCGCGATATAGTTTCCTAGTCGTTTGTGCTTTTGCCAGTAAATCTTTTCCTTTTGGATCTAAATGAGCTTTTTCAAATTCTGTAAGATTATCATTTGATTGCTTACTTGTATCATCGATAATCTTTTTTAACTCTTTATTCCTTTTATCATCAGTTGTGAGCATCAATTCCAGTGTTGCTGCATTCGCAATTGCCACATTTGCACGGATTTCATTGGCTAACTTAACTGGAATCAATCGATCCGCATACATCGATTTCATGTCGCTATTTGATTGTTGAAGATAATAATACCCTGTATACCCTATTACCCCCATAGACAACAATGCGATAATAATCAATACACTTAATTTAATGCTTATTTTTATGTTGTTAAAAAATGTCATTTTACTATCTCCCTTATAATGTTATAAACTCTCAGTATCTAGCAAACTAATCAACTGGGCAATTTCCGGCTTCGAAATCTGACCGTTTGCACCAATCACTTCACCTTTACGGCGCATCTCTTCATTAATCAAGGAAGAAAAGATAATGACAGGTAACTTATGTAAAGCTTTATCATCCCTAATGCGTTTTAATAAATGATGCCCATCCATTTGTGGCATTTCAATATCAGTAATCACTATGTGTACATTATCTTCAATTGATGCCCCTGAATCTGCTAATACAGACAAAGCATCCCATGCTTCTTTACCATTATTATAGACAGTTACATCGAGATAACCAGCCCCATGAAGCGTTTCTATTAATATATCTCTCAGCATTTTGGAATCTTCAGCTATCATAATTTTTTTTGTTTTCCGGATTTCTTGCACGGCAACACTACTTTGAGGGACCGTCGTCAACTTAACATTAATCTGAGGATTAATTTCAGCAACAATCTTCTCAAAATCTAATAGAATTACTATTTTTTCCCCCATCTTAATAATTCCAACGACCCCATCGGAGTTAGCAACATTAGGAGGTGGTTCCATGACCGACCATGAAACCCTATGTATACGAGAGACTTCATTTACTAGAAAACCTACAAAATAATTATTTAATTCACTTACAATAATATTTTGAGTACTAGATTTCTGCTCTTCGACTCCTAAACAACGGGACAAATTAACCAATGGCATCACCCGCCCACGTAATGTAAATATACCATCAACATAAGAGTGGGAATTAGGCATTTGCGTGACGGGGACCAAATTAATCACTTCTCTTACCTTAGCAACATTAATCCCATAATTCACTTTACCAACCGTAAACTCTACAATTTCAAATTCATTTGTACCTGTCTCTAATAAAATTCCTTTTTTCTCATTCACAACTTCCCTCATAAAACTCCTCCATTATTGTTCGCTGCGTTATTTTGTTTTTTGATTAGTGGTAAAAAACGACTAATTCCCCCACAAATTAGCTTTCGTACCTTTCGAAATTATTCAAGCAACAAACATTATTCGACAAAATAATCCAATTCCCTTTAGATTTCGATACTTTTTTTACCAAGAGTTGACAAAATAAATATTAAAGTTCTGGAGAAAAGCAGCGCCCTACCAATTTTTTAAGTGCCCTCGAAGGTTAAATAATATAATAATGAGGCTTAGATTCTGTATTGAACAGGACTCAGGTATTGATTAACTTTTGACAGAACAGGTTGATTGCAGTGTATTTAGTTTAAATAAATGCTAGAAAATCTAATAAAATTAATATTGCGGAAAGGCACTTAAAATTAAAAAGACTGCCTAGTGCACCAACACCAGAAAGTCTAAAATGCAACCAACCCAATATTCATTAATCACTAATAGAAAAAATTTTGCTCTTAAAAACAACAAAACCCCCACAAACACTGAGTTTGTAGGGGTTTCCGTTTTGTAAATATTAACGTTTTGAGAACTGAGACGCTTTACGAGCTTTCTTCAAGCCGTATTTACGACGCTCTTTTTCCCGTGGGTCACGAGTAAGGAAACCAGCTTTTTTCAAAGATGGGCGATACTCAGCATCCACTTTAAGTAATGCACGAGAAATACCGTGACGAACAGCGCCAGCTTGTCCTGAAGGACCGCCGCCCTCCACTTTAATTAGTACATTATATTTGCCAAGAGTTTCTGTCAAATTAAGCGGTTGTTTTACAATAAGTTCTAATGTTTTGCGACCAAAATATTCTGCAATAGTACGGTCGTTAACTAGAATATTGCCTTCACCCGGAACCAGACGAACTCTGGCAACCGAGGTTTTTCTGCGACCTGTGCCGTAGTAAGTAACCAATGCCATAATATGTTCCTCCTTTCCGGATTATCTTACGTTAATTTCTAATACTTCAGGTAATTGTGCAGCATGCGGATGCTCAGCACCACGATATACTTGCAATTTACGATACATTTGGCGGCCAAGACGGTTCTTAGGTAACATACCCCTAATAGCCAACTCAAGCACTCTTTCTGGCTTGTCCGCAAGCATTTTGCCAGCAGTAACGAATGTAGTTCCACCTACATAACCAGAATGACGGAAATAAGTTTTTTGCACTAATTTTTTACCTGTTAATGCTACTTTATCTGCGTTGATAACGATAACATGGTCACCAGTATCAACATGCGGAGTAAAAGTCGGTTTATGTTTGCCGCGAAGAACTTTTGCTACTTCGGCAGCTAATCTACCTAAAGTTTTACCTTCAGCATCTACAACATACCACTTACGTTCTATGGTGGCAGCATTTGCCATAAATGTTTTCATGCGATATACCTCCTTGTCACAACATTACAAAAAAAATTGATTTTGTATCCTTGAGCTCCGGGGCTAACGGAAGTCATGGCATAAATCTCATAAAAACATTGTATTAAATTCCCTGCCCATTGTCAAGAATTATCGTCATGTAAAATCACTTTTTTTTGAGTTATCCACATTTTAAAAGAAATTACCCACAGATTTCAAGTTTTTGCCCTAACTTAATTTAGTAGAACACTTCTTTTAAATAGAGCCCATGAGCAGGTGCTGTAGCCCCTGCCTTCTTCCTATCTCGTCCCTCTAATATAGCCTTAAACCCTTCTTCAGAAGTCCTTCCTAAGCCCACATTCACTAAGGTACCTGTTAAGTTACGCACCATATGATACAAAAAGCCATCGCCCCAAAAGGAAAGCTCTAATACTTTATCCTGCAACTGGCATTTCACTTCCATAATAGTACGAACTGGGCTGACAGAGGATCCGCCAGAAGCACGAAAAGCGGAGAAATCATGAGTTCCCAAGATAATTTGCATCGCTTGTTCCATAGCTGCGACATTTAAGGTCTGAGGAATGGTCCAAATTAAATTTCGCAAAAAAGGATTGGGCACCGTATGCTGATAAATTTTATAAACATAGATTTTACTTTTCGCACTGTACTGAGCATCAAAACTGTCTGGAACTTCTTCTGCATGTGTAATTACAATATCATAAGGCAGTACCTTTCTGGATGCAATTACAATACGATCTACTGGGATTGTGCAGCTAGTCTTAAAATTGACCACCTGCCCGTAAGCATGCACCCCAGCGTCTGTTCTGCCAGCCATATGAATTCGAAAAGTGTGGCCGAATACTTTCGCCAATTTATCTTCTAGTACTTGTTGTATGCCAATGGCATTTAGCTGACGTTGAAAGCCATGATAGGCTGTCCCATCATAAGCCATTGTTAATTTAATATTACGCATATTTACACACCTCGTCACTCACTATATATAACTTAAGGAATTTTTTTTAAACGCAGAGGACGCAGAGCCGCTTACGCGGACACAGAGAACACAAAGGGGTAATACACGTCTCTGTGCTCTCTGTGTTTAATCGTTATCCTAAACTTTCCCCATTAACAAGGGTGTAAGATTACCACGATATAAGATATGTAAATAATACAATGGACGAGACAAAGCTACGTATAGTAACTTTGCATCGAAGTTATTATTCTTAAACTCCTTATCCGATGCATTGCACATAATGACACCATCAAATTCTAATCCTTTGGCTAAGCCAACTGGAAGAATCGAAATACCGCCTTGATAAGAAAGGGTATCACTGGTGATTAAATGCAGATCCTCCTGATCCATTCCCTTTTCCCTAAGTGCATTGTATAAGGAAATGCTGCTACTTTCTAATTTAGTAATAATCCCGATGGATTTACAGTCTCTCTCTTTAAATTCTTTTATGGCATCTTCTACCGCCGCCACAGTCTCATCCTCTGTTTTTACCTCTTGGTATACTGGATCTTTGCCTATTTCATATACGGGAATAGCAGCGGAATGCCCTTTGGGCATAACCTTATTAAAGCATTCGACAATTTCTCGTGCAGAGCGATAGCTATAGTTAACTTCACGATAGACAGATTTTACATCAGCAAATACTTCTTTCATCAATACTTGCCAGCTCTCAATACTCCGGTAAGAGGTAATTCCTTGGGATATATCTCCCATAATCGTAAAGGAGCTATTTTTAGATAATAGCTTGAGTATCATAAATTCTAAGGCATTTAAATCCTGCGCTTCATCCACCACAATATGTTCATATTTCGTTATATGATTCCAGCCGCTCACCAAGTAGGTCAGATAACAAAGAGGTGCTAAGTCTTCTCTTTCGACTTTTCCCTCCTGCAAAATCCCTAAAGAATACTCTGTAATAAAAGGAATATCATAGTTCTTCTTCTTAAACGGTTTAAAAATACTTTTATTACTAAAGACTTCAATATAGGAAGCTATAATATCATCACAAGACCACTTTAAAAAGTGACTAGCTAGAAATTGCGTTGCTTGTTTTGTGTATTGTTCATAGATCTTGTCAGTACTACCTACTTTACGCTGTTGTTCGATTTCTAATACTTCGAGAAAATTCCTCAACCTAAATTGAATATAACCAGTTAAGGTCTTTACTCTTTCGTTATAAGGAGTACTCGACGTACTGCCTTCCATGAATTTCTCAATCTGCTGTTCTTTTGTAATGAGAAGTTTATCATCAAACAGACGGATTTCTTTCAATTTTACACAAAATTTTTCTATCTTTTTCTCGATCCATGCCTCTAAAACTTGCATAAATTCTAGAGAGCCTTTTACTTTCGCAACGGCTCCTAACTGTTCCCGCCTACTATCTTGTACCTTACTTTCCAAAAAGAGTTGGGCTTTTTCATCCTGCTTAATAGAAAAGGTGGTTTGAGTAATTTCGGTTACTACATCCGCAAAAGTTAATTGTCTAACATCATCTGCATCAATCTCTGGCAGTAATTCACAAATATAATCAAGAAATAATTTATTAGGAGCTATGACCATCATCTTTTGTGGGTCTAATTTTTCATTATATAAAAGATAGGATAATCGATGGAGGCCAATTGTACTCTTCCCCGATCCTGCCACTCCTTGAATGATAATAATTTGATGTAAGGTTTCGCGGATAATTTTATTTTGTTCTGCCCGAATGGATGTAACAATATCCTTTAACTTATTGCTAGTACCTTGTAGTAAGCGTTCCGTTAAAAAGGGATCAGCAAGTAAAGCCTCCTTTTGACGGGAAGCCAGTTGATCAAAAATATAATCATCAGATATCTTTTCTAATATACCTCGGACAATTTTATATTGCCGTTTTAAATTCACATCGCCACTATAATGATAACGATCTAATACGTCATAACTGGCTCTTCCATCTTGACACTCATAAAAGATAGTGGCCACAGGATCCCGCCAGTCAAAAACTAATATATCTTGTATTGTAAGAATATCTAACCGAGTAATTTTTACTCGGCCAATATAAAAACTCTCATATTTTTCTGTATCGTCTTCCCTGAAATCAACCCGACCAAAATAGGGACTGTCCAAAGATTCTTGTATATCATAAATTTTTTCCCCATCATCATTCTTCATCATAGAATGAACATAGGTGCTAATTTTATCTTTATGTTCTAATGATATACGCATCTGCTGCGTTCGTTTCTCAATATCTGCTTCTAATGAAGAGATAATTTCATTCATTTCACGCAATGTCTTCTCTAAGTGCTCTTTTTCTAATGCATAATCTGGATGGTCTTTAACCATATAACCTCCTGCCCTTTCGGCTAAAAGTACAGAGTTTATTATCTATATGTTTTTATTGTAACTAGAATTCCGATGACTAAACATAGTATTCCATAAGCCCACCAGTCTCTACCTTCGATCTGTAATTCTTTCATCCGAGTCCGTTGATCTCCCCCCCGATAACATCGAGCTTCCATAGCTGTCGCTAATTCATCGGCACGCCGAAAAGCACTGATAAATAAGGGCACTAATAAGGGTATCATATTGCGAGCACGCCGCACTATATTTCCCGAAGAAAAATCAGCCCCCCTGGCCATTTGGGCTTTCATAATGCGATCCGTCTCTTCAAGTAATGTAGGAATAAAGCGTAGAGCAATGGTCATCATCATTGCTAATTCATGTGCGGGAAGTCCTATTTTCTTGAAAGGTTTGAGCAATCTTTCAATGCCATCTGTCAAAGCAATAGGAGATGTCGTAAACGTTAATAAAGAAGATACCATAATTAAAAAAACAAGCCGCATGGTCATAAGAATCCCCTGCCGTACTCCTTCATGCGTCACCGCTAGGGGGCCCATGGTATATAATACATTTCCTGGTGTCGTAAAAATATGAATAAGTAAGGTCAGTACAATAATCATCCATAATGGCTTTAATGAACGCAGCATCATGGTAAGAGGTATGTTTGCGGATAATATTATGACCCCAACAAAAACAGCTAGTATAGAATATGCCTGATAATTATCGGCCAAAAAAATACTGCTAATAAATAATAAGGTACTAATAATTTTAGTTCGAGGATCTAATAAGTGTATGAAAGAAGCTCCTGGAAAGTATTGCCCTAACATAATATCTTTCAACAAATTAACCCCTCCTCACGGCATTATATACACTGTCTGCTGCAACATCCATTGTTATTGCAGTCGCATCAACAGGTAGACCATGCTGCCTAAATTTATTCATAAGTATGGTAAGAGGAGGTACATCAACACCTGCTTCTTGCAACTCTGCCTGGCAGTCAGAGAAAATATCTTTAGGCGATCCATCTAAACTAATTTCCCCATCCTTCATTACCAAAAGACGACTCGCCATCCGTGCCACATCTTCCATATTGTGTGAAACTAATACAACAGTAATTCCTGTAGCCTGGGATAGATTGATAATCTGACTAAAAATCTCATCACGTCCCCTTGGATCAAGGCCTGCTGATGGTTCATCTAATATTAGGTATTGTGGTTCTAAAGCAACAACTCCAGCAATAGCTACACGTCTCATTTGACCGCCACTTAACTGAAAAGGGGTACGCTTAGCAAACTTATCAAAATCAAGACCGACAAAGGAAAGGGCCTTTTTCACCCGCTCATCGATTTCCTCTTCTGGTATGCCAAGATTACGCGGGCCAAAAGCAATGTCTTCATATACGGTTTCTTCAAATAATTGGTGCTCAGGGTATTGAAATACCATGCCTACACTGCGTTTAGCTTGCCCTGCTGCTGGTCCTTTACTATGAATATTTTCCCCATCAATACTAACTGTACCTGATGTAGGTTTTAATAAACCATTTAAATGCTGTACGAGTGTTGATTTGCCTGATCCAGTATGACCAATAATCGCTACAAATTCGCCTCGTTTTATTTCTAAATTTATTTTTTTAATTGCTGTTTTTTCATAAGGAGTTTTTGACATATACACATACGTCACATCTTGTAATTTTATGGACATACAGCCACCACCAATGCCTCGTCTGTTATCACTGTCTCTGGAATCCTTATACCACGTTGCCTTAGATGGTAAGAGAGTTCTGCTGCTACAGGCACATCTAGACCTAATTCCTTTAAGAGAGTTACTTGACTAAATACGTCTTTGGGAGTACCTTCCATAACAACTTTTCCCTGTCCCATGACAATGACTCTGTCAGCGGCTACTGCTTCTTCCATGAAATGAGTAATGTATACGATTGTTATTTTCTGCTCACGATGCAGTCTTAATACTGTGGATAATACTTCCCGTCTCCCCTGAGGGTCTAGCATAGCTGTTGGTTCATCTAATACCAAACAGTTAGAACGCATGGCAAGCACACCAGCAATCGCCACACGTTGTTTTTGACCTCCAGATAACAAATGAGGACTATGATTACGATACTCTTCCATACCTACGTCTCTTAAGGCTTCAGCTACTCGAATACGAATTTCAGCTGGTTCTACCCCTAAGTTTTCGGGACCAAATGCAACATCTTCTTCTACTATCGTAGCTACAATTTGATTATCCGGATTTTGAAACACCATACCAACTGCCTGTCTAATTTTCCAAACATGGTCAGGGTCGATAGTAGTTAGCCCATTTACTATACATTGTCCCTCTGTAGGAACTAAAAGTGCATTGAAATGTTTCGCTAAAGTCGATTTACCTGAACCATTTGTGCCAATAATGGCGACAAATTCGCCCTTAGCAATTGATACGTTTATATGATCAAGTGCCTGTACTTGTTCACCTTCATGGCTAGCATAGGTATGGCACATATCTTTCACTGTTATAAACTCTCCCATATCGTTCCCCTTTATATCGAAATGATAGTGAAATCACTTCAAATTCTCTAAGACATAGAACGTTTTGAACCGCAGAGGCGCAGAGAACGCTGAGAATACAAAATATAATTAACCCCAAAAATCAGAAAACACTATCGAATAGATTCGTTCTGTGTTCTCTGTACCTCTGTGGTTCAATCATTTTGTCCCCCATCGCTCTATCCTCAAAAAATATATACACTTTCACTTAGAAATAAAGGCGGCCCGTAAAGGCCGCCTTTTCCCTATAAACCACAATAACCAGGCGACGAGGCCAAGTATATGCCTTTGTCACCTGGCCCAATTGCAAACGTTAGACCAGTTCCAATATTACCATTGGTGCTGCATCTCCACGACGCGGTCCCAATTTCATAATACGGGTATAACCGCCTTGACGCGTAGCATATTTAGGGGCAATTATGTCAAACAATTTTGTAACTACTTCTTCATCCATGAGGCTTGATAACACTTGACGGCGAGCATGTAAGTCACCGCGCTTAGCCAAAGTAATCATCTTTTCAGCAAGACCGTTGATTTCTTTTGCTTTTGCTTCTGTTGTTTCAATACGCTCGTTTGCAAAGAAGGAAGTCAAGATGCTGCGAAACAACGCTTTACGTGCGCTAGAGTCTCGTCCTAACTTTCTATAGCCCATTTTCTTCCCTCCCTTTATTCTTCCTCTTCGCTAAGTCCAAGACCTAGCTCGATTAATTTTTTCTTTACTTCTTCCATCGATTTACGACCAAGGTTACGAACCTTCATCATGTCATCTTCGGATTTTTGCACTAAATCTGCTACAGAATTAATTCCTGCCCGCTTTAAGCAGTTGTAAGAACGTACAGATAGATCCAAATCTTCAATGGTCATATCCATAATTTTGGAATTGCCCTCTTCTACCACTTCGGTAAAAGTGCCATCCATACTATCTTCCTCAGGAATAATACCTGCTAAGTTTTGAAATAGCTTCAAATGAGCTACCATAATACTAGCAGATTTGCTAACAGCCTCTTCCGGACGAATACTTCCGTCGGTCCATACTTCCAGCGTTAATTTATCATAATCAGTGACGTTCCCGACACGAGTATCTGTGATCTGATAATTAACTCTCTGAATAGGTGAAAATATGGAGTCAATAGGAATAATACCAATCACATGATCTGGTTTTTTGTTCTTGTCGCCAGGAACATAGCCACGACCACGTTCTACGGTTATTTCCATTTTAAGAGAACCGCTTGCATCAACGGTTGCCAAATGCAATTCTGGATTTAGAACTTCAATATCTGGGTCAGCAATAATATCACCTGCTGTAACTTCCCCTTCAGTTAAACATTCAATCCTCAATGTCTTTGGTTCGTCGCTGTACATTTTTAAGCGCAATGTTTTCAAATTCAGGATAATGTCGGTAACGTCTTCCCGAACACCAGGGATAGTAGAAAACTCATGAAGAACACCCTCAATTTTGACGGCTGTAATTGCGGCCCCCTGCAGGGAGGACAGCAATATACGACGCAAACTGTTGCCAAGTGTTGTACCATAACCACGTTCAAGTGGCTCGCAGACGAACTTGCCATAACGGCTGTCTTCACTAAGCTCTACTATTTCAATCTTCGGTTTTTCGATTTCGATCATTTGGAAAAACCCTCCTCTTTGCGTACAATTAAGTTACGCCATACCCACGGTTGAGGGCATACATTCGGACTTTTTTCAAAAAGCATACCTTGATTATCTAGAGTACAATTCGACAATCAGATGCTCTTGAATTGGAGTATCAATTTCCTCACGAGTGGGGTAACGCAATACTGTTCCATTCATTACATCTTGAGTTGGTCTTTCCAACCAAGGCGCCACTGTTTTGTGAGCAAGAGATTCTGTAATTTCTTTAATTAATGGTGATTCTTTGCTGCTTTCGCGTACTGCAATTACATCACCTGGTTTAATTAAATAAGATGGAATATCTACTCTCTTTCCATTAACAGTGAAATGTCTGTGGCGAACCAATTGTCTAGCTTGCGTACGGCTTGCTGCGAAACCAAGACGATATACCACATTATCCAATCTTCTTTCAAGTAATACTAGTAAGTTTTCACCAGTAATACCTTTTTGACGATCAGCTTTGTCAAAATAAGAACGGAATTGAGTTTCCAAAATACCATAAACACGACGTGCTTTTTGTTTTTCTCTCAATTGAATTCCATATTCTGAAACTTTTTTACGTGTTTGGCCTTGGCCATGTTGACCAGGTGCATACGCACGTTTAGCTATTGAACATTTGTCCGTATAGCATCTTTCGCCTTTTAGATATAATTTTGTGCCTTCACGACGGCATTGTCTACAAACAGGTCCTGTATATCTAGCCATGTATATTTAACACCTCCCGAAACTTCTTATACTCTTCTACGCTTAGGTGGACGACATCCATTATGAGGTACAGGCGTACAATCTTTAATAGAACTTACTTCTAAACCAGATGCCTGTAGTGATCTAATGGCTGCTTCCCGACCTGAGCCAGGTCCTTTTACAAAAACTTCAACTTGTTTAAGTCCATGTTCCATTGCAGCTTTAGCAGCTGTTTCTGCTGCCATTTGTGCAGCAAATGGAGTGCTTTTACGTGAACCTCTAAATCCAAGTCCACCCGCACTAGCCCAAGACAAAACATTACCCTTTGTATCGGAAATAGTCACAATTGTATTATTGAAAGTAGAACGAATATGTGCTTGACCATGCTCAATATTTTTACGTTCTTTTCTTTTTGGTCTAATAGCTTTCTTAGCAACCAATCTTTATCCCTCCTCTACGCTTTTTTCTTTTTCGCTCCAACAGTCCGTTTTGGACCTTTGCGAGTACGGGCATTCGTCTTAGTACGTTGACCACGTACAGGAAGACCCATACGATGACGTTTACCACGATAGCAGCCGATTTCAATCAGACGCTTAATGTTAAGTGACTGCTCACGACGCAAGTCGCCTTCAACTCTAAGGTTTTTATCAATAGCATCACGTAATTTGACAACCTCTTCTTCGGTTAAGTCACGAGTACGTGTGTCAGGATTAATCCCAGTAAGTGCCAAGATATCCTTTGAAGTTTTAAGACCGATACCATAAATATATGTTAAAGATATTTCGATTCTTTTATCACGTGGTAAATCTATTCCGGCAATACGTGCCATCTATAGTACACCTCCTATCCTTGCTTTTGTTTATGTTTAGGATTTTCACAAATCACCATTACATGTCCATTACGTTTAATTACCTTGCATTTTTCACAAATGGGTTTGACCGACGGTCTCACTTTCATTTGCCAGTCCTCCTTTTCATATATTCACGAACTCGCGCTATCGATTGATACCGAAGCACTTACCTTACGAATCCGCTATTTGAAACGGTAGGTAATACGGCCACGCTTTAAGTCATAAGGCGTAAGCTCTACAGTTACTCTATCCCCAGGTAAAATCCGGATAAAGTTCATGCGGATCTTACCTGATACATGCGCCAATACGACATGCTCATTTTCCAGTTTGACCTGGAACATAGCATTAGGCAAGGCTTCGACAACCGTACCTTCAACCTCAATTACATCTTGCTTGGACACGAGATATCCCTCCTAGTCCGCTTATCACAGATTATCTGGCTTGTATAAAACCTGAATGGCTTGGCGGATTTCTTCGTCTGTAATTTTCATTCCAGATTGAAGTTTTTCCGCCAGACCTTTGGCAATCGATTTAAGAACATTAACATGCCGGATGTTTTTTTGTTTGGGATTAGCTATTTTTCGTTCTCTACCGTTAACCAGTGAGAGAATTTTATTATTTTTAATCCCAACTACAAGATAAACTTGCATTTGGTCACGTCCGGCAACACTAGTAACAAGTTGCCCCATTGATATATTCACGACTGACACCAGAGCTGCCCCCTATAACTTAGTTAGAATCTCCGGCTTACCATCCGTGATAGCAATTGAATGTTCAAAATGCGCTGAGCGCTTGCCGTCAAGAGTTACAACCGTCCAACCGTCGTCAAGTGTCTTTACTTCATATGTGCCCAGATTGACCATCGGCTCTATGGCCAAGGTCATACCAGCCTTTAATCGTGGACCACGGCCAGGAGCGCCATAATTTGGCACTTGAGGATCTTCATGCATACTCCGTCCAATGCCATGCCCAACATAATCACGCACTACACCAAATCCATGTTGTTCTGCGTGAACCTGAACGGCATGGGAAATGTCGCTTAGACGATTGCCTATGACGGCTTGTTCAATACCCTTATACAAAGACTCTTCTGTAACATCCAAAAGCTTTTGCACTTCAGCATCTACTTCACCAACAGGCACTGTAATCGCGGCATCACCATTGTATCCATTTATTACCGCTCCAATATCAATACTAACATTATCTCCAGTTTTTAACTTTCTTAATCCTGGAATGCCATGTACTACTTCTTCATTTATTGAAGAACAAATGTTTCCTGCAAAACCATGGTATCCCTTAAAAGCAGGGATAGCATCACGGCTTTTAATATATTTTTCGGCGATCTGATCCAGATCTAGCGTAGTAACTCCGGGCTTAACAGCTTTTTTAACTTCAGCTAGTGTTTCAGCCACTATCTTACCTGCATCACGCAAGTAATTGATTTCCCGCTCTGATTTAAGGATGATCATACCTACTCGCCCCTCAAGCTGCGAACTATATCAGAAAATACCTTATCGATCGCTTGACGTCCATCAATTTCGCTATAAAGACCTTTGTCTTGATAGTATTCAATTAATGGCTTCGTCTGACCGTTATATACGGATAAACGCTTTGTAACCGTTTCTTCCGTATCATCAGCACGTTGATATAATTCACCATCGCATTTATCACATTTACCGTCAACTGTAGAAGGATTAAATAATACATGGAAGGTAGCGCCACAACCTTTGCAGATACGACGCCCTGTCATGCGACTAATTAAATCTTCCGTAGGAACAGTGATGTTTACTACACGATCTAGTTTTATTCCGAGTTCAACCAGTGTACCATCTAAAGCGTTCGCTTGTTCAATTGTACGCGGGAACCCATCTAGAATAAAACCTTTATGACAATCGGGTTTAGCCAGTCTTTCTTTTACTATCCCAATAGTGATACTATCAGGTACTAGTTGCCCAGCATCCATACAAGCTTTCGCTTGTTTGCCAAGTTCAGTTCCTTCCTTTACAGCAGCACGAAACATATCGCCTGTTGATATGTGGGGGACTTGAAACTCTGCAACTAATTCAGCCGCCTGTGTACCTTTACCAGCCCCAGGCGGTCCCATTAACAGGATATACATGCGAAGCGACCTCCCTACTTCATAAAGCCTTGATAGTGACGCATTAGAACAATGGCCTCTATTTGCTTCATTGTGTCAAGTGCCACGCCTACCACAATTAAAAGGGCGGTACCGCCAAAATTTAACCCTGGAATATTTGTCACAGCTGCAATAAAGTTGGGCAGTATGGCAATACCTGCAAGAAACACTGAACCTGCAAGGGTGATTCTGGTCATGACTCGATCCAAATAATCAGCAGTCGGTTTACCCGGGCGCAGTCCTGGAATAAAACCACCGTATTTTTTCATGTTCTCTGCCATATCCGATATGTTCAAAGTAACCGCAGTATAGAAATACGTGAAGAAAATAATGAGTAGCGCATACAATGTTGTTTGTAGCGGCGTACCCCACGCAAACCAGCCTGCCACGGTTTTTACCCAGGGAATATCAACAAACTGGGCAATAGTTACTGGAAACATCAGCACGGATGACGCAAAGATTATTGGTATAACTCCCGCCTGATTTACTTTCAGCGGAATGTGAGTAGAGTGACCACCATAGGTTTTACGACCAACTACTCGTTTAGCATATTGTACCGGAATTCTTCGTTGACCTTGTGTAATGGCAATTACCAAAACAATCATGGCCACAGCAATAATTACGAATAACAATACATTGAAGAGATTAATGGTACCTGCGGCAAGATATTGATATAACATATACAAACCATCAGGTAATCTTGATACAATCCCGGCAAAGATAATTAGCGAAATGCCATTACCAATACCTTTTTCAGTAATTTGCTCTCCAAGCCACATTAGGAAAGTAGTTCCTGCTGTAAGTGTCAATGCAATCAATATCGTAGAAGCAATGCCTGGATTAATAATTGCGGCTTTCAGTCCAATTGCCATACCAATTGCCTGAATAAATCCTAGAAGAACGGTGCCGTAACGAGTAATTTGTGTTAACTTTTTACGACCTTCCTCGCCCTCTTTAGACCATTGTTCAAAGGTTGGAACAACAACAGTTATCAGCTGCATAATAATAGAAGCATTAATATAGGGTGTAATACTCATTGCAAAGATAGAAAACTTACTCAATGCTCCACCAGAAAACAAATCTAGTAAACCAAACAGGTTACCACTAGAAAACATTTGTTCAATAACAGAAACATCTACTCCAGGAACTGGAATATGCGTTCCAGCTCTGAATACTAAAAACATGGCTAGGGTAAAAACTACCTTTTGTCTAAGCTCAGTGATCTTTAGTATATTGGACAGAGCAGAAAGCACTTAGACCACCTCAACTTTTCCGCCAGCTGCTATAATTTTTTCTTCAGCTGACTTAGTGAAGCCGTTAGCAATAACAGTAAGTGATTTTGTCAGTTCGCCGTTACCCAAGATACGTACGCCGTCACGAACATTTTTCAATACACCAGTTTCAACTAAAGCTACAGGGTCAACAACTGAACCATTTTCAAAACGATTCAAGTCAGAAATATTTACTTCTGCATAATCTTTTGCAAATTTGTTGTAAAAACCGCGTTTTGGCAATCTACGGTAAAGAGGCATTTGACCGCCTTCAAAACCAGGACGAGTACCGCCGCCAGCGCGAGAATTCTGACCTTTATGACCTTTACCCGATGTTTTGCCAAGACCTGAACCCAAGCCGCGACCAACACGAGTGCGCACTTTCTTTGAACCAGGCGTAGGTGCTAATTCATGCAATTTCATTATTAGCGCCTCCTCTCTAATTAGTCTTGTATTTCTTCAACCGTAACTAAATGCTCCACTTTGCGAACCATGCCGCGGATAACTGGAGTATCTTGTTGCATTACGAAAGTATTTGTTTTCTTAAGCCCCAGAGCCTTTACAGTAGCTCGTTGATCTTCTGGTCTGCCGATCAGGCTTCTGGTAAGAGTGATTTTGAGTGTTGCCATTATAATTCCTCCTTAACCCAAAAGTTCCTGAACGGTTTTACCGCGAAGTGCGGCTACTTCTTCAGCACGTTTCAATTGCTTCAAACCGGTTAAAGTAGCACGTACCATGTTATTAGCATTAGAAGAACCAAGGGATTTAGTTAAGATATCATGAATCCCGGCAAGTTCAAGTACCGCACGTGCTGGACCACCAGCAATAACACCAGTACCTTCTGATGCAGGTTTCATAAATACTTTACCAGCGCCGAATACACCTACAATTTGATGAGGAATAGTGGTGCCTACTAAAGGAACATTAATTAAGTTCTTTTTAGCATCTTCCACACCTTTTCTGATTGCTTCAGGCACTTCACCAGCTTTACCTAAGCCAGCTCCAACGTGACCATTTTCGTCACCAACAACAACTAGCGCACTAAAGGAAAAACGGCGACCGCCTTTTACTACTTTAGCAACCCTGTTTATGAATACAACTTTCTCTTTTAAATCGAGAGTTGTGTAATCAATTCTGGACATTCATTTACCTCCTTTTGCTTAAAATTCCAGCCCTGCTTCACGCGCTGCTTGGGCCAAAGCTGCTACTCTACCATGATAAATATAACCACCACGGTCAAATACCACTTTGTTAATACCTTTTGCTAATGCACGTGTTGCAACTGCTGCACCTACTGCCTTAGCTGCTTCTGTATTACCGCCATATGTTAGGCCTAAATCTTTATCCATAGTACTAGCCGCTACCAAAGTAGTACCAGTAACATCATCAATAACTTGAGCATAAATATGACTTAAGCTACGAAACACATTTAAACGTGGTCTTGCTGCAGTACCTGAAACAAGTTTACGTACACGTAAATGTCGTTTTTGCCTAGCCTCATTCTTAATTCCTTTACGAAGCAAAGTGGTCACTCCTTTCGCTTAAAATCTACTTCTTACCTTTACCGCCTGCTTTACCTACTTTACGGCGAACAACTTCACCTTCATAACGAACGCCTTTACCTTTATAAGGTTCAGGTTGTCTATACTTACGGATTTTAGCTGCTAACGCGCCAACATCTTCTTTATTAATACCAGAAACAACAATTTTGTTTGGAGCAGGAACTTCTAGAGACATGCCAGTAGGAGGCTCAACTTCTAAAGGATGAGAGAAACCTAATGTTAATGCTACTTTGTTACCTACTTTTGCTGCTCTGTAACCAACGCCAACAATTTCAAGAGTTTTTGTGAAACCTTGAGTAACACCAGTTACCATGTTGGACAATAAGGTACGAGTCAAACCATGCAATGATCTATGTTGTTTTTCATCTGAAGGCCTTTTTACAACAAGGGTATTGTCTTCTAGTTCCAATATCATATCTTTATGAATGGCACGAGTCAATTCGCCTTTAGGGCCTTTTACAGATACCAAATTGCCTTCGCCAATCGTAACAGTTACGCCGGCAGGAATAGCAATCGGCATTCTACCGATTCTTGACATATGTGCACCTCCTTAACTACAAAAATTACCAGACGAAAGCTAATACTTCGCCACCAAGTCCATCGCGGCGAGCTTGCTTATCAGTCATAATTCCCTTAGAAGTTGAAATAATTGCAACTCCTAGGCCACCCAATACGCGGGGCATTTGATCTTTTCTTGCATATACACGCAATCCAGGTTTTGAAATACGTTTAATGCCAGTAATTACCTTTTCACGATTAGGTCCATATTTTAAACTTGCTCTTAGCACACCTTGTTTATCATCTTTAACAATTTCAAAATCCTTAATAAAGCCTTCTGCTTTTAGAACTTGAGCAATCGCTTGCTTAATTTTTGAAGCAGGAATTTCTACTTTATCATGATAAACCGAGTTTGCATTACGAATACGAGTAAGCATATCTGCAATTGGATCGGTCATTACCATTTAACATTACCTCCTTCCTGTAATCTACCAGCTAGCCTTAGTTATCCCAGGAATGACACCTTTATAGCTCAATTCCCTAAAACAAATACGGCACATTTCAAATTTACGTAAGTAACCATGTGGACGACCGCAGACCTTACATCTATTGTGCTTACGCACGCTAAACTTAGGTTCGAGCTTCCATTTTTCAATTAATGCTTTCTTGGCCACGAGTGTCCCTCCTTTTACGCACTGAACGGCATGCCCATAAGCTTTAACAGTTCGCGTGCCTCTTCATCCGTTTTCGCAGTGGTTACGATAATAATATCCATACCACGAACTTTATCCACTTTGTCATACTCAATTTCAGGGAATATTAATTGTTCTTTAATCCCCATAGAATAGTTACCACGACCATCAAAAGATTTTGGGCTAACGCCGCGGAAATCGCGAACACGTGGTAATGCAATGTTTAATAGTTTATCTAAAAACTCATACATACGTTGCCCACGCAGGGTAACTTTAGCGCCGATTGGCATACCTTCACGGACTTTAAATGCAGCAATTGATTTTTTTGCACGAGTTACTACTGGTTTTTGACCGGCAATAATCGTCATATCATTGATTGCAACATCTAGGACTTTAGGATTGCTAACTGCTTCTCCTACGCCCATATTTAAAACCACTTTTTCAATTTTAGGAATTTCCATAATGTTTTTGTAACCAAATTTTTCCATTAACGCTTTGGCTACTTCATCACTATACTTTTCTTTCATTCTGGACAAGTGTAGTTACCTCCTTTCTGCGTGATTATTTATCAATAACTTCGCCACATTTTTTACAAGTACGAACGAATGCTCCACTTGCAAGAGACGTTTTTTTAATGCGTGTTGGTTTATCGCAAGCAGGGCACACCAGCATAACTTTTGCTGAATGTAACGGAGCTTCTTTTACGATAATTCCGCCTTGAGGCAAGTTTTGTGAAGGTTTTGTATGACGTTTTACTGTATTAAGACCTTCCACTACAACTTTACTCTTTTTCGGCAATGCTTGGATTACTTTGCCTGATTTTCCTTTATCTTTACCAGACAAAATAACAATTTTATCGCCTTTTTTGACGTGTAATTTTTTCGCTTCTGACATTCCGGATACCTCCTAACTTAGATTACTTCCGGCGCCAGCGAGATAATCTTCATAAAATCTTTCTCACGCAGTTCTCTCGCTACTGGCCCAAATATACGAGTCCCTCTAGGGCTTTTATCTTCCTTAATAATAACTGCGGCATTCTCATCAAAGCGGATGTAAGAACCATCAGGGCGACGTAAGCCTTTTCTTGAACGAACTACTACGGCTTTTACTACATCACCTTTTTTAACTGCACCGCCTGGAGAAGCAGCTTTTACTGCTGCAACAATAACATCACCAATGTTAGCATATCTACGGTAAGAACCGCCTAATGCCCTGATGCACATGATTTGTTTCGCACCGCTGTTATCAGCAACATTAAGGATTGTTTGTTGTTGAATCATCCTGTTCCCTCCTTATCGAGGTTAGAGGTCCGAGGTTCAATTTTTCGAACTGCGAACTCCAAACCTCACTTATTTAGCTCTTTCAATAACTTCCACAACTCTCCAGCGCTTATCTTTAGACAGCGGACGAGTTTCCATGATCTCTACAATATCGCCAATATGACTATCATTGTTTTCATCATGAGCTTTAAATTTAACAGTCTTCTTTATTGATTTCTTATAAAGAGGATGTTGTTCCAAACGTTCAATAGCTACAACGATGGTTTTATCCATTTTATCGCTAATTACTTTACCTATTTTAACCTTACGGTCATTTCTTTCACTCACGTCCAATTAGCCTCCTTCCGTTCTTACTTACTATTAACGGCTTTATTACTTAAGAACGTTTATTAGAACGCTACGCTTGTTTCATTTCTTGTTCGCGCTGAATTGTCTTAACTCTAGCAATACTCTTTTTAACTTCTTTAATCCGCATAGGATTTTCCAACTGACCAGTAGCTAGTTGAAATCTGAGGTTAAATAATTCTTCTTTAAGTACAGCTATTTTCTGGTTAAGTTCAGTTGCGTTCATTTCACGGAAATCTTTAACCTTCATGTACTTCACCACCCACTTCTTCTTGCGGTTCAGCAACAGCTTCCCGTTTAACAAACTTTGTTTTAATAGGAAGTTTATGAGCAGCTAAGCGCATAGCTTCTTTAGCCACTTCTTCGCTAACGCCATCCATTTCAAACATTACACGACCTGGTTTAACGACTGCTACCCAGTATTCGGTTGAACCTTTACCACTACCCATACGAGTTTCAGCAGGTTTTGCTGTAATCGGTTTATCTGGGAATATTTTAATCCAAACTTTACCGCCACGTTTAATGTAGCGAGTCATTGCAATACGAGCAGCCTCAATTTGACGGTTAGTAATCCAAGCTGGTTCTAACGCTGCCAAACCGAACTCGCCATGACTTACGGTATTGCCTCTTTGGGCTTTACCTTTCATACGACCACGGAATTGTTTACGATGTTTCACTCTTTTTGGCAGTAGCATTATTTTTCGCTCCCTTCAACAGCGGCAGCGGCTTTTTTTACTTCTGGCAAAATTTCGCCTTTATAAATCCATACTTTTACGCCAATTAAGCCATAAGTAGTATGAGCTTCAGCTGTACCATAGTCAATGTCAGCTCTAAGAGTGTGAAGAGGAATACTACCTTCGCGGGCAGCTTCACTTCTAGCAATCTCAGCGCCGCCTAAACGACCGCCACACATTACTTTAATACCTTTTGCGCCCATACGCATAGTGCGTTGGATCGATTGCTTCATAGCACGGCGGAAAGCAATACGTCTTTCCAATTGAGCTGCAATATTTTCTGCAACCAATTGAGCATCCATATCTGGTTGTCTAACTTCCGCAATGTTTATATCAACCTGCTTACCAGTAAGCGTTTTTAAGTTCTTTTTCAATTCTTCAATACCGGCGCCACCACGACCAATGATCATACCAGGTTTTGCAGTATGAATAACAACTTTAACACGGTTAGCAGCTCGTTCAATAACTACTTTGGATATACCAGCGGTGAAAGCTTTTGTTTTGATAAATTTACGAATTTTAATATCTTCATGCAAATTATCAGCAAAATCTTTACCAGCATACCACTTAGCATCCCAAGTCTTAATGATCCCAAGGCGTAACCCATGAGGATGAATTTTTTGACCCACTTTGTTTCCCTCCTTCGCTAGTTATCTTTCGTTTACAACAACTGTTACATGACTGCTGCGTTTTAAAATTTTAAAAGCTTGCCCACGTGACCGCGGATGAATACGTTTTAATGTAGGTCCTTGGTCAACATACGCTGCAGAAACGTAAAGTTTGTCGGAATTCATATCAAAATTGTGTTCTGCGTTTGCAATCGCCGATTGGAGTACTTTTAATAATACTTCAGATCCAACTTTTGGCGTATTTTTTAAGATTGCATAAGCTTCACCAATGTTTTTACCACGAATCAAGTCAATAACAACTCGAATTTTACGTGGAGCAATGCGAATGTGTCTTGCAATTGCTTTAGCTTCCATATACTAACCCCCTTCCAGTAACTTTCACCACATTACCGTAATGATGTGGATTTTTCCGAACCAGAATGCCCTTTATATGTGCGAGTAGGTGCAAACTCACCTAGTTTGTGACCTACCATATCTTCAGTAACATAGACAGGTACGTGTTTACGTCCATCATGTACTGCAACGGTATGTCCGACAAAATTAGGAAGAATGGTAGAACTACGCGACCAGGTCTTAATAACTTTCTTTTCACCAGCTGCATTCATTGCATCAATTTTCTTCATCACACTCGGATGAACATAAGGTCCCTTTTTAATTGATCTGGACACTTGATTAGCCTCCCTTCTCTATCCAGTTAGCCCGTAAACTCAGGCTTTAATTACTTCGTACGTCTTTTAACAATCATCTTATTCGATGTTTTATTACGACGAGTTTTAACACCATAAGCATGTTTACCCCAAGGTGTAACAGGATGTTTACGTCCAACTGGGGAATGACCTTCACCACCACCATGTGGATGATCAATCGGATTCATCGCAACACCACGGTTAGCAGGACGAATGCCAAGCCAACGAGAACGACCAGCTTTACCAATTGTAATATTTTCATGTTCCAAGTTACCCACTTGGCCAATGGTTGCTTTACAATTAATATGCACTTTACGTTGTTCACCAGATGGTAATCTTAAAAGTGCATGCTCGCCTTCTTTTGCCATGAGCTGTGCAGATGCACCAGCAGAACGAACCATTTGTCCGCCTTTGCCGATTTTAAGTTCGATATTATGAAGTTGAGTACCTACAGGAATATTTCTGATTGGTAACGCATTACCTACTTTAATATCCGCTTCAGGACCACTCATAACTTTATCGTCAACTTTTAGGCCATTAGGAGCCAAAATGTAACGTTTTTCGCCGTCGGCATAGTGAAGTAGAGCGATGCGAGCAGAACGATTAGGATCATACTCGATAGTAGCTACTTTCGCTACGATTCCGTCTTTATTACGTTTAAAATCAATAATTCTATACAGGCGTTTATGGCCGCCGCCTTGATGTCTAACAGTCATACGACCTTGGTTATTACGGCCAGCATGTTGTTGTAGACGCTCAACTAGCGAACGCTCTGGTTTATCTGCGGTAATTTCTTCAAAATTAGACGCAGTCATAAATCTTCGGCTTGGAGTATAAGGTTTAAAGCTTTTTACTGCCATTGTTGCCCCTCCTTCTTAATAAATTTCAGATTACACACCTTCAAAGAATTCTATATTCTGACCAGGAGCCAGTTTTACAATTGCTTTCTTGTAATCTGGACGCTTACCTTGTGTCTTGCCCATACGTTTGGTTTTACCCATCACACGAACGGTGTGCACAGCTAGTACTTTTACTTTGAAAATTTGTTCTACTGCTTGACGTATTTCAACTTTATTAACTCTCAATGGTACAACGAAAGTATATTTGTTTTCTTCCATCATAGCAGTGGTTTTCTCAGTAACAAGCGGACGAATAAGTACATCGCGCAAATTTTGCATTAGGCTAGCACCTCCTCAATACGGGTGATTGCATCTTTAGTAACAAACACTTTGTCATGATACAAAAGATCGTATACATTTAAACTACTAGCAGCGGGAATTGCTTTAACGCCAGGAATATTTCGTGCTGACTTTTCAACATTTTCCAACATTTCACCAGTAATGATTAAGTTCTTCTTGTTTGTAGTATTAAAACTACTCAACATGTCGATTACATTTTTAGTTTTTGGTGCATCAAAAGCAATGCTGTCTACTACTACCAATTCTCCATCTTGAAGTTTTGCAGTTAAAGCAGATTTAATTGCTAGACGACGTTGTTTCCTTGGCATGCTGAATGCATAAGAGCGAGGTTGCGGACCAAATGTAGTACCACCACCTACCCAAATTGGGGAACGGGTACTACCAGCGCGCGCACGACCTGTGCCCTTTTGTTTCCAAGGTTTTCTACCACCGCCACGTACTAGACCTCTAGTTTTCGTTGCAGCTGTACCTAAACGTTGACTAGCAAGCTGCATTACTACAGCTTGGTGTAGTACAGATTCATTAACTTCAACACCAAAAACGCTATCATTTAATTCCATTTCACCGGTTTTTGCTCCAGTGATATCATATACTGCTACTTTCGGCATATAGCACATCCTCCTTTCGTGGTTCGAGGTTCGAGATTTGAAGCGAGCTTTACTAACCACAAACCAGCGAACCCGCGAGATTATTTTTTAGGTTTTACAGTATTCTTAATCATCATAAAGCTACCTTTAGGACCAGGAATACCGCCTTTTATCAAAATCAAATTCCGTTCAGCATCTACTCTAACAACAGTTAAGCGCTGTATCGTAACCTTTTGATTACCCATGCGACCAGGTAATTTTTTGCCTTTGAATACTTTACCGCCGCCGCCGCTCATCCTAGGTCCCATAGAACCTGGCTCGCGATGTGATTTAGAACCATGGGCCATAGGTCCACGTCTAAAGTTCCAACGTTTGATAACACCAGCAAAACCTTTACCTTTTGCAGTACCAGTAACATCAACTATATCGCCTTCTGCGAATATATCTACGCCAATTTCTTGACCAACAGTATATTCAGACGCTTCAGCTAATCTAATTTCGCGAATAAGCTTAACAGGTTTAACGCCTGCTTTGGCAAAATGACCTTTCATTGGGCTAGTAACGCTTTTATCTTTAACAGTGCCAAAACCCAATTGCACCGCATTATAGCCATCATTTTCAACAGTTTTATTTTGTAACACGACACTGTTACCTGCTTCTATTACAGTTACAGGAACCATTTTACCATCTGGAGTAAAAATTTGTGTCATACCAAGTTTTTTACCTAAAATTCCTTTAGCCATTATTACACCTCCTCCTACAGCTTGATTTCAATGTCAACACCAGCCGGAAGATCCAGACGCATTAACGCATCAACGGTCTTGGAAGTCGGCTCAAGAATGTCAATCAGACGTTTGTGGGTACGCATTTCAAATTGTTCCCGGGAATCCTTATTGACATGTGGTGAACGCAAGACAGTGAAAATATTTTTCTCCGTAGGAAGTGGAATTGGCCCGGAAACCATAGCACCTGTTCTTTTTGCAGTGTCCACTATTTTTACCGCACTTTGATCAAGTGCTTTATGATCATACGCTTTAAGACGAATTCTGATTTTTTGTTGTTTAGCCATTGTATTTCCTCCTTATCGCCCAGTTTCTAGAACGGACATTCTCCGTGAAAATTCCCCCTGCAGTTTGCAGGCAACCTTTCACGTCATCGCATACTTATAGAATAAAAACCAGTTTTATTGGGGCGACTGACTATAGCCGCCCCAATAAGTTCATTACGCTTCAATCGCAGTTACTACGCCAGCGCCAACAGTACGGCCACCTTCGCGAATCGCGAAACGTAAACCTTCTTCAATTGCAATTGGAGTAATTAGCTCAATTGACATTTGAATGTTGTCACCAGGCATTACCATTTCTACACCTTCTGGCAAATGTACTACACCAGTAACATCTGTTGTACGGAAGTAGAATTGTGGACGGTAGTTTGTAAAGAATGGAGTATGACGGCCGCCTTCTTCTTTAGACAACACGTATACTTCAGCTTTGTATTTTGTGTGAGGTTTAATTGTACCAGGCTTAGCCAATACTTGACCGCGCTCGATA
>NZ_BSVC01000012.1 GCF_030269905.1 Pelosinus sp. IPA-1 | reverse complement strand
AATCCATATGGTGTTGTCAATGATATAATGGCCACTATTTTGCAAAAGTAGGTTAGGAGGGATCTTTGATGTTTAAAACATTAAAAGTAGACCATATTGGTATTGCAGTAAAAGATTTAGAACAAGCAAAAAAATTCTATACCGAAGTGCTTGGTATGGAAGTAATGGGTGAGGAAACAGTAGAGCAACAAAAAGTAAAAGTTTGCTTTATTCCTTGCGGTGATAGTGAAGTAGAATTACTTGAATCTACCTCACCGGATGGCCCTATTGCTAAGTTTATTGAAAAAAATGGCGAAGGCATGCAACACATTGCCCTTCGTGTAGACAACATTGAAGCAGCCATTGCTGACCTTAAAGCAAAAGGCGTTCGTATGATTGATGAAACACCTCGTTATGGTGCTGGTGGTGCGAGTATTGCTTTTGTTCATCCAAAAGCTACAGGCGGGATTTTGCTTGAACTATCACAGCGCAAATAAGATAAACCTACCTTCTAAGAGGGAGGCAAAATCTATAAAACGCTAAATAAATAGAATGACCATTGTTTTTATTAACAATGGTCATTCTATTTATTTAGGCAAGAAGATAAAATCTTTTTAGTACATGCCTTTGCTTTGCATATACTGGAAGATTCCTTCGCCGTGTTTTTGCTCTTCTTTTTGAATATGATTTAGAGTTTGGCGAGCGTTAGGATCAGCAAATTCAAATATAGCAGTATCATAAGCTCCAGATACGAATTTTTCCGTCATTAACATATCTGTACATAAGGTGCTATCATTTTGGCTTGCTGCTTGTGAAGAAGGGCTTGCCGAGGTTGAATTTTGCATATTACTTTGCACAGTGTTTTGGTTTTGTTGTTGACCCTGCTGTTGTGAGGACGACATATTTGGATTTTGTCCATTCAACATTTGGGTGATCGTATTTAGGTGCTGCTGTTCTTGCTGAGCATAGGAACTAAATAGTTGTTTTAGTTGAGGATCTTGAGCCTGGTTCGCATAGGATTGGTATTTTTCTATGCAAATTTTCTCATGATTTTGTTGATCTTGCAATAACATCTTTTCTTTTTGGCTTAAATTTAGTGTCATATGTAACACCTCCTACTTGTATTTTGTCAAAATATGCCCATTATATTCATGGATATAAGAAAAAAGCTACGCGTCCTTTTAAGATAGACGTTTTGAAACACAAAGACACAAAGACACAAAGCCGCTTACGCGGACGCGGAGAACACAGAGGGGGAGAATAAGAATGTCTCTGTGTTCTCTGTGTTTAACGTACTCTTTTGTGTGCTGTACCGTAGCATTGTGTCTTTGTGGTTCAATCTTTCTAAATAGAAACTCATACTTTCTGATTCTACCTAAAAAAAGTTAAGCTGTACAATTTGTTGTACAGCTTAACTTTTATAAAAATT
The DNA here is from genome assembly GCF_030269905.1 of Pelosinus sp. IPA-1. Lineage (NCBI taxonomy): Bacteria > Bacillati > Bacillota > Negativicutes > Selenomonadales > Sporomusaceae > Pelosinus > Pelosinus sp. IPA-1. The sequence goes on along the minus strand of NZ_BSVC01000012.1, from coordinate 92,315 downwards.
TTATTTTTTTAAGTGGAAGGGAATCGTGGTTACGATAACGTTCTCCTTCAAAATTAGTAAGGTCCGAAGAATCCAGCCTGTTTGATTGTGCAATAGACGATGCCACAATTTTTTAGTTTGGAATTCAGGAATTAAGATTGTAATATAGTCTTCTGGATTCCTCTGACGTTCTAAATTACTTATATAATCTAATAGGGGTTGGATCACTAAACGATAAGGAGAGTAAATGGTAACTAATTCAACACCAGGATTCCAACCCTGCCATTTTACTTCTACTCTTTTACCAACTTCTTCATCCGTTGCAATGTGCAGAGCGATGACATCATTACTAATGCTTTTCGCATATTTAAGGGTCTGCGCTACTACACCAGTAGGAGTAGAAATAGGCACAATAACTACATTTCTACCAGTTTTAAGATTTGCTTCCTCTTCTGGATTGAAATCTTCTACTGGTAAGTGCAACTGTTCAGCCATATCATTATAATGAGAACGAATTTTTTTGAAGATGAAAATCATCACAGGTATAAATACAAGAACTAACCAGGCACCATAGAAAAATTTCGTGATAGCAATAATAAGTACAACAATTCCAGTTACAAGGGCACCTACTGAATTTACAGTAGATCGTACAATCCAGCCAGGGCTTCGTTCCTTTCGCCAGTGAACCACCATCCCTACCTGAGCAATGGTAAAGGAAAGGAAAACGCCAATGGCATATAAGGAAATTAAATGTTCCGTATTGCCGTGGTAGATAACGATTAAAATTCCAGCAATAATACTAAGAAGTACAATGCCGTTAGAGAAGCTTAAACGTTCACCACGCACCCCTAAATAGCGGGGCATATAACCATCTTTTGCTAGAATAGATAGTAGGGGGGGCAAACCGTTAAAGGAGGTATTAGCAGCTAGATATAATACCAGCATAGTAGTAATTTGTATGTAATAATAAGCCCAATTACGTCCAAAAGTTAATTCTGCGATTTGTGATAAAGCCGTTACATCTTCTAAAGGTAGAATGTGAAAATGCATGGTTAAGAAAGAAGTACCAATAAACATAAGTCCAAGGATTCCTGACATCCAATAAGTTGTTAATGTAGCGTTGCGTACCTCAGGAGAACGAAACATAGGAACGCCATTAGAGATAGCCTCAACTCCAGTCATCGAGCTGCAACCATTTGCAAAAGCACGTAGAATAAGTACGACCACAGTCCAATCCATTTGTTTTGTTAAGGATTCAGGAGGGATAACAGGTGTATGGTTAGTAATTGTTTGGTATATTCCCGTGGCAATCAATGCAATTATACCAAAAATGAATGCATAAGTTGGAAACACAAATGCAGTAGAAGATTCCCGAACTCCCCGTAAATTCACTAGCATTAATATTCCAAATAAAATGGCTAAATCGATGGGCACTTCATGTTGTGCTAATATAGGAAACGCCGACATAATAGCAGCTGTTCCTGCAGATACACTTACCGCTACGGTCAGTGTATAATCTGCAAATAGGGCCGCTGCTGCCGTAAGGGCCGGTAATTCGCCCAAGTGAGTAATAGCAACTGAGTAAGAACCGCCACCTCCTGGATTGGCTTTGGCTACTTGCACATAAGAAAAAGTTACAATTGCTAAAAGAGCTAAAATAGCGATCGAGATTGGCGCTAAATAGCCGTAGGCTAAAATTCCTGGAAGTGTCAGCATCAGCATAATCTGCTCTGGGCCATAAGCCACAGAGGATAAGGCATCTGAAGAAAAGATAGCGAGTGCTTTCCACTTAGGAAGTTTTTCGTGGCTCATTTCTTGATTATGTAAGGGTTTGCCGATAAGGATTCGCCGAACGAATCGCATCATAGTTGAATCTACCTCCGATATTTCTTGTGTGTGCTTGTGCATGTAGCAAATTACGTTCGATATAGTATAACCATCTTTTGGAAATATATAAAATTGGGCATGAAATCAATTATACAGTAGTTATAGTAAAAGGAAAGGATCATTTTGACGCATTTTGTAGTAAAAAGTAATGTTTTCATTCAAAATTGTCATTTGTGACCAATATACTCCTGATTAAAGGTATTTCCTAGCTTTTTTAACAGTAAAGTAGTAAATGGAAGCATGTAGGTAGAATATTAGAGGTCCTAATAAGAAAAGATGGGTGAAATTCATTAAAAAGACACCGGAATATCCGGTGCCCTTTTTAAATAAAGGTGTATTAACGTCGTGGATAGCAAGAAGAAGTAGGGTTGCAAAAGCGGGGAGAGCAATGTTGATTAGGGAAACAAGTATGACGAGGGAAACATTGCCGAGGGAAACAATTTTGGCGAGGGAAACAGTTTTGCCGAGGGAAGCAATTTTGGCGAGGGAAACAGTTTTGCCGTGGGAAGCAATTTTGGCGAGGGAAACAGTTTTGCCGAGGGAAGCAATTTTGGCGAGGGAAGCAATTTTGCCGAGGAAAGCAAAAGGCAGACGGATTGCATCCTACTATGACACGTTGATCATCATCATCATCATAATCATCATCATTGTAATCATAATCCCAGTCATCCATTTCTGGTCTGTCCCATTTAGGTCTTCTTTCATTATTATCTTCATCATCATACATGTTATGATCCTCCTTTTAGTATAGGGTTAATTTGCGCCTTCCCAAGTGCCCGTATAAGGGTTATAGGAACAATCAGTTGGCGAGGCTAACCAGCGCTTTTCAGGATCACTACCTTGGGCCAAGGGGCGACAATCAGAGCAGGCATAACGATACTCACAATCTTTGCATTTGAGGATCTGATTCTTTGTTGTATGCCAACATTGTAACAGAGGCTGACCTTCTAATATATCAGCCAGAGAACTTGTCAAGATATTACCGCAGAGTTGATTTCTTGCGAAGATGCAGGGGATGACATCTCCTGTAGAAGTCACCGCAATTTTCCCTGCAAGGCATTGGCAATAAGTATGCGCAGTGGTAAAGGAAGTTTCATCTGTATAAAAGGGGGGCTTAATAGGAGGTTTTGAATAGGTTGTTGGGAGTAAGTCTTGATCGTCTCCTCTACCTGTAGGACGAACAACATCTGGATACGAATCTGTCATACCTAATTCGTCATATAATGCAAGAATATTGGGAACTTCATCTTCATTTGCTTTCATAATAATAGAAGCAATTCGTAAAGGAATATTTGCGGACATCAATTTTTTTATCGCAGTCATGGTTTTATTAAAGCTATTGGGTTGCAATGTAACACGGTCATGGACAAGCGCATTATTGGCATAAATCGTAGTTGCAATATTTACATTATATTGTTTAAAAAAGTCAATGCAGTCGTCATCTATTAAAGTAGCATTTGTAAAAATTTCAATGTATTCATAGCCAACCTGATGGGCTTTAATAACTAATTCTCGCCATTTGGGGTAAAGGAGGGGTTCTCCTCCAATCAACTGAATATCCGTGGCACCTGCTAATTTAGCTTCATCGATAAGGGAGAGCCAGCGCTCATGAGGTACTTTGTCAAGCTCTTTACGGGATGGCCCACTTTCAGAGTAACAATGTAGGCATTTGCTATTGCAGGCCGAGGTTAATTCTAACCAAAGAAAACCAAGTTTTATAGGATCTGCGGGTGAGGAAATCTCGGGTAGAGAAGTGGGCGCAGTTTCCTGAAACGAACCCAATTCTATTTTTGTTAGTTTCTCTAAGAAATTCATATACTGCTCGCTATCAGGAGAGGTAATATCCCACAGGGTTTCGATGGCATTACCTTGGCAGGCACTAAGTAATTGAGTGGCACTGGAGTTGATTGAGTGCACCTTTCCTGTTTTAAAATTATAAATTGCACCCCTACTGGCGCCTTTCACCAATTTGCAATGATCTTGTAAGCAATAATACAACAGTTCATCCCCCTTTGCGGTGATTTATTACATAATATGCAATTAAGAGGGCGAGGTGTGCATTAATTAAAAAAAGACAAAATTTAAATTGTATGAGATCTTGACAAAAAAAATGATTACATATATAATTAACAACGTTGTTGGTAGAAAAATGAAACATGCGGAAGTAGCTCAGCGGTAGAGCATCGCCTTGCCAAGGCGAGGGTCGCGAGTTCGAATCTCGTCTTCCGCTCCATAGAATTATTGAACTCGGCAGATACTGCTGGGTTTTTTGCATATATCTTGTTTTTGTTATATAATTATGGTATCATATGGGCTATGACATTCTAAAGTGTGATTTTTATGTCCAAAGTAAGAAAATCATTAGTAATAACATAGCAAGCATGTTAAAAATGGTAATACTATTTTTGGCGTTACACATAAATGTCGCCAAGTAATTACATAGGGAGGATACAATACAAAATGAAAGCAACAGTAGAAAAAATAGACAATCATAAAGTGGTTTTTGAAATTGAAGTACCTCAGGTGGAAGTAGCAAAAGCGGTTGATAAGGCATATCGTAAATTAGCTAATAAAGTGAACATTCCGGGGTTCCGTAAGGGAAAAACACCTCGTCGTATTTTAGAATTACATATTGGTAAAGAAGCATTATTAGATGAAGCTTTTGAAATCATGGCAAGTCCTGCCTATGCGAAAGCTCTTGAAGATAATAATATTGAACCAGTAAGCCGTCCTCAAATTGATGTTGTAACATTGGCAGAAGACAAAGATTTAGTGTTCAAAGCCACTGTAGTTGCTAAACCAGAAATTACTTTAGGGCAATATAAAGGTTTAAAAATTGCTGTGGGAGCAGAAGCTGTTACAGAAGAAAAAATTAATGCCGAAGTAGAAACTATGCGTAATAGTCATGCAAAAATGGTAGTTGCAGAAGATGCAATCGTTGAAGATGGCGATTTTGCTGTTATTGATTTTGAAGGATTTGTTGACGGTGTAGCTTTCCCAGGTGGAGAAGGCAAAGCGTATCCATTACAAGTAGGTTCTAATACATTCATCCCTGGCTTTGAAGAGCAGGTAATTGGCGCAAAAGCTGGTTCTGAAGTGGATGTTAAGGTAACCTTCCCAGCAGAATATCATGCTCCTGATTTAGCAGGTAAAGACGCTGTCTTTAAGGTAAAAGTTAACGACGTAAAACGTAAAGAGTTACCAGAGCTTGATGATGAATTTGTAAAAGATGTAAGCGAATTTAACACAGTTGAGGAATTAAAGGCCGACATTAAGAATAAGTTAGAAAAGGCTGCTGCAGAAAAAGCAGAACGTGATTTCCGTAATGAAGCAATTAAGCAAGCTGTTGAAAACGCAACTGTAGATATTCCAGAAGTTATGGTAGAAGAGCGCATTTCTAAAATGATTGAAGATTTAGGTGCTAACTTAGAAAGTCGCGGAATGCAGCTTGATCATTATATGAAATACATGAATACAGACATGGCAGCACTACGCGAAAATTACAAAGAGTCTGCTCTTGCGAATGTTAAAACTGATTTGCTATTAGAAGCAATCGTAAAAGCAGAAGCATTGGAAGTAAGCCCTGACGAAGTAGATTTCGAAATTGCTACTATCGCTAAAGGATACGGCGCTGAAGTAGCGGATGTGAAAGCAATTATCAGCGGACAAGGAAAAATGTCTACTGTATATGATTCCATATTACGCAAAAAAGCTGCTGAGCTAATTATTAGTAGTGTAGAAAAAGAGTAATAAAAAAATAATAAACCAATAGAGGTGTGATACTATGAATTTTGTACCAATAGTAGTAGAGCAATCTAGTCGTGGAGAACGATCTTATGATATCTATTCTAGACTTTTAAAAGATCGTATTATATTTATTGGTGGTCCCATTGATGATAATGTGGCAAATGTAGTCATTGCCCAGCTTCTGTTTTTGGAATCGGAAGATCCAGATAAGGATATCCATATGTATATTAACAGCCCTGGTGGCGTTGTCACTGCAGGTATGGCTATATACGATACCATGCAGTATGTTAAACCAGATGTTTCCACAATTTGTATGGGGCAAGCTGCAAGTATGGGAGCTTTATTGTTGTCAGCAGGTGCAAAAGGTAAGCGCTATGCACTTCCTTATGCACGTGTGATGATTCACCAGCCTTTAGGTGGATCCCAAGGTCAGGCTACTGATATTGAAATCCATACCAGAGAAATATTAAGAACCAGAGAACTTCTTAACGGAATTCTGATCAATCAGACTGGTCAAAGTAAAGAAAAAATCGAACATGACACGGAAAGAGATTACTTCATGTCTGCTGAACAAGCTAAAGAGTATGGTATTATTGATTCTGTGGTTGTTCGGGGAGATAGGCGTCTTGAAAGTCCCAAATAAAGAGGTGATAGTATGTTAAAATTTGGGGATGACAAAGGTCAACTCAAATGCTCTTTTTGCGGTAAGCTACAGGAACAAGTCAAGAAATTGGTAGCAGGTCCTGGAGTATACATTTGCGATGAATGTATTGAGCTATGTAATGAGATTATTGAGGAAGAACTAAGCGGAGATATTGATATTGAGCTTCGTGATGTTCCAAAGCCTAAAGAAATTAAAGATATTCTAGATCAATACGTTATTGGTCAAGATTCTGCGAAAAAAACATTAGCTGTAGCGGTGTATAACCACTATAAGCGTGTCAATTTCGGCAGTAAAAATGATGATGTTGAACTTCAAAAGTCCAATATCGTGATGCTTGGGCCAACAGGTAGTGGTAAGACACTATTAGCGCAGACCTTAGCAAAATTGTTAAATGTACCTTTTGCCATTGCAGATGCTACCTCACTGACAGAAGCCGGATATGTTGGAGAAGATGTGGAAAATATCTTGCTAAAACTCATTCAGGCTGCTGACTATGATGTAGAAAAAGCCGAAAAGGGTATTGTATACATTGATGAGATTGACAAGATTGCCCGTAAATCGGAGAATCCGTCTATAACTCGCGATGTATCTGGGGAAGGTGTGCAGCAAGCCTTACTTAAAATTTTAGAAGGTACTGTAGCAAGTGTGCCGCCGCAAGGTGGACGCAAGCACCCTCACCAAGAGTTTATTCAAATTGATACGACCAATATCTTATTTATTTGCGGCGGTGCTTTTGACGGTATTGATAAGTTAATCAGCGCACGTACAGGTAAGAAAAATATGGGATTCGGCGCCGAAGTGAGGAGTAAGGAGAAGAAAAACATTGGTGATCTTTTGCAGCAAATTTTGCCTGAGGATCTCTTAAAGTTTGGTCTTATTCCTGAATTTGTCGGCCGTTTACCAGTCGTTGTAACACTGGATGCATTAGATGAATCTGCCCTTGTCCGTATACTGCTAGAGCCTAAAAATGCATTAGTTAAGCAGTATCAAAAATTCTTAGAAATTGATAATGTGCAGCTTGAGTTTAAAGAAGATGCCCTTGATGCAATTGCGAAGGAAGCTTTAAAGCGCAATACAGGCGCACGGGGATTAAGAGCGATTATTGAAGGCATTATGTGCAATGTGATGTATGAAGTACCATCTCGTGCAGATGTGGCTAAATGTACAGTAACAAAAGAAGTGGTTTTGAATAAGGAAGAACCTATCTTAGTTACGGTTGATCGCAAGGCTAAGAAAAAAGAAGAATCAGCGTGAGTAAACAGGAGAGACGAGAGTCTCTCCTGTTTTTACGGAATCAGAAAGTATAACACTTTCTTGATTCCAAGTAAGAACGACTTGGCTTCTGCCTGCGTCCGAGGACTTGGCACAAGCCAAGTCTTTTCTTATTTTACTTTTTTTAACAGGATAAAATAAAGCCGTCTGCCAATACTAAATTCAGAATCAGAAATGTTGGGGAGGAGGTTTTGTAATCAGTGGATTATGCGATAAACATTGTCACGGTGATACAATTCTTTTTTGCCGTTGTCATTGGCTTGTATTTTTGGAATTTGCTACGGTCGCAACAAGGAAATCGGGTTGCTGTCGAACGTGAGTCTAAGAAGGAAATGGACAAATTGCAAAGAATGAGGTCCATTTCTTTAACAGAACCTTTATCTGAAAAAACTCGTCCAACGACTTTTGCCGAAATTGTTGGGCAGGAGGATGGGCTGAAGGCTTTACGAGCAGCTTTGTGTGGACCTAATCCACAACATGTGTTAGTCTATGGACCCCCTGGGGTTGGAAAAACAGCGGCAGCGAGATTGATACTAGAAGAAGCGAAACGAAACCACTTATCACCTTTTTCAAGCTGTGCGAAGTTTATTGAGCTTGATGCCACTACGGCTCGGTTTGATGAACGTGGTATTGCAGATCCATTAATTGGTACAGTTCATGATCCTATTTACCAAGGAGCAGGTCCTTTAGGTGTAGCAGGTATTCCTCAACCTAAGCCTGGCGCAGTAACGAAGGCTCATGGTGGTTTACTATTTATTGATGAGATAGGTGAACTGCATCACATTCAGATGAATAAGCTCTTAAAAGTACTAGAAGATCGTAAAGTATTCCTAGACAGTTCCTATTACAATAGTGAAGACACAAATATTCCAAGTCATATTCACGATATGTTTCAAAATGGTTTGCCTGCTGATTTTCGTTTAGTAGGTGCTACAACACGAACCCCGCAAGATATTCCACCAGCAATTCGGTCTCGGTGTGTGGAAATATTCTTCCGCCCTATACTACCTGATGAGATAGGCAGAATTGTTTATAATGCAGCGAAAAAAATTAACTTTGCGATTGATGATAAAGCGGTAGAAGTGATAAAACAGTACTCTACCAATGGGCGAGATGGTGTTAATATTGTTCAGATCGCTGCTGGTGTTGCAATTAATGAGCAGCGTCAATCCATTACTTGTAAAGATGTTGAATGGGTTATTAATTTTAGCCACTATAGTCGAAGACCAGAAAAGAAAGTACCGGATGCTCCTCAAGTTGGTTTTGCAAATGGACTAGCAGTTTATGGAGCTGACGTGGGGGCTGTTACGGAAATCGAAGTTACAGCTGTTCCTGGTACAGGAAAGTTCACTATTACTGGGGTAGTTGATGAGGAAGAATTAGATGCGCCAGGTCGTACAATACGTCGTAAAAGTATGGCTAAAAGTTCTTTAGAAAATGTGCTTACTGTGCTTTCTAACCGTTTTAAAATGGAGTTACATAGTTACGATATTCATGTAAACTTTCCTGGTGGTGGTCCAGTGGATGGTCCTTCGGCAGGTGTAACTATGGCAGTGGCAATTTACTCCGCGGTTAAAGGAATCCCTATTAGTAATACAGTAGCAATGACAGGAGAACTCTCGATTCGTGGTTTGGTCAGACCTGTAGGTGGAGTTAGTGCTAAAGTGTACGCTGCCGAACAGGCTGGAGCACGTCGAGTTTTAATACCTAAAGATAACTGGCAGGAAATGTATCAAACATTACCGGTTGAAGTCATTGGTATAGAAACGATTGAGGAAGCTTTAGACTACGCATTAATGAAGAATGTAGAAGTACTGCATCGAGATATTGCAGTGCCACAGCCAGATATCTTAGCGGCTGCAGGGATATCAAATTAAAATAAGTAATAGGTGGTTAAGAAATGGATAAAATTGCGTTACTCTTAGTCATCGTTGGTGCCTTGAATTGGCTTTTAGTTGGGCTATTTCAGTTCGATTTAGTTGCCACAATTTTTGGCGGGCAGAAGTCCTTTTTGAGTCGTGCAGTCTATGTACTAGTTGGCTTATCTGGTCTTTGGTCTCTGAAGTTTTTATTTGCGGAACGTAGATCAGCATAAAGATGTATACGAAAAGAAGATAACCCTTCAAAGGGGTTATCTTCTTTTCGTATTGCTATGGAGTTATATTGATGATATCTCTTAGTTCATCACCATTTATACACTCTTTATCTAATAGGAGCGTAGATATTTTTTCTAACAAATCTTGCTGATCAACAAGGATGTTGTGAACGTATTTCTCTGTTTCTTTTATAATAGATGTTAAGGTAACATGCAGTAGCTCTTTTGATAGATCCTCTGGAGAAACAATTCCTAAGGTTGATATACCACTGTGGATAATCTGTTTTGCCAATTCTGTAGCATGTTTAAAATCGCTAGCTGCACCGGTACTGCGATTGCCTAGTTGAATTTCTTCAGCAACTGCACCAGCTAATGCTACGGCAATTTTATCAGTGAGAACTTTGGTTGTATATAAATAGGTATCATCTAGCGGTGTTTGTCTTACGTAGCCTAAAGCATTGCTTCTTGAAGCAATGTTAATGGTTGCTACAGATCCTGGACGGGTCAATTCGCTGAGTAGAGCATGTCCTACTTCATGGACTGCAATGCGATGTTTTTCCATTTGATTTGGTACCCGGTCTAGTTTTTCACCCATAATAATTTTGTCAATTGCGCATTGAAAGTGATCTGCTGTTATTAAAGTTTGCTCTTCTCTAAGAGCCATAATGGCAGCTTCATTTGTTAAGCTTTCCAAATGAGATCCTGAAAAACCAAAAGTATTTGCCGCAATACTATCTAAAGAGACATTTTTTGCTAACGGTTTATTTTTGGTATGAAGTGCAAGAATATGAAGCCGCCCTTTTTTATCAGGCAAGTCAACCTTGACCTGCCGATCAAACCGTCCTGGACGCAGCAGGGCTGGATCAAGCATATCGATTCGATTGGTAGCTCCTATGACTAATATGCGAACACTGTCATCGAAAGAGAGGCCATCCATTTGTACAAGCAGTTCATTTAATGTTTGATCATATTCTATATTGCTAGTAGTTTGACCGCGTTTGCCACCAACGACATCTAATTCGTCAATAAAGAGTACCGCACTTTCTTTATGCTGACTCTTAGCAAGCTTCTTAGCCTGCTCAAACAATTGCCGAACACGCTTAGCACCCACACCTACATACATTTCAACGAATTCTGAGCCGCTGACAGAAAAAAATACGGAGTCAGTAAACTGTGCTGCAGCTTTAGCTAGTAGTGTTTTTCCTGTACCAGGTGGCCCATTTAATAAAACACCTTTTAAAGGACGGATACCAAGATGTGTAATACGAGTAGCATCTTTAATAAATTCTAAAGCTTCGCGTAACTCTTGCTTTGCCACTTCTTGTCCGCCAATATCATCAAAGCCAATCAGTGTAGAGGCTGAACTTTTTGCTTCTTTTTTTGCAAAAGAGTTTTTGGCAAGTTTTGCATGATTAAGATAGACAGCTGCAATGATTAATGTTATAACAAAGAGCATAGGTACAACATCAAACCCTTGCCAAAACAAAAAGAGCAAGAAACCTGTACTAATACCAAAGCCTATTTCTGCGTAATACATTTTATTTCACCCCTTTACTATCTGGTTCTCTGGGGATGATTTGGTATAAATTACCATTGGTGGCTGTAAGTTGAAGATAAACATTGTTTGAATCGATATAAACGTACGCTTTTGTATTGGCAGCGACGGCTTTTTCTTGGATCTTTTCAGACATAGCGCTAAATTTTCCTGTGGAAATTCCTTCGTATACATAATAGTGGATTGTATAATAAAGTTGCTCCAATTCAGGGGTCCGATGGTCATGGAGGATCAGCTTATATTTTGACGATCCTAAACTACCTGTAAGTGCATCATTAATAGATTGATAAGCTACTTCTAAGTTATCTACGTTTGTAAGAGTAACGTTAACTTTTGGGATAGTTTGATTTTTAGAGTCAATAACTACTTTTTCAACCCCGGCAATTTCTCCTACTGCTTGGGTAACTGGTTTGGTTACAGCATATTGCTGCCAAAAAAAATAACTGCCGCTGGTAGCAGCAAAAGTGAGTATGATTCCAATAACAATGACTGGCCAGTTAATCTTTTGCCAATTCATGTACTTTCCCCTCTCTAATTCCATGATAAAGACAATCTAGTTAACATAATACATTATACTATCTATTAGAAAAGGTGTAAAAGGAAAAATTCACTATTTTTTGTAGTTTTTATTTTGTCTAAAAAGGATTTTGGCATGGTAAATAAGAATATTTATAATTGTTAAGGATGAAAATAATAGTAATAGGATAAGGACAAGTAAAGGAGACGAATTTATGGTAAAGAAAACACAAACAAGAACAATACCACTACTGCCCTTAAGAGGCATCTTAGTTTTTCCATATATGATTATTCACCTTGATGTAGGTCGTGAAAAATCGATTAGTGCCTTAGAAGAAGCAATGGTACATGATCGATTCATTATGCTGGCCACACAAAAGGACGCACAAAATGATGAACCGAAGCCAGAAGATATCTTTAATTTTGGAACTGTGGCAGAGGTAAAGCAGCTTTTAAAGCTTCCAGGCGGAACAATCAGAGTATTAGTAGAAGGATTACATCGTGCAGAAATTATAAATTATGTAGAGTCTGAAGCTTTCTATCAGGTAGAAGTCAATGAATTTGATGAACCAGAAACTAGAACGCTAGAGATTGAGGCTTTAACTCGGACAGCAATTTCTCAATTTGAACAATGGGTTAAGTTTAGTAAAAAAATTCCACCAGAAACTTTGGTTTCAGTTGTTGTTGTTGAGGAACCAGGACGTTTGACAGATCTAATTGCAAGTCATTTATCACTTAAAATTGAAGATAAACAAGCATTACTAGATGCTGTAAATGTAAAAGAACGATTGGAAAAACTATGTGATATCCTTGGTCGTGAAATGGAGATTCTCGAATTAGAAAAGAAAATTAGTGTCCGTGTGCGTAAGCAAATGGAAAAGACGCAAAAGGAATACTATTTACGGGAACAACTAAAAGCCATTCAAAAAGAATTAGGTGAAAAAGATGATCGGGCAGCAGAGGTTGAGGAATATCGTACAAGGCTAAAAGAACAGGAATTTCCTAAAGAAGTTGCAGAAAAAATCAATAAAGAAATTGAACGTTTAGAAAAAATGCCTGCGATGGTAGCTGAAAGTGCCGTCATTCGCACGTATCTTGATACATTACTATCACTGCCTTGGACAAAAGAGACCGTAGATATGCTAGATATTGATGGGGCGGAAAAGACCTTGGATGAAGACCATTACGGCCTAGAAAAGGTCAAGGAACGTATTTTGGAATATTTATCCATAAGAAAACTTACGGAAACGATGAAAGGACCTATTTTATGTCTAGTAGGCCCTCCTGGTGTAGGTAAAACTTCCTTAGCGCGCTCTATTGCGAAAGCAATGGACCGAAAATTTGTGAGAGTTTCTTTAGGTGGTGTGCGGGATGAAGCTGAAATTCGCGGTCATCGTCGTACCTACGTGGGGGCAATGCCTGGTCGCATTATTCAAGGAATACGTACAGCTGGCTCAAAAAATCCAGTATTCTTATTAGACGAAATTGATAAAATGAGTGCTGATTTTCGAGGGGATCCTTCTGCAGCATTATTAGAGGTTCTTGATCCGGAGCAAAATAATACCTTTAGTGACCACTATGTGGAAGTGCCTTACGATCTTTCCCGTGTTTTATGGGTCATCACTGCAAATGTAATGCATACCATTCCACGTCCATTGTTAGACCGAATCGAAATTATTAATATTCCTGGCTATACAGAAGAAGAAAAAGTACAGATTGCGAAACGGTATTTGGTTCCCAAACAAGTTCGTGATCATGGCTTGACGGATAAACAAATCGTTTTTTCGGAAGGTACTCTGCAAAAGATAATTGGCGATTATACCCGGGAATCAGGAGTTCGTAGCTTAGAACGCAACATTGCGACTTTATGCCGTAAAGTGGCTCGCCAAATTGTTCAAGAAAAACGCACGAATGTAAAAGTGACAGCGCAAAATTTGCATACTTATTTGGGAGCTGCTAGATATCGTCATACACAAGCAGAACGTCAACCGCAGATCGGGGTGAGCACAGGTCTCGCTTGGACTCAAGTCGGCGGCGATGTATTGGCTATTGAAGTTTCCGTGATGAAAGGTAAAGGCAAATTAATGCTTACAGGTCAACTTGGCGAAGTGATGCGTGAATCGGCTCAGGCTGGTTTTAGCTACATTCGTACCCGTGCACAAGAGCTTGGAATTGATGCAAATTTCCAAGATGAGGCAGATATTCATATTCACTTGCCAGAAGGCGGGATCCCCAAAGATGGTCCATCTGCGGGTATCAGCATGGCTACAGCCGTAGTGTCAGCTTTAACAAGTAGACCTGTGCGCAGTGATGTGGCGATGACAGGGGAAATTACCTTGCGAGGCAGGGTTCTACCAGTAGGCGGTATCAAAGAAAAAGTACTGGCAGCCCATCGTGTAGGAATTAAAACAATCATCATGCCTAAAGAGAATAAAAGAGACATGGATGAAATACCAGCAAATGTGAAAAAGAACTTAGAATTTGTGCTTGTTGAACATATGGATGAGGTGCTTAAAACAGCTTTGGTGACAAAAAATGAGTGAAACAATCATAAAAGAAGAAGTCGTTAAAGAAGAAGTCGTTAAAAAAGAAATTAATATTACCAGTGGTCAATATGTTGCTTCGGCTGTACGTATCAATCAATACCCAGAAGGAGAGCTGCATGAGATTGCATTTATGGGGCGTTCTAATGTAGGGAAATCCTCATTAATCAACTCCTTAAGCCGACGTAATGGATTGGCTCGCACCAGTGGTAGCCCAGGTAAAACTCAGACCCTTAATTTTTATAAATTGATGGCAAAAATGAGTGAAACAGATCGACGAGAATTTTTTCTCGTCGATCTGCCTGGATACGGATATGCTCGAACTGGTCGATCCAATCGGCAGCAGTGGGCAAAATTCATTGAAGAATATCTGTTAAAATCTCCGAGATTGCAGCTTGCTTGTCAGTTAATTGATATCAGGCACGCTCCTATGGAGAGTGATATTAGTACCTACAAGTGGCTAGTTGAAAATGATATACCTGTACAGGTCATTGCGACAAAGGCGGATAAGCTCACCCGCATGGGTGTGAAGAATAATGTAGCTGCCATTCGTAAAGGTCTAGGAATGAAAGGCGGTAACATTATTGCTTATTCATCAGAAAAAGGATTAGGTCGTCCTGAGTTACTTGACGTAATTGGACAAATTCTGTTAAAATAGAAGATAAATGAAAAGGAGAATAGCTGATGCTGTTCTCCTTTTTAAGGTTCGGGGGCATCTTTATACTATTTCTTTTATCAGGATGGTATAAGATTTTTTCTGTGGTGAAGGATACTTAATAAAAACAATCAGAATGTTATCTATTAATAAACGCCGTTTCATTTATGTTGTAATGGCATTCTGATGACTGTATAGATCATTTTGTAGGAGAAAATAATAAAGGAGTTGTGTATGCTTACTGCATTTGATAAGAGCTTATTAAATCTGATTCAGACAGACTTATCTTTTGACAAGCGTCCTTTCGCCGTACTGGCCGAAAAGCTTAAGACGGAGGAGTCTGTGGTAATCGAAAGGCTTAGAATTCTAAAAGAGCAAGGTCTAATTCGTCGTATTGGACCTTTCTTTGATTCAACAAAGCTTGGTTACATTGGTACATTAGTAGCCCTAGAGGTAAAAGAGGAGTACATTCCTCAAGTGGCTGAAGTAATTAATTCTTATTATGGCGTCACTCACAATTATGAACGGGAAGGAACCTTAAATTTATGGTTTACTTTGTTGAGTCCAGATTTAGGAAAACAAAATGAAATTTTGGAGACAGTGCGGAATTTGGATGGTGTAGTTAGGCTGCTTAATTTGCCAGCGACTAAAAAATTTAAGGTGAGTGTGCAGTTTTCCTTATCGTAAGGACAACTAGAAGTTTCAAGCAAGTAGGAAGAGAGGTACCTTAATGCTAGATGAGTTAGATAAGAAAATTATTGCGATCATGCAGGAAGATTTCCCACTAGTAGCGGAGCCTTTTCGTGAAATAGCAGAAAGACTGGGAATTAGTGAGGACGAACTTTTAACGCGATTGCAAGGGTATAGACAATCAGGGAAAATTCGTAAAATGGGCGCTGTTCTTAGGCATCGTGAAGTAGGATATGCGGCAAATGCCTTATGTGCATGGATTGTACCTGAGGAACGGATTGAAGAGATCGGGAAATTATTGGCACAAGATGCAATTATATCCCATTTGTACGGGAGAGTTCCTCAATCTGATTGGCCCTATAACTTTTATACCATGCTCCATGCCCATAATCGAGAAGAATGTAAGGCAATAGCAGCGGATATAGCAAATCGTACTGGCCTAAAAGACTATGTCATGTTATTTAGTACCCGCGAATGGAAAAAAATTAGTATGCAATATTTTAAAGAAAATAGTAAGTAAATGATAGTTGCAAGATAGCTGCACATAAAAGATGTGTAGCTATCTTTTTTTATGACATTTCATTGAATTCTTAAGAACGGTAATTCATAAGTGCCTGTTAGCAAGTAAATTAAAAAGTAATATAAATTTGGTTAATGGTCAAACTATAAATAGCCAAAAAGAGAGGTGATATAAAGCATTTGCTTGTTGGTACATAAATGTGCCATATACCTAGTGAAACAGCTAAAAAAACAAAGGGGTGTTACTTTAATGACATGGACGCAAATATATGACCCGATGCATAGTCTAGCTCTGTCCTCGTTGCTAGCGGCTATTCCCATCATTGTGATTTTTTATTTGCTAGCTATTCGTCGAACTCCAGGCCAAATTGCAGGCATACTAGCATTAACTTCTGCTTTGTTAGTAGCCATTTTTGCCTATAAAATGCCTGTTGGCCTTGCACTTACCTCAGCGGTCATGGGAGCTTTATATGGAATATTCCCGATTTATTGGATCGTAATCACTGCTATTTTCATTTACAATTTAACGGTTGAGACCGGACAATTTGAAATAGTAAAAGATTCGATTGCCACAATTACAGACGATCGTCGGCTGCAAGCTTTGTTAATTGCCTTTGGATTTGGTGCTTTTTTGGAAGGGGCAGCTGGTTTTGGCACTCCTGTTGCTATTTCAGCGGGTATGTTAGTAGGTCTTGGTTTCAATCCTCTATATGCTGCAGGATTATGCTTAATTGCTAATACAGCGCCTGTAGCGTTTGGCGGTATTGGTATTCCAATTATTGTTGCAGGACAAGTTACTGGTATCGAAACAATGAATATCAGTGCCATGGTAGGAAGACAATTACCGTTTCTCTCAGTTATTATTCCAATATGGTTAGTTGTGTTGATGGCAGGTTGGAAGGCAGCTATGGAAGTATTGCCGGCATGTTTAGTAGCAGGTATTGCATTTGCTAGTGTTCAGTGGTTTTCCTCCAATTACATTGGGCCAGAGTTACCGGATATTTTATCGTCTCTAGCTTGTATCATTGCGTTGACGATTTTCTTAAAATCTTGGAAGCCTGCAAAAATTTGGCGATTTGAAAATGAGCCTGCACCGACTCTTGTTGCAAATCGGAATGCATTAACCTTAGGTAAGGTATTAAAAGCATGGTCACCTTTTATTATTCTTACTGTGATGGTAATCCTATGGGGGTTAAAACCCGTAGCAGCAATGTTAGATGCGGTAACGTTAAAATGGGTGGTTCCCGGACTTGATAAACTAATTGTGCAGGTTGCACCGATTGTCAAACAACCAACGCCTATGACAGCACTTTATAAAATAAACTGGTTAAGTGCTGCAGGAACGGGGCTATTCATTGCGAGTATAATTACTTCTTTATTTTTAGGCGTCGGACCGGAGAGATTTATTTCCATTTTCTTTAAAACCCTTAGACAATTAATAAAGCCACTCATTACAATTCCTTCTGTACTGGCCTTAGCTTACATTATGAATTATTCTGGTATGAGTTCCACTCTTGGCTTATTTTTAGCTGGCACGGGTTCTTTATTTCCTTTTTTCTCGCCCTTTCTAGGTTGGCTAGGAGTATTTTTAACTGGTTCGGATACCTCGGCAAATGCATTATTTGGCAACTTGCAAGCAGTTACTGGACAACAAGTTGGGGTCGATCCAATTTTGACAGTAGCAGCAAATTCTTCCGGTGGTGTTTGCGGTAAGATGATTTCCCCACAAAGTATTGCCGTAGCTACTGCCGCTACTGGACTAGTTGGTAAGGAGGGCGATCTATTTAGTTTCACAGTGAAACATTCACTGATTTTAGCTATAATTGTAGGATTCATGACCTACGCACAAGCGTACTGGCTCAGATGGATGATTCCCTGAAAGGGAAATAAATAAAAAGATAAAATACTGGGTAGAGAGGGTTCTCTACCCAGTATTTTTATGGTAAGGGAAAAAGGGGATGAATTTGTTCAGAATAGTAAATAGTAATAAGGTGAGGAGTTTATATTCCTAAGTAGGTTGCCATCATTAATTCTATAATATAGATGGTTTTTATAGAATAATGGCAATTTATGAAGAAATTTGATACAGAATTGTCATAGAATTTGAAAAAAGCAATAGACGTAAAGACAGATAATAGTGTATTATAGTAACAGACTTTGCGTGTAGGTGATTAAAATAGTGAATAAAAATTCGATGTTTGAAATTGTAAAAAGTGATTTATTGTTATTGGAAACGGAATTACTTTCTGTCATACATTCTCCGGAAAAATTAATAACAGATATTAGCAAACATTTAGTCGAAGCAGGTGGAAAAAGATTACGTCCCGCTTTGTATTTTATGTGTACTAAAAACCAAGTATCCACTATGGAAAAAATAATGCCAATGGCGATTGCTATTGAATTAATACATATGGCAACTTTGGTACATGATGATGTTATTGATAATGCGACAACGCGAAGGGGAAAATCTACTGCTAATTCTTGTTGGGGTAATCATTCTTCTGTATTGATTGGTGATTATTTATTTGCTAAAGCTTTTTCCCTAGTAGCAAATAAAGCGAGCAACGAAATGCTGAAAGTATTGACAGATGTAATCTGTTCTATGTGTGAGGGTGAAATTAACCAAAACCGCAGTACTTTCATTGCGGATCAAACGGAAAATGACTACCTTAAACGTATTGAACAAAAAACAGCTGATTTTATTGCGGCAAGCTGCGAATTGGGTGGGTTAGCTGTCGGTTTATCTTCGGAAGAAACTAAGGCTTTAAGGGAATATGGCTATTCATTAGGAATGGCTTTTCAGATTACAGACGATATTTTAGACATTACTGCATCTTCCGAGCAGATTGGTAAGCCAGTAGGGAACGATCTAAGGCAAGGGATAGTGACCTTACCAGTTATCTTTGCCTTAGAGCATAGCGCTGATCGTGATGAATTAAGGGAAATTGTACAAACTAAGAATATGTCTGAAGAAAAAATTAAACGAGGACTTTCTATTATACAAGATACTGAGGCAATCGAATACTCCTACAAACGTGTTTCGGATTATTTAGATCATGCACGAAGCGTGATACCAGCAAGCATTACAGGGGAGCATCGTGAAGCATTTCATGCAGTTGCTGACTTTGTAGGTTTACGCAGTTACTGATTGTTTAGAAAGAAGACAAATATTTTATAATGTGAGCTTTTGTTCCAAATGCAAAAGACTTGGCACAAGCCAAGTCTTTTCTTCTTATGGGTTTTTAGGTATAATATATACATAATAGGATTTGAAAGGGGCTATGTACAAATGTTTAGTTTTAGCATGCCGGAATTGGTGTTAATATTAGTGATTGCCCTTGTTGTATTTGGACCTGGAAAATTACCTGAAGTAGGTAAGGCGCTAGGCAAAGGGATTCAAGAATTTAGAAAAGCAACAACTGGCGAATCTTCTCAAGTCCAAGATCCAGCCATAAAAGTTGATAGCAAGTCTGAGGAGAAAAAGTGAGGAATGCTCAATGGCTGAGATTGTAGGTAACGAGAAAAGGGAAGAGCAGCTTCAAGAGGATCCGATAGAAAATCAAATGTCCTTAGTGGATCATCTAGAGGAATTAAGACGGCGGCTGATTATTATCATTATGGCTGTTGCTGTAGGGAGTATGATCAGTTATTTTTTCGCTGCTGAACTAGTACAGTATATTACAGCACCTGCTGGTAAATTGTATTATATGAGTCCTGCGGAGGCTTTTTTTACATATTTGAGGGTGTCATTATTTGCTGGTTTTCTATTAGCACTGCCTATCGTCTTATATCAAATTTGGGCTTTTGTCGTTCCAGCATTGACGAGTAAAGAACGTATGGCTTCTGTTATTTTAATACCTTCTTCAGTACTCTTATTTTTTATAGGACTGGCTTTTTCTTATTTTTTGGTACTGCCAGCTGGAATCAAATTTTTTATGGGTTTTGCTACTGAAAATCTTCAACCTTTACTATCCCTTGGAGAGTATTTATCTTTTGTCATTTCGTTTTTACTGCCTTTTGGTTTTATTTTTGAATTGCCTTTATTTATTGTCGTTATGGCCAAATTTGGTCTTATTGGTTCCGCATTTTTAACAGGTAAACGTAAGCATGTCATGGTTTTATCCTTTGTGGTAGGTGCTGTGTTTTCTCCTACACCCGATGTGTTTTCGCAAACCATGGTTGCCATACCAGTCATTGTATTGTATGAAGTTAGTATTTTTATTGTAAAATATATCTTAAGAAAGTAAAAAGATCTATAGTAGGGAATTGAAAGGGAGTTATATTACATGGCATTTAATGACTTGCGCGACTTTATTCGTGCTCTAGAAGAGCGGGGTTGGTTAAAACGCATTAAGAAAGAAGTAGACTGTGAGCTGGAAATTACAGAAATAACTGATCGGGTATCCAAAATGTCGGGAGATAAAAATGTAGCCTTGCTTTTTGAAAATGTAAAAGGTTATGATATGCCAGTTTTGATGAATGCTTTTGGCAGCATGGAACGTATGGCTTTGGCATTTGGTGTAGATAAAATTGATGACATTGCAGCAGAGATAAAAGAAATTTTTAAATTACCTTATATTTCGGTGCAAAATAAATTAGATTTATTAAAGATTATTCCGACCGCTAAACGGGCTATTAATTTTCCGAAGTATGTGAAAAATGGGCCGTGTAAGGAAGTCATTATTAAAGATCAACCATCATTAGATAAATTTCCTATTTTAAAATGTTGGCCTGGTGATGCAGGTAAGTTTATCACATTGCCTTTAGTTTTTACTAAAAATCCTCTGAATGGTAAACGGAATGTAGGAATGTATCGCTTACAAGTGTATGATGGGAAAACTACAGGTATGCATTGGCACATTCACAAAAATGGGGCTGAAAACTATCGAGCACATCAGGCTTTAGGGAAGGATCGTATTGAAGTTGCAGTAGCTATCGGTACAGACCCCGCGATAACCTATTCTGCAACTGCTCCTTTGCCAAAAGATATTGATGAAATGGTATTTGCTGGATTTTTACGTAAAAAATCCGTAGAAATGATAAAATGTGAAACGGTTGATGTAGAAGTTCCAGCACATTCAGAAATCGTGCTAGAAGGTTACGTTATGATTGATGAACTTAGACGAGAAGGTCCTTTTGGTGATCACACAGGATATTATTCTCTTGCCGATGATTATCCTGTATTTCATATTACTTGCATTACCCATCGGAAAGATCCTATCTATCCGTCTACCATTGTGGGCAAACCACCTATGGAGGATTGTTTCTTAGCAAAAGCTACAGAACGTATCTTTTTACCTGTACTACAGATGAATTTACCAGAAATTATTGATTTAAATTTGCCATTGGAAGGCGTATTTCATAACTGCGCTGTAGTTTCAATAAAGAAAACTTACCCACAACAGGCAAAAAAAGTAATGCATGCCATATGGGGTATGGGGCAGATGATGTTTACAAAAATGGTTATTGTTGTAGATGAACATGTGAATGTCCAAGATATGAATGAAGTTTGGTGGCGTGTGTACAATAATATTGATGCCCGCCGTGATATTGTGATGGTTGACGGACCTCTTGATGTATTGGATCATTCTTCACCAATGCCCAATTGGGGGACTAAGGTAGGGATTGATGCCACAAAAGCTTGGGCCGCAGAGGGATATAGCCGCGAATGGCCGGATGAAATTGAAATGTCGGCTGATATTAAAGAAATAGTTGACAAGAAATGGAAGGAATTAGGACTTGAGTAAAATTAAAGCACACCTTGATAATATTGTATTATCCCATACCGTGTTTGCCTTACCCTTTGCTTATATTGGCGCTATATTAGCCGCCGGCAGTATACCTGCAGCGAGAGACTTATTCTGGATTACTTTGGCCATGGTAGGTGCTCGCAGTGCCGCCATGGCATTGAATAATTTTATTGATTTAAAATATGATCGATTGCAGCCAAGGTTTGCCAACCGTCCCATGGTTACAGGAGCAGTTAAGCCTAAGGGAGCCGTACTAATGACATTGGCAAGTTTTGCCCTCTTTGCTGTAGCGGCAGCGAATCTACATCCCTTATGTTTAAAACTAGCACCTTTAGCGGTAATTCCACTATCGGTCTATCCTTATATGAAACGATTTTCTTGGACTTGCCATTTAGTACTAGGTTTAGCTCTCTCCGTTGCACCAATTGGTGCTTGGGTAGCAGTCAGGGGGGACATTACATTACCAATTGTCCTATTAGGCCTTGCTGTTGGTGTATGGATTGCTGGTTTTGATGCGATCTATGGCTGCCAGGATCTAGAGTTTGATAAAAAACATGGACTACATTCTATGCCTGTTCGTTTTGGAATACAAGGAACTCTTACCATTAGTAAAGCGCTCCATGTAATTAGCATTACAGGTTTTGTTGCTGTCGGGATACTGATGAATATGCATGGAGTATATTATGGCGGCGTTGTACTAGCTGCCAGCGTGTTAATCTATCAACATTCGATTGTTAGTCCTACTGATTTTCGGCAAGTAACCCAGGCCTATTTTATGCGCAATGGTTTGGTTAGTATCGCTTTATTAGTATTTACGGTGATTAGCATTATTGTGTAATATAAATACGTAGTACGGGGGAATAGTCATGTCAGTAAGAATCTTAGAAGGCAAAGTCTTTGCTGCACAAATTAAGCAGAGTGTAAAAGTGGAAGTCGAGAAGATAAAGGCAACCCAGAGAATGAATCCTGGATTAGCTGTCATTATCGTTGGTGAGAATCCAGCTTCTAAAGTATATGTAGCAAATAAACATAAAGCCTGCGAAGAACTCGGGATTTATTCAGAAGTTATAAGCCTGCCTGAATCCATCAGCAAAGAAGAACTATTAGCGCAAATTATTAGTCTAAATGAAAATCCAGCGATTCATGGAATCTTGCTGCAATTACCACTACCTGAAGCTTTAAAGAATGAGGAAGCAGAACTTTTAAAGGCAATTCATCCAGATAAAGATGTAGATGGATTTCACCCAGTGAATGTAGGAAAACTGGCAATTGGTCAAGAACATCTTGTACCATGTACCCCTGCAGGCTGTATCAAAATGTTGGAACTTGCTAATGTAGAAATTGCCGGTAAACATGCAGTTATTATTGGTCGTAGCAATATTGTTGGCAAACCAATGGCCAACTTACTATTAGCGCGTCATGCTACCGTTACCATTTGTCATTCTCGTACTGCTGACCTGTCTAGTATTACTCGCCAAGCCGATATCTTAATCGTAGCAATTGGCAAAGCGCAATTTGTTACGGCGGATATGGTGAAACCTGGTGCCGTAGTGATTGATGTAGGAATTAATCGCTTACCAGACAAAAAATTAGTAGGCGATGTTGACTTTGAACAAGTCAAAGAGGTAGCAGGAGCCATTACTCCAGTGCCTGGTGGGGTAGGACTTTTAACGATTGCTATGCTTTTAAGTAATACAGTGAAGGCTGCTACTTTACTACACGTCAAAAAATAATAATAATACATTTCGTTTTTTAGTAGAATCACAGCCAAAGGATAGTTGAAACGGTTATCATTTCAACTATTCACTTTGGCTGTACTTATATAAGGAGGCACATAGATGAAAAGCGATGTTGAAATAGCCCAAGAGGCACAGATGAAACACATAGAGGAAGTGGCTAGCCAATTAGGTATTACCCAAGATGATCTAGAACTTTATGGCAAATATAAGGGGAAAGTTTCATTAGCAAAATGGGAAGAGATTAAATCACGTCCTGATGGGAAATTAGTGTTAGTTACAGCTATCAATCCTACTCCAGCAGGTGAAGGAAAAACTACAACAACGGTAGGTCTTGGAGATGCCTTACGTCAGGTAGGAAAAAAGGTCGCCATTGCCCTTCGTGAACCCTCCCTCGGACCTTGTTTTGGTATGAAAGGTGGTGCAGCTGGCGGCGGTTATGCTCAAGTCGTGCCAATGGAAGATATCAATCTACATTTTACAGGGGATTTTCATGCTATTACGACGGCGCATAACTTGTTAGCGGCTATTATTGATAACCACATTCACCAAGGAAATGAATTGAATATCGATCCTAGGCGAATTACTTGGCGTCGAGTTATGGATTTAAATGAACGCTCACTTCGCTCTATCATTTGTGGGTTAGGTGGAAAAATTCATGGAGTACCAAGAGAAAGTGGTTTTGATATTACGGTAGCATCTGAAATGATGGCTATTTTATGTTTGGCTAGCGATTTAGATGATATGAAGGCTCGCATTGGCCGTATTATCATTGGTTATACCTATACAAATGAGCCTGTTACTGCTGCAGCATTAAACGTAACTGGCGCATTGACTTTACTGTTTAAAGATGCCATTAAACCCAATTTAGTGCAAACCTTGGAAAATACCCCAGCTTTTGTTCATGGTGGTCCTTTTGCGAATATTGCTCATGGCTGTAATAGCGTCATGGCAACAAAATTTGCCTTAAAGCTGGCGGATGTGTGTGTAACGGAAGCTGGTTTTGGTGCAGATCTTGGCGCAGAAAAATTCCTAGATATAAAGTGCCGTTTTGCCGGGATAAAACCAGATGCAGTGGTTATTGTGGCTACAGTACGTGCGCTTAAAATGCACGGCGGTGTACCGAAGGCAGAACTTGTAGGAGAAAATATGCCTGCTCTTGAAAGAGGGTTGGCGAATTTAACAAAACATATTGAGAACATGCAGAAATTTGGCTTACCCGCAGTGGTGGCAATTAACGCATTTCCTACCGATACGAAAGCAGAACTAGATTTTGTACGAGAAAAGTGTGTAGAATTGGGTGCCGAGGTGGCTTTGTCAGAGGTTTGGGCCAAAGGCGGACAAGGCGGTATTGAACTGGCGCAAAAAGTGCTAGCAGCATGTGAGCAACCTAACAAGTTTAATTACATCTATGATGAAACCGCATCAATAAAAGATAAAATTTTAACAATCGCGAAAGAGATGTATGGAGCTGATGGGGTAAATTACACGCAACCGGCAGAAAAGGCCATTAAAGAGCTTTCTAGCCTTGGGTTTGACAAAACACCAATTTGTATGGCGAAAACCCAATATTCCTTAAGCGATGATATGACTCAGCTAGGACGTCCTTCTGGATTTACCATCACAGTAAGGGAAGTTCGGGTGGCAGCAGGGGCGGGATTCTTGGTTGCACTTACAGGGGACATTATGACAATGCCTGGATTACCGAAACGCCCAGCAGCAGAACGAATGGATATTGATAATGCCGGAAAAATCATTGGTTTATTTTAAGTTATAAAAAATTAGTAACAGTCATCTGATGAGAATTAATACCTATTGACTTACTGTTAAAAGCATGTAATAGTAAATTATTAGAATATTAGTAAGACTGTAAACTAATTGTTTTATGGGAGAATGTAAAATTTATGGAAAGGTAGAAACTAACTGTTAGCTCTACTGATCCCTATTTCAAGGAGGTTTCCTGTGTATAAAATACTTGTGAAGCAGCAATTAGCGCCTAGTGTGCAACTTTTTGAAGTGCAAGCGCCACTAATTGCAAAAAAGGCAAAACCAGGACAATTTGTAATCTTACGTGTCAATGAAGAAGGGGAAAGAATTCCTTTGACGATTGCTGATTTTAATCGGGAAAAGGGCACGATTACCCTGATTTTCCAAGAGGTGGGTGCCTCCACAGTAGAGTTAGGTCTTTTGAATGAAGGAGAGTTTTTGCTAGATTTAGTTGGTCCTTTAGGCAAAGCAACTCACATTGAAAAAATGGGTACTGTTGTCTGTGTAGGCGGCGGTATTGGTATCGCGCCAGTGTATCCAATCGCTCGTGGCATGAAAGAAGCAGGAAATGAAGTCATTTCCATTATTGGTGCTCGCTCCGAAGACATATTAATCTATGAAGAAGAAATGGCAGCAGTAAGTGATGAATTGATCATTACAACAGATGATGGCTCCAAAGGACGCAAGGCTTTAGTCACCCAACCTTTAAAAGAATTACTAGATTCAGATAAAACAATTAGCTTAGTTGTAGCTATTGGTCCTGTAATTATGATGAAATTCGTTGCAGAAACAACAAGACCATATGGCGTGCCTACGGTAGTTAGTCTAAATCCTATTATGGTCGATGGAACGGGTATGTGTGGTGGTTGTCGCGTATCAGTTGGGCAAGAAAATAAGTTTGCCTGCGTAGATGGCCCTGAATTTGATGCTCACAAAGTAGATTTTGAAAGCTTAATGGCGCGTCAGCGTATGTACAAACCTCATGAAAAACAGCATAGTGAACATATTACTGGTAAGAAAGAGGGGGGCTGTAAATGTCACTCTCATTAAAAAAGAATGGTATGCCAGAGCAAGATCCTAAAGTACGGGCAAAGAATTTTGAGGAAGTAAGTTTCGGATATACAGAAGAGCTTGCAAAAGCGGAAGCCGAACGTTGTTTACAATGTAAAGCTGCTCCTTGCCGCAAAGGATGCCCTGTACAAGTAGATATACCTGCTTTTATTAAAGAGATAAAAGAAGGCGATATGGATGCCGCAATTGCTAAGATAAAAGAAGTTAATAGCTTGCCAGCGGTGTGTGGTAGAGTATGTCCTCAAGAAGAACAATGCGAAAAATATTGTGTGTTAGCAAAAAAAGGTGAATCAGTAGGTATCGGACGTCTAGAGCGTTATGTTGCAGATGCAGCACGACAAAAAGGGGAAGTTACTGCCCCGATTGAGTATGCCTCGGATGCACAAAAGGTAGCGGTAATAGGCTCTGGTCCAGCTGGTTTGGCTGTGGCTGGTGATTTAGCCAAAAAAGGTTACAAAGTAACGATTTTTGAAGCATTACATTTGCCTGGTGGCGTTTTGATGTATGGTATTCCAGAGTTTCGTTTGCCAAAAGATGAAGTAGTACAAGTTGAAATCAACAATTTACGCAAATTGGGTGTAGAAATTGTTGTGAATGCGGTTATTGGTAGTACTTTTACTGTTGATGAGCTAATGGAAGAAGAAGGTTTTGACGCTGTCTTTATTGGTACTGGAGCAGGGCTGCCTTATTTTATGGGAGTACCTGGAGAAAATCTTAACGGAGTATATTCTGCGAATGAATTTTTAACTCGTTGTAACTTGATGAAAGCCTATCGTTTCCCTGACTATGGTACACCAATTCATGTAGGCAAAAAAGTAGCGGTTGTAGGCGGTGGTAACGTAGCCATGGATGGGGCTAGAACCGCACTACGGTTAGGGGCTGATACCTCATATATTGTCTATCGGCGTTCTGAGGCAGAATTACCTGCAAGACTGGAAGAAGTGCATCATGCCAAAGAAGAGGGGATTGATTTTCAATTCCTTACCGCGCCTACCGCTGTAATTGGCAATAAAGAGGGCTGGGTTACAGGTCTTCAATGTGTTCGTATGGAGCTAGGCGAGCCTGACGCCTCAGGGCGCCGTCGTCCTATTGAAGTTCCAAATTCGGAATTTGTTCTAGAAGTAGACACTGTTATTATTGCTATCGGTCAAGGCCCCAATCCTTTGGTTCAATCTACGACAAAGGGATTAGACGTTAATAAAAAGGGTAATATTACGGCTCACGAAGAAACAGGCGTTACCAGTAAACCCGGTGTATTTGCCGGTGGTGACATCGTAACAGGCGCTGCCACCGTTATTCTTGCTATGGGAGCGGGTAAAAAAGCTGCCGTCGCAATCGATAACTATTTACAAGAAAAGAGAGCAAAGAAATAGAAAATAACGAGAAGCTATCTATTCGTATTGAAGAATAGATAGCTTCTTGTCAGATCATTTCCTTCTAATGGTGGCAGTGTATTTAAAAAACTAGTTGACAATTGTAGTAAAATATTATATTATATAAATGTTCTTGAATTGAATGACTCACTAGCTCAACTGGCAGAGCAACTGACTCTTAATCAGTAGGTTCGGGGTTCGATTCCCCGGTGTGTCACCAGTAAATTATAGCCTTCGCAGGTATGCGGGGGCTTTTCTTATGTCAAGTGCGCCTTATCTTGCGCCTTAACGGCTTAAAATGGATACTAATATAATCAAATATAAACAAACGAAAAGCAGGCTATTGGGCCTGCTTCTTATTTTTGTCTATTGTTATATTCTTGAGATTGGTTAATCTATTTTCCATTATGCCTGCTGTTTTCGTTTCGGCTGATTTAAGAAGGTGACTATATATCGTCGTTGTTGTGTTAGTAGAAGCATGTCCAAGTTTACCGGCAACAGTCCGAAGATCAACACCATCATCTAACATATAGGTTGGGGCCACCGGTAGACACCTAGCGAAATAAGCTATAAACACTAAAACTATATAAACATTAAGGAGTGATTTATTTTATGAGTAAAATATCTAATTTTGATATTCACACGGCATTGATTGGTCGTAAAAAATATAAAGTTGCTGAATTACTAGGAATAACAGAATTTACATTTAGCCGATGGCTGCGGCATGAGTTACCAGAAGAAAAGAAAACGTTAATATTGCAGGCCATTAATAAGTTGGCAGGTGAAAATTCATGATAGAGAATCAAATATTGAATAAACCTGAACTTGCTTTAAGGCTTGATCCAACTGGTAAAATTATCACGCCAAATACAATTTGGGGATGGACTAAAAACGGCTGCCCATCATTTAAAGTAGGCCGGAGAGTTTTTTATAGACTTGAATCTGTATTAAAGTGGATTGATGAACGAGAAAACAAAATAGAGTCAGTTCCGGCGATCGGTGGAATAAGGGTTATTCGATGAGAACAAGAATTAAGATTTGGTTATTGAAAAAGCTGATTGGCTCATTAGTAGAAGATGCTATTCAATCGAATGATCATTTATTGGCTGATAAAATTATTATCTTAGAAGATGCGTTTAAGGAGGTGGGGTTCTTTGAGTGACGATATTGTTCGGCAAATTCGTGATAAACTACCTATTTTACAGCTTGCTGGTGATCATGGTCTACACATACAGCAGAAAGGCAACAGACATTTCGTCCTTTGTCCTTGGCATAATGAAAAGTCAGGTAGTGCGGAACTCTATACCAATCAAAACAAGGGCTATTGTCACGGATGCAAAAAAAGATTTGATTCGATTGATTTGTGGGCATATTTCAATAATTGCACCACGAAAGAAGCGTTAAAGATTCTTGCAGAGCGGTTCGGAATTAACAACCAACAACAAATAAAAAAGCGTATTGTTGCTACATATGATTACTGCGATAAAGAAGGTCGCTTACTATATCAAGCGTTACGATTTGAACCTAAAGGATTTTACCAGCGTAGACCCGATGGTAAAGGTGGATGGATTAATAATCTTGATGGTGTAGAGTTAGTTCCTTACCAACTAACTGCACTTCTAATAGGGATTGAACAGGGCAATAAGGTTTATATAGTAGAGGGTGAGAAGGACGTTCACACATTGCAGCAGATAGGTTTAACTGCGACTTGTAACAGTGGTGGTGCTGGTAAGTGGAAACAGGAGCATAGCGTATATATACCGGAGGGCGCGGAAGTAATCATACTACCAGATAATGACCCGCCCGGGCAGGAACATGCTGAAATGGTTACTAGCCAATTATTAAGCCGGGGTTGTCGGGTGCGTGTGGTTAATCTCCCAGATTTACCGCCAAAGGGTGATGTTACCGATTGGTTACAGGTTGGACATACCAAGGATGAGCTTTTACAGCTTGTCAGTAATACTGAATATATTACCGAATGTGTGAGAGTAGTAGAACAGTCTCACGTATCAAATATCGTCTTTCACTATACAGAGTTAGGTTCTGCGGAACGGCTATTACATCAAAACGCTGGTAATATTCGATACTGTCCTGAGATTAGTTCATTTCTTCTGTGGGATGGTAAGCGGTGGGAGAAAAATAATGATGGTGGTATTAAGCGTTTAATTATAAAAATGGTTAAAGATTTACACGACACTAGAAACATACCAGAGCCAGAGGTTCAGTTAAAATGGGCGAAGTCATGCGAAAGTCGCGCTAAATTAGAATCCATTGCTGAGATAGTAAAGTTTTTACCAGACGTGCCACTTTCTATTAATGAAATTGATAAAGAGAAATATTTAATTAACTGTATGAATGGAACTATTAACCTAAAATCAGGTGAATTAATGCCACATAATAAGAAACACAATATTAGTCATTTATTGCCGTACACCTACAAGCCTTATAACGTTAATGCAGATTGTCGACAATGGATAAAGTTCTTGTGTGAAATAACTAATAATGATTTAGAAGTAATGCGGTATCTTTGGAAACTTGCTGGACTTTGTTTGTCCGGTGATACAACAGAACACGTATTAAATATTTTTTACGGTGCAAATGGTAGGAATGGGAAAGGCGTATTTTTAGAGATGATACAACGTATTTTAGGAGAACTTCAATGTGTAATGCCTTTCGCTACATTTGAGCCTAAAAACGCGGGTGGAATACCTAATGACGTGGCTCGCATTGCTGGGAAAAGGCTTGTAATTGCCCAAGAATCAAACGAAGGTAAAAGACTTGATGAAGCAGTTATAAAGTCACTCACGGGCGGGGATATGCTCACAGGTCGCTTCTTACGGGCTGAATACTTTGACTTCTTCCCTACACACAAAATTATCCTTGTTACTAATAATAAGCCAGTCATAAAAGAAACATCTAACGCGATATGGTCACGAATTAGACTAATACCTTTTGAAGTATCGTTTGCAGGTCGTGAAGATAAAAAACTTCGTGAAAAACTAGAATCAGAGTTACCAGAAATATTAGCTTGGATGGTTGCAGGGTTCGCTGAGTGGCAAAGCGAGGGGTTGCAGCCACCACAAAGTATTAAAGATGCTTGCAATGAATACCGTTCAGAAGAAGATGTTGTACAGACTTTCATTGATGAGAATTGTTATATTAATGAAAATTGCCAAGTTGGTGCAAAAGAACTTTATCAAACATTTATTAAGTGGTGTGAAGTGAATGGAGAAAAACCAATCGGTAAGAAGATTTTTAATAATAGGATTCGTGGTAGAGGATTTAATGAAGTGATTGGCTCATGGCGAATGGTTAAATTTATTGGTATTGGTCTAGCAAATATTGAAAGACAAAAAGCTATTTAACAAAATTTGGTACATAAAACTGTGATAATTGTGAAAATAAAACGTAATTCTCTGTTTTGTACGTAAAGTAATAAAAAATATATATTAATATAAAATTTGCGTTTGGTTTTCACATTTTCACATTAAGGAGTTCTAATTGTGAATACCGTTGAGATTATGAAACTTATTAGAGAGGATAATTTAGAATGTGGAGCTTATACGGTAGATATTAAGCAAGGAGTCTATGACAATGTTTTAGGTAGTCAGATATTGGTATACACACACGGTAAGCCTGATTCTAATATCTTATCTTTTAAGGTGAAAGAGTTTCTTTTAATTGTTGAGTCGGCAAAGAACTTACCTATTCACTCATTTAAGAGCCTAATAACAGCAAAGAAAATTTTTGGGGGGACAATATTGAAAGAAGGTACAAGTATATGAGATGTTTTTATACTGATGCAGAAACAAAAACGCTACTTAAAAGTTTAACAATGTTAGTTGACACGAGAGAACAGAAAAATCTACATATTATAAAATACTTCACAGATAAGGGGATACCTTACAAGGTTCAAAAATTAGATTATGGGGACTATTCCGCATTTATTCCTAAAAACGTGGAACTTGGTGTACTTCGTGATATTTACCTATCGGACAATATTAACGTTGAACGTAAAGCCACATTAGATGAACTAGCTCAAAATCTAACACATGGACGCACACAGATTGAAAATGAGTTCCTTCGGTCTAAAGGATCAAAATTATATTTGATGGTAGAGGATGCCACTTGGCAAGATATACAACTTAAAAAGTATCGTGCGGATTATAGCCCATCGGCATACATGGGAACATTAAGGGCTTTTGAAGCACGATATGATATTAGATTAAATTTTACCTTGTCGGTTAATTCTGGCTCATTTATTCATTCAGTGCTGTTTTATCATGCAAGAGAATTCTTATTGAAGGGGGTTGCAGTATGACACCATTTAATAAAATGAGAGCGGGCATGAGATCGGTATCGTTAAAGAAGAAAGGGCTGAAATATATAATTAGTGTTGATGCTGATGGACACAGTAGGCAGTATGTTGAGGATGATTTAGAGGTGGCAAAAACTAGAGTTGAAAAAATAAAGCTGATGCTAAGTATTAAGTAAAATAATTTAAGGGGGATAGCAACATGAGCAAGATTATAAACTTTCCAATAACTAATATATCAGAGGGCGAAGATATGATAAAAATTGAACGCTCAGAAGAATTTTATATATCGACTAGAATGATTAGCGAGTTTATATGCAACCTCCCTTTGAGTGCAGCTGATAATGATCGCCTGATTGCCTTATTAGTTGAGCAATTACAGGAAGCAGAGAATACAGCTTTCTTACAAGGGTTTGGTATGGGGTGTGAAATGGCAAAAGCCTTAAATAATGCCCTTAATAACTAATAAGTAACCAATAAATAAAACCGCTTATACGTCAAGTATAGCGGCCTAGTGGGAGATTAAATAATTTATAAAGTTAAAAGGGGGTGTGGTGTTGGCTGGTGGTGATAAATTCAATCATAAATGGGAATTGGCTATTGTTGGACTACTAAAGAGCAATGATTTACAAGGTGCAGC
Source organism: Pelosinus sp. IPA-1 (assembly GCF_030269905.1). NCBI lineage: Bacteria > Bacillati > Bacillota > Negativicutes > Selenomonadales > Sporomusaceae > Pelosinus > Pelosinus sp. IPA-1. The sequence goes on along the minus strand of NZ_BSVC01000012.1, from coordinate 59,541 downwards.
AGAGGTAGCAGGTGTTAGTGTAAATACCTTATTAAGATGGCTACAGCAAGAGGAATTTCAGAATAACTATAAGCAGGCCAAACAGGAAACGTTAAAGCAGGCTATTAGCCAATTGCAGGCAGCTAGTAGTGAAGCGGTAAGTGTATTAAGGGAAGTTGCTAAAGATTCGGCTGTAAGTCCTTCTGCTCGTGTGTCAGCGTGTAAGGCTATATTAGATGGTGCTATAAAAATAACTGAATTGCAAGATATGGAAGAACGATTAACAGAATTAGAGAAATCACAAAAGGTGGTATAAATATGAGCCTAAAAAGTAGAATCAGTAAGTTGGAAATATCTATAATTGGCAATTCAATTATTTGCACCATGAAGGACGGTACTAAAAAGAAAATACGCAGTCGTGACTTATTGACTGCGTTTGGTGATGAAATGAGTCATAACGATACAGAATTACTGAAAACTGTTCTTAATACAGAGTTATCTAGTGAAAGTGGTCAGATGATACGACTTACCCAAATTATGCGAGAATGCAGAGAACTATATAAAGGGGATACGAAATGAGCCTAAAAAGCAGACTTCAAAAAATCGAAAGTAAAATTTTATCTAATAACGGTGAAAATATTATATGGGTTAAAATTGTTGAAGATGATGGATCATTTAGTAATTGTAGTCATAGGCGTGATGATTGTCCAGAGTATCCATGCAAAACAGATTCTTGTTGGATGGAAAGGAAATATCCTGATATGAAAACTATAGAAATTAGTAATGAAAGTGAAGGTGTTTGATTTGGCTAATTTATTACATCGTATAAAAAGGTTAGAAATGGAAGTAGGCACTAAAGAAGAAATATCGTGTTTGACCTCAGAAGAAAGAGTTCGGTTAGAAGAGTTAAATCAAATATGGGAATACAGAGAATTGACAGACACAGAGATAAGGGAAAAAAGTCAACTAGTCTGGAAAATAGCAGAGGGAAATAGATCATCCAAAGTAATCTCTAAATCACTAACTGGTTTGGCTGATGCGTTGCATGATGCGAGGGTGCGAGTTGAGGAGCGGAATAATCTCATATTAAAAAATGAGGGAATTGTTAATGTGGGGGGGAGATGATAATGACAATTAAAACTACTCTGATTCTGCATGTAGGGGTAGTACCAGCATCCGTGTCATGTACTGAAAAGTAAATTCAATGTCCGATAATAAATTGTTATGGAAAAAATCAATAAAAGGAATATATAGATTTCATGTGTAATATTACAATAGCATATATTTCCATTTTTTGAGAGGGGCATTATGATGAAAAAACTGATAAACAAGTTCCTTATTATAGGGAGTCTTATTCTAATTCTTTTAGGGCAGAAAACCGCATTTTGCGAGCAAGTGCCTATGGATCAGTACAAACAGGATTATTTACAAGCATGTAAATTAATCGCCAATAAATACATTTATCTGGAACAAAAACTTGGGATATCGCGAACAGATTTCTACCAGCAATGCGCCACCTATGCAGATACCGTAGACTGGGGGTCAGGTAAACCTCAATTTGTACGAGAAATAAGAAAGTTGCGCAGTAAATTTAATGACGGTCATTTTAACTGGGAATTAGATAACCAATTAGCGTCTGACTCCAGCTATTTTTTGGGGTTTATTATGACAATGGGGAAAGATGGTAATGTTTATGTAGGTAGGATTTATAATACGTTCGGCACTGATTTAGCTCCAGGTGATCAAATCCTTAGCTGGAACGGAAAAGACATCCATGACGAAATCGATCAATTCAGCAACTTAATACCGCAGTCTACTAAACTATCCAGTAAGGAAGTGGCTACACGGAGATCGACCACAGAATATTCATGGCAGCCGCTACGGGACAACTTGGAACCGGTGAGACTTATATATATAAAGCCAGACGGCCAAATCAAAGAAGAACTGCTGACATGGAAAAAATATGATGCAAGCACAAAAATCCAATATGTGCATGATGACAGCAAATTGTTTCTCACCAATAACAGCTTTCCTTCCTTGGAGGAAATCCCCAGTGATGTACAATATATTCATTCAAGTTTATTATATTTTTTTCGAACAATCGCCGGGCAGAAAGTCGCTGTTTTGCACGTGCGGCAGTTTTATAATTGGGATACGAATGACCTAGACTCAACTTTTGAAAAAATACTTGCAGGACATCCGGAAATTTTAGTAATTGATCTGAAGGATTCTGCAGGAGGACAAACAAAGAACATGATAGCTTTGTCTTCTATATTAAATATACAAAAAGATTATCGCGTATATAAAGAAACCATCGCCGTAAAAACCGGTAATAAACATAGTCGCATGATTAATTTTTCAGAGGAGGTTGCGGAAAGCTACGACCTAGATTTTAAAAACATTTGGCGAGGTAAAACCATATTAAGAATAAATTCCATATGTGGAAGCTGCGGTGATCAGTTTGCCCGATGGTTTCAGCTAAACAAGCGGGGTCAGATAATCGGGTTTCCTTCAGCTGGACGCTGGGGAGATTGTAATACATACACCCTCAAGAATACAAAAACCAAAATTGACTTTCCCTTTGGAAATGAATATTCCTCCGAAGACAAAAGCATGGAAGGGATTGGTGTGAAGCCGGATGATATAACCGGTGACACACTTGATTCAGCGTTGGAAAAATTAATAGGAGATAATTGAGACAAAGAATCCTTGGCTGACGACATGTTGACCTAGAAAGAATTCTTATTTTGAACACCAGCTTCCTTTTTTTTGCATTGCTCATTGGCACCTAATGGTACAAAAGTCGCAAACAATAAGATTATTAGCGTCCGATAAATTACCATTATGTAAATAATAAAACCCAGGATTTTCGCTCCTTGGCGGTGTCCTGGGTTTTGTATGGGCAAATATACAGTTTATGCAAAGTTGATTTGTTAGGCTTATGCAAGAAAAAAGGCTTAATACGAATAAAATTCCATTTACTTTTCAGTACATGACACGGATGCTGATACTACCCCTACATGCAGAATCAGAGTAGTTTTAATTGAAATAATCTCTTAGCGTGCTATAATTTCCGAATTCTATCGTGACCCCAACAAACGCAAAAAGATGTTTTGTACAATGATTTTAAATTAAACTTATTTAATAGTGTTCAGTAAGTATACTTTGATGAACATATAAAAATCCCACTGTTTTACGTTCGATAAAGTCTGTAAAAGTATTTATAAACGTTCATTAATTATCAATGACATTTACGAACGAAAATAATACAATAGGCACAAGAAGTAAACAGTAGGGGGCGTACATAATGAATTTAGGATATGTAAGGGTAAGCAGTAAAGATCAAAACGAAGGGAGACAATTAGCCAAGATGCAAGAACTAGCAATTGAAGATAGATTCATATTTGTTGATAAGCAATCTGGTAAGGATTTTGACCGCCCCCAGTATCAAGCCATGAAGCAAGTCATTAGGGCGGGTGATGTGATCTATATTGATGCATTGGACAGGCTAGGGCGTGACTATGATGGCATATTAACAGAATGGAAACGTATTACAAGAGAATTGAACGCTGATATAGTTATATTAGAAAATGAAACATTGTTCGATTCAAGAAAGTTTAAGGCTATGGGCGATATTGGCAAGTTAATGGAAGATCAATTCTTGTCCATGCTGTCCTATGTGGCTGAACAAGAGCGGAAAAAGATCAAGCAACGTCAAGCCGAGGGGATAGCACTTGCTAAGTCAGAGTGTAGACCATACGGTAGACCGAGGGTAGAAGTAGATGAATCTTTCAAGGTTATATATAATAGCTGGAAGAATGGTGAGATAACGGCAGTCAAGGCAATGGAATTATCAGGATTAAAGAAAGTTACCTTCTATGCACGTGTTAAAGAGATTGAAGGTAGGGCGTAAATACTTAATTTCTAATGTATGAAATATATATGTTATTCCTAATCGAAAGTTAAATGGAAGTATGCCGTCCGATATTGGACGGCTCTTTTATTTTGTACCTATCTAAATTTCGTCCTATATGTACGGATAAAGAATGAGAAATTAATTTGCATTCGCTGGTTGATTTTATAGTTGCTATGGAATGTACGTTAGTGAAAGCTGATATACAGGAAACACACAATTTTAATTAGAGTTCCTCGGCTATGTCGGTTTTAATAATAATAATGGAGGTAATAATTTATGTATGAAGTTGATCAGTACACAGTGTCTTTATTGCATTTTGATGAAGGGTTGAAGGATGAGTGTGGGAAGGTCTGGAGTCCCTTCAATGGGGCTACAATCAGTACTGTACAGAGTAAGTTTGGAGGCGCTAGTCTATATTTAAATGGAACGGATCAATATTTGACGATGCCTAATAGTACAGATTTCGATTTTGGGACAGGAGATTTTACGATTGACTGGTGGGAGTATCGACCAGAAGCGTCACCAGGTCTTAGTGGTTTGTTTTCTCGTGGAAGTAGTATTGATAATTCTCCATTTAGGATTATCTCGGATAGAAGTTCTGGCAATGTTTCTTTTTGGGGTACAAGCAAAATGTCGATTTATAACAATAGTAGCTATGATATTGCACAAGGAGAATCATGTGGGACATGTGATCTTAATCAATGGAATCATATTGCTATTGCGAGAAAAGGAAATAATTTTTATACATTTAAAAATGGAGTAATTCAAACTACATTTACAAATAGTGGCGGATTTCCAGTTGTTAATGATGCGCCACTAATTGGGAAGGATGCATATCATGGCACTTACTTCGCTGGTTACATTGATGAGTTTCGTGTGTCGAAAGGAATAGCTCGGTGGACTTCCAATTTCACCCCTCCTAGTGCTATTAATGCACCAACTAATCTAACAGCAACAGCAGGCGACTCCCAAGTAAGTCTCTTGTGGGCTGCATTAGTTGGCGCAACTGGCTACAATGTAAAACGTTCAACAAACGCAGGTGGCCCATATACTACTATTGCGACCAAGGTAACAGATACAAAGTATGTAGATAATACAGTAACAAATGGCACTACCTACTACTATGTAGTTACTGCAGTTGATGCAAGTGGGAATGAAAGTGCTAATTCGAATGAGGCATCTGCAACCCCACAGGCTTCAAGTGGAAATGGCTTGTTACGGATTACCATGAGTGATTCTAGTGAAAGAGAATATAGGTTATCTAAAGCTGAAATTGAAAGTTTCATTAAATGGTGCGATCGTACGGTCAGTACTGGTAACACTGTCTATACGTTTGATGATACTATTGATCGTAGCAAGGAATATTTATTATTTGATAAGATTATTAGTTTTAAAGTGATAGCTATAAAAGACTAGTTTGCTAGCCGTCTTACCTTTCGAGGTGAGGCGGGTTTTTTTGTTTGGTTAAACGTACTACTTGATTAGTTAAATAGCGGAATAAACAAAAAAGGGGCATATTTGCCCTTTTATGATTTATTAGCTTTATAACTAGATATTAAAAATATAACACCTGTGATGGCCGGCATAGGTTAGCGACAAACTGAATGGTTTATTTGTGTATGTGGGTTATTGGGTTGTATTATCACAATAGCATTACAGGTATATGATCCATTGCCAGCAAAAGCTATAGGGATATGATTGGATTATTACATAGCCAGATATTTTAATAGTACAGGTAGTCATTTGATAGTTTATGAGTGGTTGGTTGCCTTTGTGATGCCAGATAATTAATGTCAGGCTTCTTTGTTATTGCTTAGAGAATTTTACGTCTACAGACTTTATAGAGATAGAGGAATAGAATAAATGCACTGCTCACTTAATAGGCAGCGCATTTATAGTTGAATCTTTATACACTCATGCAAGTTGCTATATTACAGATCGGCAAAGTGTATTTGTATCTGCTCCAACTTAAATTACTACAATGATCTTAATGTACAATAAACTGGAGTTATCGCTCCGACTTATGCACTCGCGCAAGTTGTTACGTTAAAACAACTGCTTGCGGTGCACGCTCAACCGCTCCAACTTATCTATTCGTGCAAGTTTTGTTACAGAGAATAATGGCAAGCCAGTATTTAATTGCTTTGTAGTATCATTTTGCGCGAAAGTATAATGTTGCCCCGCATTTCGCAGGGGTTTCTGGCGAGCGTTATCCAATAGCTAAAGTATTGGGTACTTCTACGCCTTACGGTTAAACGAGCAAACCGAAGAGTTTGTTTTGTGCGAACCTTTTAGTTTTTTTGCGATTGCGGTTCGCGGGTTTTTTAGATACTGGTTGAATACCAACGTCCTTAATTGTAGAAACAATAATTTCTGCAATGCCTTCTGTTGCAATGTTACGAGCAGCGTTATAGTCTGCATTAATTATCAGATGCTTTGTAGGCTCACCACACTTTAAACAAACTCCTGCTTCTTTTTGTTTTGCACTACAAGAAAAACAGTGATGTAAGTTACCATAGCCACAATTCGTACAGACGAAAGTTGCTTGACCAGATCGACTAGCTTTATCAATATGTCCACAGTCGCTACAGCGTTGCGAGGTATACTGAGGGTCTATTTTTCGAACTTCAATACCATATTCTGCTGCTTTATTAGTTACTTTTGTTTGCAAATCATAGTATGACCAGTTTTTAAGGAATTTACTTAAATTACTTATATCCGTAAGATCTTCCATTTGGATTATTCCGCATTTCATCTGCAAAGCTTCATCTACGATGTGTCTAGCATAACGCTGATTACAAGTATCTCTAAAATTTGCTTCTTTTTCACTGAGTACGTCTACAGGAAGAAGGCGTCTTGAAGTACCATGCCCACTACGTCCATTACCACAGTATTTACCTTGATTTTGAATATCTATTCTACGTTTTCTTACTCTACGCCTAAATTCTTCGATTTCACTGCCAACAATCCAGCCACGCTTATGAGAGCCACTAAAAGCCCAGTAGGCTGCTTTAGTAATACCAAGATCTACACCCATTATATTGGTTTTCTCAATATCGTAATAACCAACCTCGAAACTGTATGGAATGATAAAATACCACTTTCCTTTACGATCTATAGTAATCTGGGCTTCACCTTGTTTGTATTCGCCGCTAATGATTCGGTCTAATATGGTTTTTGTTGATTTATCATTAGCAGCAATGATGAATTGGTATCTAGTAGGCTTGTGGTTTTGACTACGTAATTGTGCATCTATGATGTAAGTAGCATCGGTATTTTGTACTTTGTAACTTTTATTATGCAAATGAACTGGTAGACCTTGTTTAAAAGTAGGGAGGGATATTCTGGAGTTCAAAATATCTTTAGCATGCTGAGACCATTTTTTCTTGGTTGATGTTTCTATCGCATTAAGGATGTGACCGGGAATGTCAGGGTACATAGCTTTCAATTGAGGGTAACAATACAATTTTGTAATTGGTTCTTCATTGTATTTTGCGATGGCATGGAGGTAACTTAGAAATTGAAGATCCCAAACTCAATGCGAAAATAGACTCTATGGCAGAGGAATGGCAGATCACGCCAGATGAAACCGTTAATTTGATAATAAAACTTAGCATTGGACAAGTGGTTGAAGATTATGCAAGGAGTAAAGCTATAATCGGTATTTAATAGGGGTGTATAGGCAGGAGGCAATGCTCCTGCTTTTTTATTTGTCTAAATCTAAAGGATAATATTACCTTTTTATAGAAATATTGATTATCCTGTAATTCATTTTAATGCTGCTTTGCTATAGGCACCATTACGATTTACTTAAGGTGGTCAAATATATGTAAATGACTATGGGAAAAGTGGCAAAATCAGTGTAGAGATAGGAATTTGGTTATAGTCAAAATGGGAAGGGGAGTTAACTTATATGAAAGAAGGAATGTATATTTTATTCAATAAAACAAAAGGGGTTATATATGGCAATAAAGCCATGGACATTAAGCAAATAGATGATATAGTTCATGATCGCAGAAGTAAAATTGAATGGCAAGTAATACCTTTTAAACCTATAGATTTGCAACATCCCGGTAATGGGGATTATTTAATTGCAAATAAATAAGACGCTGCAGGACCAGAGTCGCGAAAGAAATAGCAGAAAATGAGTGAGAATTTTTTAATGATAAACCGGAGGAAAGTACAATGAACCTAAAGCGTATCGTAATATTTTTTATTCTCCTGTTATTAGCAGTTATAGTAAATGGATGTGCTAATAATAAAGAAATGCCAACATCAAGTGAAAAAGGTTTCAACCCTGTTTATACTGTACTTGGTGAGAAAGATGTATCAACAGGATATGCAGTCAGAAGGATTATTCGTATTTCCGTACCACTAGGCTTAGAAAAGAAAGTTTTAGAGGACAACATTCAACATGCTGCCCGAGACGTTGAAAAAAGATATGCTAAAGCAGACAGGGGACTCGCAATTGATGTATATACTTTTACTGATGAGGATGTTAAGTTACTAAATCAAGGTGAATACGTTAATACAATTGCTGATTGTACTTATGCTCCAAATGGTGAATGGACAAACTCAAATATAAAATACTCTCCTTCAAACATGAAAGCTAACATTACAATTAAAGATGATTACTTCAAGAAACAAAAAAAATAACAATTAGGTATAGACAAAACGGATGACTTTGAAAGGAGAATATAAAAAAAGTATAAGACAAGGCTATTATCGTTTTTACGTATAAAAATCACCCTCCATATTTGCGTTTTAAGAGGTTTTATTATGTAGGTGCGATAGTTTGTGTTATTGTTTTAGTAGTATAAGGGATAATTGATAGCAGGGGGAGACCCTGCCTTTTTTATTTTTCCACAGGAAAATACAGAATCCTTGACGAAGTATAGTTGTAATTTGCATAGTATGCGGCAGTTGCATCCATTACTAAGGAGGAACACCATGACTGAAAAATTAATCAAAGAAGAATTAAATCAAGAATCAAAGCATAAAGCTATTAGCATTATAGTTGAGTCCTCAAAACTTTTTACTACTATTTCAATTGCACTTTTTGCTGCATTAATAGCTTTTGGCGCAAAAACTGAAAACATCCTAAGTACATGGATTAATAAGTTGAGTTTCGGTGTTTCGGCTATTTGTTTTTTCTTATGTGCAATATCCAGTATATGGTTAATAGATCGTTGCATACGGCAAACATATGATAATGAAATAAACATAGACCAGCCATTTTTTGCAAGATTACACAGTATATCTTTTTATTCATTTATGATAGGGCTAGGTTTAAGTATTATCCTTGCCGTAATGGTGCTTTATTAAAAATATACGGTAAAATAATTGAATCTGTTGGTATTATTATACTAATTGTTCCTAGGTCAGGAATGCTTGGAGGAGTGGCATCTAAGTTTTACCCGACAAAAACAGGGGAAATGATTTTAGAGTTTGTAAATCAGCATTATAATTTTCTTAAGGCGCAATAAAAAAGACCCTCACGTGGTCGATGAATAAAAGCTTCGCAGATATTGATTTTATTGGATTTATAAATTATGTCAACTGCGCCTTATCTTGCGCCTTAACGAAATAAAACAAGGCGCATTATAAATAGATAAAAAATAACATAAATAACTATAAACCCAATAGAATTAAGATTTTTCAGAGATACATAAACTGGATTAAATGTGCTTCTTCTGACTCTTAATCAGTAGGTTCGGGGTTCGATTCCCCGGTGTGTCACCAGTAAATTATAGCCTTCCAGCGATTTTCGTTGGAAGGCTTTTTTATGTTTTGGGATAGTTTGTTGGGATACTTTAATATATTTTATTCTTCCGGTAAGTATTGGCTGGGCACTTGCTGCATTAATTGCATCTATTAGTGGCGCGATAAGGCTAAAAAGGAAAGCGGAATTATTATTTGGGTTAGGGTTAGTCGGTCGGGCTAGCGATGGAGCAATATACTTCCTATAATGGAATTTTGTTTTCCTTTGCAAAAATTACTCCAATACAAGGGTATTGCCTATGGGTACTTTACCGCCTGGCGTTTAAAGAATCTAAAGAGACAAACCGTTTTTTTTAAGATAGGTCTATTATGTCTTCCGCTTGTTATGATGTTAGCTACTCAAACCTATGCCGGCGACTGGCACGGCAATGAAATAACAATTGTAAAATTAAACATTTAACATTCTTCTTATAAATTAAGACACAGCCTGCCCATGTTAGTATTGGAATAGGCTGTGTCTTCTAATTTATCCCTATTCCAAATCGAGGAACGAATATTCGATAAAATACTACAAAATAATCACAGTGCATTCATCTTGTAATGAAATGACACTGTGCTTTTTATTAGTTACCATCTGCGGAATGGGAAAAGCAGAAAAGAAATGACTTGCAAGAGAAATACAGGAGACGATTAAAAGAGAGAACGTCTCAACGAAAGAAGAATAGCATACCAGATTATTTGTTAATCTTATCAGCCTTATTTGATTTCGACGTGATCAATTTCTTCATAATCAATTTCGTACATTGAGTCATCACTATAAGCTGCGAAAGAAAGACACTTTGGAAGCTCTTCATCGCTTTCACATTCATCAATGTTTACGTATTTAATACCATCATTCGAAAGTTGTTGAGCCGTTTTTAAAAGTTCAGAAACTTTTATAGTAACGATCTTAATCACCTCCCTTTTAAGTAACACTTCGACAAAATCCAGAAATTTCCTATATGGAAATTAATCTCAAATAAATAAAATAAAAAACAGCTTACAACTACGGTAGGTATGTGGCACAACTTAGCGCACTTTATGGGTTTGGATATCAAATAGATCCTGAGGAAGAATCCCTTTTTGAAAAATCTCGGCAGTGGAGTGAGAAGACAGAAAAACTCATGCAGTGGGGGCGTGGTAAGTAGATTGGGCGGGATTATGATAGCGTAAAAGGAAAAAGCCCTCAAAAGAGGGCTAAAAGAAGGATAGATTATGGAATTTTGATATTATGCCTAGTTAATTGGAGAATATACGTGATTAGAGGGAATTAGGTAGAACTTACCTTTCTGCTTAAGATAAGGTAAGCGTGGACAAAATATTCTATTACACTTAGCACTGCGGCAGTGATAATAGCTCCGCTAATCGTAACGTATGAACTCTGTATGAAGCTTTGACTAAAATAAAGAAGAACTGCAGCTACAACAAAATCAGCTACGGTGCTTATCCAAAAAGTTCCTTCTCTAAGCACAAATAACTCCATAACATGAGCCATAAGAGCTAATACAATTCCCACTCCAATTGCCTGATATATAGTAGGGTAGTAGATCTGCGGTAGTAGTTGAGTGGCTAATACAATTAGTATAAGACAAGCAATTAATTTCATGATAAGTCCCGTCATAAAACCACACCTTTTTATTAGATAGAAAGAATAGATATTATGCATACGTATCTGCTTTCCACACGATTAGTATGTCCGTAGAAATTACGTATATTCACACACACTAATGAAGTTATGGAGGTATAAATCAAAACCATGAGGTGACGCGCATGACTCTTAATTATGAAAAGTGATTTAGTAGATACAAAAATTAGTGGAAGAAGTTAACTCTTTTTCGGATAAAAAAAGCTCTCAAAATGAGAGGAAAGAGGGAGAAACCATTGAAAAGTGGTAATATACCCATCTGTTTGAATTAAATACCAAGCTATGAAATAAAAAAAGGCCCTCTAAAAGAGAGCTGAGAGAAGAATGGGAAAGATTGGTTAGCGACGTGAGTATAACGTCAACATAATTATACCCAATAAGTAGGGGTTATATACATTAGAGCGTGAGGGAGGGGGGGAGTATGGCAGAGCCTGTACTAAGATGGCCTGGACGCAAATGTTATTTGCATTTAGAAGGGATGGATAAATTAAACAAGTATGTCTTAAACAGCATTCCTACTGTTGTTCCATAGGCAGTGGCTCCCAATAGGTGGACATAATAATCGCTTATTGGTCGTAGATCGATAAAACGGCCTTCGATAGTTGCCGTAAATATCATTTCAGAAAGAAACCAGAAAAAGAGACTTACAGCTGTACTTTTTACAACTAGGTAATCTCGCCCTATTATGTTAAGAGCGTAATAAAAAGCAATGCCAATGAAGCCGCCAATTATGCAATTAACTATTAACCCTATGATTTCTGTGGGTCTATTGATTGTAATAGTCAAACTAATTAACTGATATACACTATACTTACCAAAACCTAACAAAATCAAAGCTCGCGTTACAACCTCACCCGTTATTGTAGATGCTGCTCCGATAACGCATGCTACTAATGGTTTATCATATTTCAAAAAGCTCTCCCCTTTTGTCGAACTATTTCCGAAACGTGATATCACGCTCGTGTCGTCTACCAACTGCAATAAAAGGACGCCTGACATGCCAAGGCACTATCAGTATTCCCTAAAAATAGGGAGCAATACATAATGAGAATACAGCCTAAACAAAAAATAAAACCATTTACCGTATCCTAGTACGTGTAATATATGAGAATGGTAGGAGAGGTTATATTGGGGGAGGGGGGGGCTAATGGAATTCTTAGTGAGGTTTCCCATCTTTATAAAACCATTTATGGAATGAATACCAAATAAACCAACTGATTAGCCATAAAATATAAGAGTAATACCAATTGTAACCATTGTGATAAACAATCATGTTGGTATATTTTTCAGCCAAATATTCAATTCCTGTTAAAATCGTTGTCCAAAGAAGAGTCCATTTTATTCTAGACATAGGAGAGTATCTTACCCAAAACATAGCTAAGATTGGTACGATAATGACATTTGTGGTAAAAGAAATGTCTCGTACACCAGGTAAAACTCTAATGGGAAACTCCCACCATTCAAAATAATTTGCAACATAGCACACAATATTTGCATAGAAACTAGCAAACAGTCCAACAGGGATAAATCGTTTCAATTCTTTACGAGCAACTATCACTGCAATTATAGCAATAAGTATAGATATGTATTGTATTAATAAATCAATAGACATAACATCATCCTTTAGTTAGAGATACCCTTTAGACTATGCAGTTTGAATTAATTTAACCAAAAAAATATGGAAGGGTTATTATGAGAGGGCGGGATAAGGTTATGGTAATATCTAAAGAGCAACTAACTGAGATTCGTGGGCGGGTGGATAAGGTAGTACAAGGGTCATAAAAAATGGCCATGGCGAAACTATCGTATCCTATCCATATCATATATGAGGATGGTAGGGGGATGTTATTTTGGGGAGATACGAAGATATTCTTTATAACTGATAGGTAGATGTCCTATTGCCAGTGTGAATGCTGCTATAAACATGGGGGACGATTTAAGTAACCCTGCAGCCAAAAAGAAATAAAGAATGGGGGTAATTGCCATGGGGATTGGTATATGCCATAGTGGTAGGAATAAGAGCATATGATTCCGGCCTTTTTGGAAAAATCGGAACCAACCAGCATAATAGACCGTGAGTAATAACAGCATAGCAATTATATAAAAGCGGTTTGAAATATTATTCATTGTAATTGGATAAAACAGAGGAATAATGGTTACACCGAATCGTCCTATATTCTCAAAAACAGTTAGAATAACAGGTTCATTATCTTCTTGTAGTGGTATGTTGATTGGCGGGAAAAGTAACCACAATAGATTAGGAATAAGTATTATTATAGGGATAATCAAACTAGACGAGTAAAGCATGAAATCAAACATTTTAATCCCCTTTTATCAAGAAAATTCGTAAATATAGTATTCAAGGTTAACGTGTAAACTCCTGTAACGAAACAGTAAATTATAATCGATCTTAAGGTGCAAGAATTGAAAACTTTTAAAGGTTGATAGGTTTAATCTCCGCAGACATTGGAATGTATTTGTTTTGTAATGCCAGATTGTAGGACGGTCCGTTGCGCGAATCGATTAAGAGCATCATTAATGAGCTAGACAGGTTTGCCGATAATAGGGAAAACAGCCAAAGGCGAGAAACGGCAATCCGGCAGATTAATGAAATATTAGACTGGCGACGTATTTTAGTACCCGGGGCGCTCATAGGATGGATTATCGATGCGGAGGTGGCCGCCCCGTCCGTAAGATGCTGAAAGCGGCAGGAACACCTGATTTAGACAACGAGGAGGAATAGATAATGATAAAAGGTATTGACGTATCCCATCATAACGGTGTGGTCGATTGGCAGGCGGTGGCTGCTGCTGGAATTGAATTCGTGATCATCCGCAGCTCCTACGGTCTGCAATCAAAGGATGGAATGTTTGAACAGAATGTAACCGGCGCTAAAGCTGCCGGTCTGGAAGTTGGCGCTTATCACTACTCGTATGCATTGAGCGTCGAAGATGCAATACATGAAGCAAAAAATTGCCGGGAGGCAATAGACAGTACAGGACAGCTATTAGAATTACCAGTGTTCTTTGACATGGAAGATGCGGACGGCTATAAACGACGTAAAGGCTTTGCATTTAACCCGGTAGAAATTACAGCCATGTGCAAAACGTTTATTTGCAATATAGGTCTAGACTGCGGCATTTACGCCTCTTACTCCTGGCTGACTGATTATATTGACTGGCGTAGCATTGGTTGTGCCGTATGGAATGCCCAATGGAGCCGGAGTGACGATATTAAAGGTTATATGTGGCAATACACTGACAAAATGGAAATAAACGGGAAGTTATTTGATGGAAATATTAAGTATTAGTAGGGGTGAGCTAATGGAATTTGCATTTGTATCATGTCGTGCTACGACAGCAACCCATATCCTTTCCACCATATCCCCCTCATACTGAAAATATGCCGAAAATACGACTCTTAATCAGTAGGTTCGGGGTTCGATTCCCTGGTGTGTCACCAGTAAATTATAGCCCTCGCAGGTTTGCGAGGGCTTTTTTATGTCGGTAAACTATAAAATCACAGCAAAAAAGCGGGTGTATGAAACGCCCGCTATGGATGGATACGCTTATCTTAATGTAAACCTGTTATCTCTAGGGTGCCAGCCATGTCTACCAATGAATATTTGATTGCTAGCCATGTCATGGCCGTCTTTATTGACATCAAAAGTTAAGGTATCTCCTCCTCTTACTTTGAAATCTAATTCATCAATCCCGCGACCTGTGAAATGGAAGCGAATTGTATTACGGTCACGGTCTACTTTAACGAAATCACCATTTTCCAGATCTCTGTCGTCAATGTCGTAAAAACGTCCATCAGTTCGAATCACGCCAGAAAATACATGCTGATTACGAAAGTTAGTTGTTTTTACATGAAACTCGTCATTTCGATTATGCCAGACAGACAGGCTAGGGGGATTTTGTTGTGGACGGCCCTCGGAACGGTCACTCCAGGCAAAAGCGGTTCCTGATAAGGTAATCAGGAAACAGGTAAGTAATGCTAAGCAAGATAATTTTTTCATATGTAACATCTCCTCAGATCTTGATCTGATATTACTATATTACAAAATCTTGACAACAATATGACAATGGAAAGAATTAGATGAAATTATAAATATGGAGGATATCTAACTAATTGACAATGATTATCAAATAGGGTATAGTATAATCATTGAAGGATGTATTGCAATCACATCTAAGACCATGTCTGAGGAGAAAAACTCTAGGGCATGGTTTTGTTTTATTAGGCACATAGATACCAATTTTATTGGTGGAAATCCTTTGTTAATGGAGACTCTACGTTTAATTTTTCTATATGGTCTATAAGCTCTTTTAATATAATATCTTGATGAACTAAGTGATCCATAATTACTTTTATCTCTTCTTCTGCTTTTATGTTTATTTGGTAATCATGTTCTGCTGCCAACCGGTCTTTTTCATTCTGCCTGTTTTGACTCATCATTACTACTGGACCCGTGTACGCAGCTTGAAAACTTAGAACAAGATTAAGCAGTATGAAAGGATATGGATCCCAAGAATGAAAAAAATCTGCATCGCTAACTGCTTTATAAGTTAAATACACGTTTGTTGTCATCCAAATTACGATTACAACACTTTGATAAATAATAAAGGGCCAACTACCAACCACTTTAGCTAACCAATCAGCTATCCGCTGACCAGATGTCAATCGAGTGCGAAATTCTTTGTTTATATTTTTTATAACATGATCGTCATGCCGATAAGTTGCCGCTGGACCTTGGAGTTTAGAAGTTTTCATAAATCCTCCCTGTTCTGATTTTATCATATAACTCATATACCACAAATTACATTAGATTCCTGCAGTAGCTATGAGAAGTTGTTAGATGTATCGTGCATAAATAATAGACCTGTGTAAAGGCTCACAGTATCAAGGACGAGTTCGTTGACCTCTGCGAGGTGTGGATGATGAATATAAAATAAATAGGAAATAAGTATACATTGTTATTCTAGGTTATGTTGTGTCATAATAGGGTAATGCTAAGTATAACGATTTCTATTATATTTTTATGTAGTTATCTTAAAATAATAAGTGGACTATCAAAAATATTAATATTCTTATTTCGAATGGGGGGGGACATTACAATGTCAACATCTAAGGAATTAACGAATGAAAAATATCAGTCTATAAAGAAATTAGGGAAAATGTACTTATATTTATTGATTGCAACACGTTTAGTTTTTCTTATGGAACACGTACCCCATGTTGTAAATGCGCCGATTGGTAACGATGTAATTGATGTTTCTAAATATCTATTCCAATTAGTTATAGGGAATGAATTTGTAAAAAGAATTAGTATTTTATTTTTAGCTCTCTATAGTATGTTCGTAGCTGTAGAAAGTTTTTTAGTGTTGCGTACTTGGTTCATGTGGCTTTACTCCAAGGTTACTAGGAATAAGATGATTGAATAATAGATAACGGAAAAGAGTAAGAAGTGATATCTTTGCGATAAAGATATCACTTCTTATTTTTAAATTATTTATTTATAACGCTCAACGTAATTTCCCAAATTTCTCGCGCCTTTATTTATTTCTTCTAAGTTAGCTGCGATCTCTTGAGTAGATGCCGCCTGTTCTTGGCTAATTGAGCTAGTAGTTTCGATTGATTTATAGATATCGGAAACAGCCTTGCTCATTTCCTGTAATGTTAACTGTATTTTCTTTGTTGCTTCTTGCGATTGGTCAGCAAGTTTTCGAACTTCCTCGGCTACAACGGCAAATCCTCGGCCTTGTTCTCCTGCTCTAGCTGCTTCAATCGCCGCATTTAGTCCTAAAAGATTTGTTTGTTGGGCTATGTTACGTATAAAACCAATGACCTGAACTGTTTCTTCATTCCGTTTTATCAAATCACCTGCTAGCTGAATTGCTTTTTGCCCCGCACTTGCTAGTTCGCTTGCACTTTGAGCAACCTGCTCGACACTTGCTGAGGCTAATTCTGTTGAGTTCGCCAATTTTTCAACAGTATCAACTAATGTAAGACTATCATTTAAATCGATCCCAGAACTTAATGTTCCAATAACTTCCTTATTAACACCATAGATTGGAGTGAAGATAGTCTTTATAGTACGACCATACACTTCAGGAGGAATATCTGCAAAAGTATCTTTACCTGTGCTAATACAGTCTTCGATAGTACTAATTCCTTTGATGGGCTTACCAGCAGGTAAATCAAGCTCAAACTCTTTTGCACGGAAGTAGGATAAATATGCCGTTTTGTCCGTTAATCCAACAGCCATATCTTCCCGGACGATTTTGTTTAAGTAGGGAAGAACAATTTTAAAAGCCTCAAGTATTTCTTGATTGGTGAGTTGCTCCATTTTACTACCTCCTAACGATTTCAGATTATCAATTCTATATCAAAGAACAAAAAGCCTTTAAAAAAACAGTGAAAATTATCGAAATTTGTAATATTTTTATAATAAAATCCGAAAAAGTAAAAGGAAGACGGAGCTAAAGGATTTGTCCCTGTTGAAGGACATAAGGTGATTGCAAACTTGACAATCTAAATATTTAATAATACTATTTAAATAGCGACTTATTCTCAGGGCGGGGTGAAAATCCCCACCGGCGGTATCTCAGTTTTACTGAGGAGCCCGCGAGCGCTCTTCTATAGGAAGAGGTCAGCAGAACTGGTGAGAGGCCAGTGCCGACGGTATAGTCCGGATGAAAGAGAGTAAGGCAGTCAACCAAATTGATTCTCAGAAGGAATCAATTTTTTATTTATTTTAAAGTTGAACTGTCTTTTTCTGTGCCCTGATTCTGGTAAGTCCTACTAAATTATTAGGAGGAATATACTATGAATCAAACTTTACTAACTCATTTTGGAGACACTGACAAACGGGTGGAAAATGCTCTTGCTGCATTGCGCAGTGGTCGCGGAATCTTAGTTACCGACAATGAAGATCGGGAAAACGAAGGTGATATTTTTTTTGCAGCAGAGTCTCTGACAGACGAACAAATGGCAATGTTAATTAGTGAGGGCAGTGGAATTGTCTGTTTATGTTTGACTGAAGAAAGAGTGCAGGCATTAGAATTGCCGATGATGGTAGATGTTAATACAAGCAGTTTTGGAACACCTTTTACTATTTCTATTGAAGCTGCGACCGGGGTTACTACGGGTGTATCTGCTGCCGACAGGGTGACTACAGTGAAAGCAGCGATTGCGGATCCTGTAAGTCCAGAGCAACTGGTGCGTCCGGGCCATGTTTTCCCATTAAAGGCCAAGCAGGGCGGTGTACTGGAGCGACCTGGGCACACAGAGGCCAATGTAGATTTAATGCGACTTGCTGGGTTGAAGCCATATGGCGTATTGTGTGAATTGACAAATCATGATGGTACAATGGCAAGGTTACCTGAAATCATTGCATTTGCAAAGAAAAATAACATGCCAGTGGTTACGGTCGATGATGTAATTGCGTATCGAAAAGGTAGAAAAACATTTGCATCATAAAGTCTAGTCCAAACTTCGGACCTAGGATGAAAGATCTTACGGTTAATATATAATATAAACACCTGCAAAGCAGTTAGCTTTGCAGGTGTTTATATTATATATTATGTTGCAAGTTGTAATGATAGACAGAAAAAAATGCAGGAAAATGACAATTAATGTCGAAAAGTTGTAAAATAATTACAAGACAAAAAGGGGAAAAATAATGGATTTTTTTAAGAATATGAAAGTTAGTCTGAAGTTAGGTGCCTTAATTTTTATTGCCATTATATCGCTAGGAGTTATTGGGTATACAGGCTATCATTATCTTCAGAGGGCAAGTGTAGATATGAATTCTATGTTTGCAGATAACTTGGTACCAGTACAGCTTATCAATGAAAATCAAGCTCATATCAATAAGGTAAGTGCAGCAATAATTGAATTGATGATTACAACAGATAGCAAAAAAAATGAAGAGCTAAAAACACTTATAAGTGATCGAGCTAAAAAATTTAATGCAAATATAGCTGAAATTGAAAAAGCTAAATTAGACGATAAAGAGAAACAGAAATTAGAAGATCTCAAAGCAGCGATGAAAAAGTACAGAGAAGCTCGTACTACAGTAATTGATTTGGCAGCACAGAACAAGAATGCAGAAGCTTATGCATTGTACCTTTCAAGTGTAGCACCTTTAGAAACGATTGCTCTTAATAAATGTATGGATCTCTCCGAATATTCTATAGGAGTAGCAAGAAATATTAATAGTACGAATGAGGCTTCATTTAGAACATCAACTAAAATTAACATTGGAATCTTATTAATATTTACTACAATATTAGGCGTAAGCGGATTCTATATTACACGGTTGATCACTAAACCTTTACATGCTATGGTCTCATTTTGTGGGGGATTGTCTGCAGGTGATTTTCGTGATAAGCCTCGTACTTTTGTTAGAAAAGATGAATTTGGTCAATTGGCAGATTCTTTAGTAGATATGAAAAATAATCTCCGTATACTAATGAAGGATATTAACAGTTCTGCCGAACACCTAGCCGCTGCTTCTGAAGAATTAACAGCTAGTGCTGATCAATCAGCTCAAGCTGCTAATCAAGTTGCCGATTCTATTACTGAGGTAGCAACAGGTGCAGAACAACAACTAGAAGTAGCAAACAATACTTCCAACGTGGTGCAGCAAATGTCAGAAAGTATCCAACAAATTGCTGCCAATGCGAATGAAGTGGCAAGTCAAACAGCTCAAGCGGCTGATAAAGCAAAGGAAGGAAACAAATCAGTAAATAAAGCGGTAACTCAGATGGCGAATATCGAAGAAACTGTTACCTCCTCTGCTCAAGTAGTAGCCCAATTAGGAGAGCGTTCTAAGGAAATTGGACAAATTGTGGATACAATTTCAGGCATTGCCGGTCAAACGAATCTATTAGCTTTAAATGCAGCTATTGAAGCAGCCCGAGCTGGTGAACACGGGCGCGGCTTTGCTGTAGTTGCAGAAGAAGTTCGCAAACTTGCCGAGCAATCACAAGAAGCTGCTAAGCAAATAGCCACACTAATTAGCGAGATTCAAGGTGATACCGATAAGGCTGTTGTAGCTATGAATAATGGAACGCGAGAAGTTAAGCTTGGAGCAGAAGTAGTGAACGCCTCTGGAGTTGCTTTTCAAGAAATTGTAGTTATGATAAGTAACGGGTCGAGCCAAACGAAAGAAATTTCTGCGGCAATCGAACAAATCGCTACAGGCAGCCAACAAATTGTCGAATCGGTGAAGCAAATCAATCAATTAAGTAAAAATGCATCTGCCGAAGCACAAACTGTATCCGCTGCAACCGAAGAACAATCAGCATCTATGGAAGAAATCGCTTCCTCAAGCCAAGCGTTATCAAAACTTGCCATGGATCTTCAAGAATCTGTCAGCAAATTTCGAGTTTAATTATAGCAACTCTCGATTTTAACGAGTGTTGCCTTATTCTTAGGCTCTAAATAATTATTTGAGTGTTATAATAAGAAGACTTACTTATAGGAGTTGTTTTAAGGAAAACGTATCGGCGTAATGCTGATACGTTTTTTGTACATACTAAATGTGATAGAATAGCATCAGTCTTTGAAGATGTTTTTGTAGAAAAGGCACTAAATGATACATCAAAAGGTTGCATTCAAGGATTTGTGAAATTTGTAGGAGATTTAATTCCAGTACATGCTAGGGGGAGAAAATGTTGAAGAGCTTATTGGAAAGTAGAGCAACAGTGAATAAAAATTCGATTTCTTATGATTCTTATGAAACAATGGCGGAGTATTATTTTGAGTGTGTCGACACGAAACCATTTAACGCCTACTATGAAAGACCAGCGACTTTATCATTACTTCCCGATGTTGCAGGGAAGAAGGTGCTAGATGCTGGGTGTGCTGCAGGCTGGTATAGTAACTGGTTGCTTACTAAGGGAGCTAATGTAACAGCGATAGATTTTAGTCCCAAAATGATAGAAATGACAAAGAAAAGAGTTGGCGATAAGGCTGATATTATAAGAGCTGATCTCAATGAACCTCTAAATTTTATAAAAGATAAAACCATAGATATCATATTGTCATCTTTAACTCTTCACTATGTTCGAGATTGGAATCTTGTAATGGCTGAGTTCAATAGAGTATTAAAGCCATTAGGTTCTTTAATACTGTCTGTACATCATCCATTTATGGACTTTACATATTTTAATAGAGAAAATTACTTTTTAACAGAGATTATAGAAGATGAATGGGAAACGAATAAGGGGAAAGTAAAAGTTCAGTTTTACAGAAGACCTTTATCTAAAATAGTCTCGCCTGTATTAGACGCAGGATTTATCATTGAAAAGTTAATAGAACCTATGCCAACAGAAAAATTCAAAGAATTACATCCTAAAGCATACGAGAAGCTAACCCAGAAACCTCAATTTCTTTTTTTGCGAGCAAAGAAGAGTAAATGAATATTGTCACATGTAGCACTTTGGTTTGTTATTATGCTACAATATTTCCTTTGCATTGATGAAAGTGGAATTAAAACAATACTAAAGAACTTGTCTCTTCGACATAAGGACGAAAAAAAGTTTATTTAATGAAATAAACTTTATTCTAGAACGATAGTTCGACACAATTTGTAAGAGGTTATACATATAATGGATAATGTGCTGAAAATAAAGAAAGAATGAAGGGATTTTGTAGTGGAAAATTTATGGTGTAAGATAGAGTACTTGCGGCATGAAATGCACGTAATGGCACTCGAAAAAGGAATATCACATCCCGATGTGTTATTCGTTAGTCAAAGATTAGATGAAGCAATAAATGAATTATATAGAGTTGACTCCATTCAAAAAGCTGGATAAGTGAATGAGGGAAGTTCTTAAAAATAGGATAGGCTTTTTAAAAATGTATTGTGTCAGTATTTTTATTAATGTATAATGTGAAATTATACATTAAGGGAGTGGTATAAGTGATTTATCGTAAAGCTACATTTAAAGATGTAGAAAGTATGTATAATTTAGTTAACGCTTATGCTGGACAGGGTCTGATGTTAGGGCGTTCGCGTAATATGTTATATGAAACATTGCGAGATTTTATTTTGGCAGAAGATAATGGAGAAGTTGTTGGCATTGGGGCGTTGCATTTAGTATGGGATTCACTGGCGGAAATCAGAGCAATGGCAGTTGCCCCCCATGTTATTAAATCAGGTATCGGCCGTAATATTGTACAAGGTCTAATTGAAGAAGCGAAAGCTTTAGAAATTAAGACAATATTTACGTTAACATATCAGCCTAATTTTTTTATTAAACAAGGTTTTACCGAATTATCAAAAGACCAATTGCCACATAAAGTATGGAAAGAATGTATCAACTGTACTAAATTTCCTAACTGTGATGAAATTGCTCTAAAGATAGAAATATAACTAAATAGGGATGATTCAAGAATTTTATCATGGGCTTGACATAAGAAAGAAGGGCTTGCCTTATTGGTAATGTGATATAAAAGCAATGTTGATCAAAAGGGCATTACTCGCAAAGAGTGATGCCCTTTTAAAATAAGACGTATTAAGAATTAGAAAGTGATATTTGGAAAGACAAGTAGATGTTGTATAGCGTAAAATAAAAGCAAGCAGGTACTAGGGGAGCAGATGAGAAGTTGGGAGGTAAAACCATGAGAAGTATATTTTTCTATCAGACAGCCATTGGTAAGATTGGAATTATGGAAAACGGAAAGGCAATTACAAATGTAATTTTTCGAGAAGATAACGTTCCCAAGGACGCCATTGTAAAGGAAACCTCATTAATAAAGGAAGCCGGCCAGCAGCTAAATGATTATTTAGCAAGTAAACGTAGGTCATTCTCACTGCCTCTTGCCCCCGAAGGTACAGAATTTCAGCAAAAGGTGTGGAAAGCGTTGCAAGACATTCCCTGTGGTGAAATACG
Organism: Pelosinus sp. IPA-1; assembly: GCF_030269905.1. Classification (NCBI taxonomy): domain Bacteria; kingdom Bacillati; phylum Bacillota; class Negativicutes; order Selenomonadales; family Sporomusaceae; genus Pelosinus; species Pelosinus sp. IPA-1. The sequence continues at coordinate 36,332 of NZ_BSVC01000012.1, read as the reverse complement.
AAGCTATGGAGAAGTCGCAAAGCGGATTGGTCAGCCGAAAGCTGCTCGTGCCGTAGGCATGGCAAATAACAAAAATCCTATTTTGATATTTATTCCGTGCCACCGTGTAGTAGGGGCAAATGGAAAATTAGTCGGATATGCTGCAGGGCTGGACGTGAAAGAACATCTTTTGAAACTGGAGCGTTAAAATAAGGTTTTTTATGGTTCTATTGCTTCGATTTAATGAAATTTATCATTATAAGTAAGGTCGGTGACAATTATGGCACTAAGTAAAGAGGAAAAGTGGAATGCTGTCGTTCATTGTGACAGTTCCTATGATGGCGTGTTCTTATACGGTGTGAAAACAACGGGCATCTTTTGTCGGCCATCCTGTAAATCGAAAGAACCTAGGATAAATAATGTTGAGTTTTTTGACGAAATTGAGCAGGCTTACTCTTATGGTTTACGACCTTGCAAAAGATGCCGACCGGATTTGATTGAGTTTAATCCGATGTTAGTCCTAATAAAAAAAGCAAAAAATATTTTCGATACCTATTTTGCTGACCGAGAGAAGCTTTCAGCCGCAATAAAAGAGTTAGGTATTAGCCAGAATCATCTCATCTATTTGTTTCGTCAGCAATTTCATGTGACACCTACAGAATACATTAATCAATTGCGTGTACAAAAGGCAATGCAGTTGCTTATAAATACAGATATCAATATATTAAACATCGCATTACTATGTGGATTTGGTAGCCTCTCGAATTTCTATGAATTCTTCAAAAGACAGGCCAAGCTTACTCCGAGCAAATACCGGAAGCAAAGTAATGGTGATAAGGAATGATTATAAGCGCCAGCAGACGAACGGACATACCAGCATTTTATTCAGAATGGTTTATTAATCGTCTAAAAGCAGGTTTTGCTTATGTTAGAAATCCACGGAATCCAAATCGCATAATGAGCGTTTTGCTAAACACTGATGTGGTCGATTGTATTGTATTCTGGACCAAAAATCCCAAGCTAATGCTAAGTAAGTTAGAAACCATTGATAAAATGGGGTATCCCTATTATTTTCAGTTTACGATTACGCCATATGGGCATAAAGTAGAAAAAGGCCTGCCTAGGAAAACGGAGATTATGGAAACTTTTAAACAATTAAGTAATAAAATTGGAAAACACCGCGTTATTTGGCGCTATGACCCAGTAATCGTCAATGAAACGTTTTCAGTGCAGTATCATCTTGATGCTTTTGGGAAAATGATTGATATCTTGGGTGATTATACAAACAAGTGCATTATTAGTTTTGTCGATCTATACACCCAGGTCCTCCGAAATGCAGAAAATGTTGTGAGTTCTGAGGTAAACACGATAGATATGAATAAAATTTCTCAGGGGTTTTCTGACATTGCGAAAAAATACGATGTCTTGCTAGAAACCTGTGCTGAGGCCATCGATCTAAGTCCGTATGGTATTCATCGCGCATCTTGTATTGACCTAAATCTGATTGAGAATATCATAGGATATCCGATTCATGGGAAAAAAGACCCTAATCAGCGTCCGGTCTGTGGCTGCATCAGAAGTATTGATATTGGAGCCTATGACTGCTGCTCTCACGGCTGTGTATATTGTTATGCTACTACCAACGAACACATGATACGAAAAAATATGTATCTGCATGATCCTCACTCACCAATGTTAGTAGGTCATCCTCGTGGGGACGAAATCATGACAGTCAGAGAGGTAAATTCACTAAAACTTAGGCAATCGTCATTGTTTTAAATTATGTATATGTTTATTGCTTTATAATTAGATATAAGTTTAACAAGTATTCTCAAGGGAAATACCATTTAGCCAATTAAATAAGCTATAATCTGTGAAACAAATAAATTGGAACGATATATCAGTTGATAATAATGATAATTTCAAAGTAAAGAACAATTAACAAAATTTTCATGCAATATTGAAAAAAACCTATTGCAGTTTACTAGAAAATGGGTTACTATACAAATAATACAAGATTGAAACGTTACAAAACGGCTAAGTATTTCTTTTACTGCGTGATGAATGATTGAATTATTCTGATAAAATACTGCAAAAAAAGAGCTACTTGCTTTTTTTATGACAAATTATGAAACGTTTCAAAAATGCGGTTGTATGAGAGTTAGGTAGATCTGTTTTTGAAGGGGTGATGACGCACAACGGTTACTCAATAAACTATTTAAAAAATTAGGTGGTGAAATATTTGGCTGAATTAATAAAGATGGAGAATATTTATAAGACTTTTCCCGGAGTTAAGGCATTAACCGATGTAAGTTTTGATCTTAGAAAAGGTGAACTTCATGCGATGTTAGGTGAAAATGGTGCGGGGAAATCCACCCTAATGAAAATTCTAACTGGCGTATATACTTGTGATTCGGGAAAAATCATCTTTAAAGGTGAAGAAGTTAGTATAAGGAAACCAAAAGACGCACAAAGTTTGGGGATTAATATTATTCATCAGGAATTTAGTTTATTTCCTGATCTTAGTGTATCCAATAATATTTTTATCGGTCGTGAGCCTAGAAATGAAGTCTTTAACTTTGTAATAATGGAAAAAAAACTAAAACAAAAAACAAGAGAGATCTTGGAATCTCTTCACCTCAACATTGACCCTGATACTTTGGTTAAAGACCTTAGCGTAGCACAGCAGCAGATGGTAGAAATAGCACGTGTATTGTCCATGAATTCAGAAGTTGTGGTAATGGATGAACCAACAGCTGCTCTTACTGAAAAAGAAGTAGAAGAATTGTTTCGAGTTATAAAAGAACTTAAAAGCCGTGGAATTGGTATTGTATATATTTCCCACCGTTTAGAAGAATTAAAACATATAGCAGACAGAGTAACGGTAATGCGTGACGGTCGGTATATTAAGACTGTTGATTATGATGAATCATTACTCGAAGATTTGATAGCGTCAATGGTTGGTAGAAGCCTAGAAGATAAATTCCCGCCTCATCATAACGTCAGTAAAGGAAAAGTTATACTTGAAGTTGAGCATATGGCTAGTAAAACTATCCACGATATTAAAGATTTCAAACTATATGAGGGAGAAATCTTGGGGATATATGGGTTGGTGGGAGCTGGTCGCACGGAGTTTGCAAGAGCATTATTTGGTGCCGATGAAACTGCTACTATGACTGTTAAAATTCATGGAGAAAATGTAAAAATTAAAAGTCCTAGAGATGCCATAAAAAATGGGATTGGATATTTAACAGAAGATCGAAAAAGAGATGGCTTAGCATTAGGGTTATCGGTTGAGGATAATATGGTCTTAGCAAATATCCCTGAACTATGTAGGATGGGCGTAGTGAATGTTAAAGAATGCCGTGAAATAGCCGAACGCTACACCGCAGATCTTAAAATTAAAACTCCTAATCTTGAGCAAAAAGCCAAATTTTTAAGCGGTGGTAACCAGCAAAAAGTTATCTTGGCAAAATGGTTATGCCGTAAATCTCATGTATTAATTTTTGATGAACCTACAAGAGGAATTGATGTAGGTTCTAAATTTGAGGTTTATGAGCTTATGAATAAGCTTGTGGCATTAGGAGTAGGGGTCATAATGATTTCTAGTGAGTTACCTGAAGTATTGGGGATGAGTGATCGAATACTAGTCATGCGTGGTGGACGTATTACTGGTGAGGCAATAAGAGAAGTAGCTACCCAGGAAAAATTGTTGGCTCATGCTGTCCAGTAATAGGAAAGACATTGTTGGAAAGGGTGATAATGTGAGTGTAGATATAGTTAAAGTTCAGTCAGGGAAACAAACAGTATTTAATAAAAAATTATACAATGAGTTAGGCTCTTTTGCAGGATTATTATTATTAGGTTTTGTGTTTTCCATAGCAACAGATACATTTCTTACGGTAAATAATCTATTAACCGTGGCATTACAGACTGCAGCAGTCGCTATGCTGGCAATGGCAGAGACATATGTAATAATAACCGCAGGTATTGACCTTTCAATTGGTTCGATACTAGCTGTAGCTGGTATCGTTTGTGGTAAAACCTTATTAGCTGGTTTTGGAATACCGCTAAGCGTGCTAGCAGGAGTATTAGTTGGTGGTGTCTGCGGCCTGGCTAATGGATTAGCTATTACTAGATTGGGGATAGCACCTTTTATTGCGACGTTAGGCATGATGAGCATCGCCAGAGGGATTGCTTATGTAATAACAGACTCGTTACCTGTATCTGGACTGCCAGAAGATTTCTATTTTATAGGTGGTGGAACTATCCTAGGTATTATACCAGTACCTGTAGTAATAACCATTCTCATGGCATTATTATTTGGATTTATACTTAACAAAACGGCGTTCGGAAGATATATCTATGCATTAGGTAGTAATGAAGATGCAGCCAGATTATCGGGTGTTAATATTGCTAAAACATTGAATGGTGTATATATCGTATCAGGTTTATTATCGGGTTTGGTTGGTGTCATGTTAACAGCAAGACTCGTATCAGCACAGGCGCAAGCAGGTATTGGGTACGAACTTGATGCAATTGCTGCCGCAATTATCGGCGGTACAAGTCCTTTAGGGGGATCTGGGACAATTTTAGGAACGATGATCGGTGCCGGTATTATGGGGATTTTACGCAATGGACTTAATTTATTGAGTGTTAACGCTTTCTGGCAACAAATAGCGATTGGTTTGGTAATTATTGTTGCCGTGTATATTGATAAAATAAGAAGAAAATAAATTAGCGCTAATTTATATCGTAATAGTTGGAGGAATTCTCGTAATTTGAGAGGGGGAATAAAGGCACGTATAGGTCAGCTGTAGTCACTAAATCAAAGAGGGGGAGATTTGTTTGAAAAAAGTAGCTAGTATTTTCTTGGCAGTCTTAATGGTAGCCTTGTTATTAGTGGGTTGTGGAAAGTCAGATACGAAAGCTGCAGATGCTACGAAAGGTGCAGATGCTGGTGTGAAGAAGAAAGTTGCAGTGATTGTAAAGGGAACCGAACATGTATACTGGCAGTCTGTTAAAGTTGGTGCTGAAGCAGCAGCAAAAGCTGGCGGGGTTGAAATGACATTCACAGGTGCTCCGGGTGGGGAATCCGATATCAATGGTCAGGTTAATTTGATTGAGAATGCGATTAATCAGAAAGTTGCTGGTATCGTACTTGCTGCGTCAGATGCAAAAGCATTAGTACCTGTTACTGAAAAAGCGATTGCGGCAGGTATACCTGTAGTTATTATTGACTCAGGTCTTAATACAGATAAATATAAAAGCTTTCTTACAACCGATAATGTAGCTGCTTCTGCAGCAGTTGGCGAATCCTTGGCTAAAATGCTGGATGGCAAAGGAAAAGTAGCTATTGTAAACTTTGTACCAGGTGCTCAGACTGCCATTGAGCGTGAAAAAGGCTTTAGAGATGTTATGGCTAAATATCCTGGAATTACAGTATTGCCAACTCAATTCTATAGTTCTGACAAACAAAAAGCACTTTCTTTAACCCAGGACTTAATGACTGCAAATCCTGATTTAGCTGCAGTTTATGCTTGTAATGAGCCAGGTACAGTTGGTGTTGGTAGAGCATTAAAAGAAAAAAATAACAAAACAATTATTGAAGTTGGTTTTGATGCTTCTGATGATGTTATTCCACTTATAAAGGAAGGCTATTGTAAAGCAGCTGTAGTTCAGATGCCATACAATATGGGCTTTAAAGGTGTTCAAGCAATTGTTGATATATTAGCTGGTAAATCTGTTGAAAAGAAAGTAGATACTGGGTTTACCCTTGTTACTCCTGAAAATATGACTAGCCCAGAAAGTGAAAAAGCATTATATCCAACTGGTAAAAAATAATTCATTTATAGTACGTATGTACAATAAGTTAGTATAATTCATGCTAACTTATTGTACAAAAAATAAGTAATGCAGTTCATTCTAATATTAATATAGGCTATAGCTCCATAACGATCATTCGTTTAGTAAATCGAGATTATTTTAAACTAGTGATCATTTTTATTAGAATAATTATGAAACGTTTCATTACCTATATTTATATAGCTAAGAGTAGGAGTGGGTATTTTATGCTAAAAGGAATTCCAAAGATTATTTCACCCGAGCTGATGAAAGTATTAATGGAGATGGGACATAGCGATGAAATCGTTATAGCTGATGGTAATTTTCCGGCCGGTACTTGTGCTACTAACTCTTTGGTGAGATGTGATGGACATAATGTGCCAGAGATATTAGATGCGATCTTATCATTATTTCCTTTAGATCCTTATGTGGAAGCTCCTGTAGCACTTATGGAAGTTGTACCGGGTGACAATGTAAAACCCGTTATATGGGAGGACTACAAACTCATTATTGATAGACATGAAAAAGGTATCAAGATTGAAAATATTGAACGTTTTGCCTTCTATGAACGTGCGAAAAAAGCATATGTGATAGTGGCCACTAGTGAAGAGGCATTATATGCTAACGTCATTCTAAAAAAGGGTGTTGTAAAATAGTGAACACCGCAAGTTTAGATAAATTATTACTAGGTATAGACCTTGGGACATCAGCATGTAAGGTGTGTATATTTAATCTTGATGGCAGAGTAGTTGGGCAAGCAAGTAAGCCTTATCCAGTGTATTATCCAGCACCAGATTTTGTAGAACAAAATCCTGTGGAATGGTGGCAAGCTATTTGTGAGGCCATTAAAGAAGTATTGCATAAAGGCGCTATTCAACCTCATTCTATTGCTGGTATAGGTATTGATGGACAAAGCTGGTCCTGTTTACCAGTAGACCGTGAAGGAGAACCACTGCGAAATGCTATGATTTGGATGGATAGAAGGGCTGTGGTGCAATCACAAAAAACTGTAGATAAACTTGGTTTTAAGCGGATCTTTGCTGTAAGTGGCAATTCCTTTGATCCTACCTATATTACACCAAAAATTTTATGGCTGAAAGAAAATCAGCCACGTGTTTATGACAATACCTATAAATTTCTGCAAAGTAATGCCTATATAGCTTTTAAATTAACAGGTACAATGACGCAAGATTTATCACAAGGTTATGGTTTTCATGTTTTCAATGTGAAGACCGGTACTTATGACTCAGATTTATGTGAGGATATGGGAATCGAACTCTCAAAGCTTCCAGACATATTCAATTGTCATGATGTCATTGGTCATGTTACGAAGCAGGCAGCAGAGGCGACAGGTTTAGTAATGGGTATTCCGGTTGTGGCTGGTGGACTGGATGCTGCATGTGGGACTTTGGGCGCTGGAGTTATTGAATTTGGACAGACGCAAGAACAAGGTGGTCAGGCTGGTGGCATGAGTATCTGCTTAAACCAAGCGTTAGCTCATCCAAAACTTATATTAAGTAGTCATGTAATTCCAAATGCGTGGCTCTTGCAAGGGGGAACGGTGGGCGGTGGTAGTCTGAAATGGTTTAAGCAGGAGCTCGGAGCTTTTGAAGCCCTACAAGAGAAAACCACGGGAGAAAATGCTTTTGATCTACTGGTTAACCAAGCAGCAGGTATTAAGGATGGCTCAGAAGGGGTAATTTTCTTACCATATATGGCAGGAGAAAGATCACCAATTTGGGATAAAAATGCGAAAGGCATATTCTTTGGTCTTGGCTATGACAAGGGGAGAGGGCACATGGTGCGTTCTGTATTAGAAGGCTGCGCTTATGCGCTTCATCATAATTTAAAAGCAGCTGAAGAAGTTGGCGTTCAAGTTGATGAATTAATTGCTATGGGTGGAGCAGCTAATAGCCATTTATGGACACAAATTAAAGCCAATGTAACCGGAAAGGTGATAAAAGTACCATCATCGGATACTGCAACTACATTAGGAGTAGCTATGTTGGCGGGAGTGGGAACGGGACTATATAGAGATTTTAAAGAAGCAGTAGATCGCACTGTTAGTATTACTAGGGTTCATGAACCAGATATGAAGGCACATAGGGTGTATCAGAAATATTACGAAGTATATCGTGAAATATATGAAAATTTAAAAGATACTTTTGCAAAAGGTGAGGTTTAGCAATGAAAGCTGCAGTTTTACATGGAAAAGATGATTTGCGGTATGAAGAAGTTCCGATGCCCCAGTTAAGTGATGGGGAAGTTTTAATTAAGGTAAGGGCTACTGGTATTTGTGGTTCCGACATCTCAAGAGTCTTGGGTAATGCGGCTCATAGCTATCCAATTGTATTAGGACATGAGTTTTCAGGTGATGTGGTGGAAGTTGGTAAAGAAGTAACAGGGGTAAAAGTAGGGGATCGCGTTTCTGGAGCCCCCTTAGTGCCATGTATGAAATGTGATGATTGTGAGCAAGGCAATTATTCCCAGTGTAGAAAATATACATTTATTGGCTCAAGAATACAGGGCAGTTTTGCCGAGTATGTCAAACTGCCAGAAAAGCATGCGATAAAATTTGATCCGTCGATCAGTTACGAACAGGGGGCTTTTTTCGAACCGTCAACAGTAGCGTTACATGGTATTAATTGTGCGAGATATCATGGTGGAGAAGATGTAGCTATTCTTGGTGGAGGCACTATTGGTTTGTTTACAGCGCAATGGGCTAGAATCTATGGAGCCAAGAGAGTATTCGTTTTTGATATTGATGATGCTAGATTAGCTTTAGCTAAAAAATTAGGTGCGGATATAACGATGAATACCTTAGATAAGGAATTTAAAGAAACCATCAAAAAACTTACCCGTAATAAAGGTTTTGGTTTTGTATTTGAAACAGCAGGTGTCGATGTAACAATGAAGTTAGCTTTTGAGATAGCAGCTAATAAAGCTAGTGTTTGCTTTATTGGAACCCCAAGTAAGGAGTTGATCTTTACTCCAGCTCTATTTGAAAATATGAATCGTAAAGAGTTTACACTAACTGGTTCTTGGATGTCTTATAGTGCTCCATTTCCTGGCCAGGAGTGGCAGTTGACAGCTCATTATTTTGGCACAGGGGCATTGAAATTTGATGAAAGTCTAATTTATAAAAAACTGCCACTTAGTGAGAGTAAGAATGGCTTTGCTATGTATAAGACACCTGGACTCGTAAAAGGAAAAGTTATGTTTGTTAATGAGTAAGGAAGCTATTTTAAGAATAAACGTAGAGGGAGAGTGAATTGATTTATGGAAGAAAAAATATTGACTCATGTTGGTAGCGATAGTATTGATCCAAGTACAGTTCCCCAGAGAACACTATATACTGGTGCGAAAATTCCAGCAATCGGTATGGGGACATTCGGCTCGGACCGTTTCACGGCAGAGCAAATAGCAGCAGCTGTAAGAGGGGCTGCCGAAGTAGGATTTAGACTATTTGATTGTGCAGCTGTTTATGGAAATGAACATTTAATTGGCCAGGTTTTCCAAGATATTTTGGCGACAGGAATTAAGCGGGAAGAGTTATTTATTACCTCTAAAGTTTGGAATGATATGCATGATAACGTAATAGAGTCTTGCGAAAAGACACTCAAAGAGTTACAGCTTGACTATTTAGATTTATTTTTAGTACATTGGCCTTTTCCGAATTTCCATGCGCAAGGTTGCAGTGTGGATTCTCGTAGTCCTGATGCAACTGGATATATTCATGAAAATTATATGAAAACATGGAGACAGATGGAAGAACTAGTCGACAGAGGTTTAGTTAGGCATATTGGTACCTCTAATATGACAATTCCCAAATTAAAGTTAGTTCTGCGTGATGCTAGAATTAAGCCGGCAGCCAATGAAATGGAACTTCATCCATGCTTTCAGCAAAAAGAATTTTTTAAATTTATAATAGATAATAATATTGTACCAATCGGTTTTTGTCCCATTGGTTCTCCAACTCGCCCCGAGCGTGATAAAACAGCGGATGATGTAGTTGATATCCAGGACCCGATAATTGTTAGAATAGCCCAAGAACATAAGGTTCACCCAGCAGTTATTTGTGTAAAATGGGGAGTACAACGTGGGCAGATACCAATACCCTTTTCTATCCATCGCAATGAGTACGCTAGCAATCTTAAGGCAGCAGTAAGCGATTTGCTCACAGAGGAAGAGATGAAAGAAATTGAGGGTATTGATAAAAATTGTCGCCTAATTAAAGGGCAGGTATTTTTGTGGAAAGACGGTCAAACATGGGAAGATCTATGGGATATTACGGGCGAAATTACACCATTATAAATCAGCAGAGTAGTTAGCACCTGCTTTCAAAAAAACAATTGCAAATAGTGGCTCAAGCAAGTAAAATAGTAGAAGAACAATTGAAACGTTTCTATTGTGGATATCCTATAGTATATAGGGTTTTCTAGAAGCTTATTCAGATAAATTGTTTCATTGGAGTGAAGAGTGCTAATGTCAACAATAAAAGATGTTGCTAAATTATCTGGGACCTCTGTTGGTACTGTATCCAGATATTTAAACGGTTATAAAATAAAGTCTATTAACAGTGAAAAAATAGAAGATGCTATCCGGCATCTTAACTTTAGTATTAATTCTATTGCCAGAGGACTCAAGACCAGCAAAACTTTTACCGTCGGAATATTGATACCAAAGCTTGCCGATATATTTAGTACTCATATTATTGAGGGTATGGAGCGAGCATTTGACGAATTTGGTTATAGCATATTGGTTTGTGATTCCCGAAATTGTCTAGAAAAAGAAAAAGAGAAATTGAAATTATTTAAGGAAAAACTCGTCGATGGTATCATCTTGATGCCGGTAGAAGATTCTGGAGAACACATACAACAAATGCTAGAAGAAGGGATGCCAATTGTATTAATGGATCGTCTTATCACTAATTTAGCTTGCGATGGAGTTGTATCTGACAATGTAAATGGTGCTTATCAGGCAGTAGAAGCCATTATTAATCGAGGTCATCGCAAAATAGGTATGATAGCTGGGCCTAGAAATATCTATACTGCTAAAGAACGCCTTGAAGGATATTTGCGTGCTCTAAAAGATTACAATATTGAAGTAGATGATAATTTTATCTTTTATAGCGACTATACCAAAGAGGGCGGATATCAGGCTACCGCAAAACTTTATCAATTGAAAGAGTTACCTACGGTAATCTTTACTTCCAACTATGAAATGACCATCGGTGCCATTAAATTTCTAAATGAGCACAACGTCGCTATTGGTGAAGATATGTCTTTTTTTGGCTATGACCAAATGGAGTTATCGCAAATCATTGTGCCACCGATTTCTTTTGTTGTTCAGTCAATGGAGATGATTGGCAGGAAAGCTGCTGAAACATTAATTAGCAGAATGAAAGGTGACCAAACAGGATTTCCCCATGTAAATCGATTAAAAACAGAAATAATAGTAACTGATTCTGTAAAAAGGCTTTATTAGCGAGTCAGTATTTTTTTGAGAAAAATTGAAACGTTTCATTTACTGAGGTGTGAGTCTTCTTTATAAAATAAAGATGAAAATATGTAAATTTAAGAGGTGGAGTATATGGGATTAGTAACATCAACAAAGTATCTCCTACATGCTAGAGATAATAAGTATGCTATTTGTGCATTTAACATTCATAATCTAGAAACCTTAAAAGCCGTAACTAGTACTTCATTTGAAAGTAACTCTCCAGTTATTTTGCAAGCAACGCCAGGCACAGTACGGTTTGCTGGTGCAGATTACCTAGTGGCTATGGCTAAAACGGCTGCCGACAAATACAATATCCCGATTGTTATGCATTTAGATCATGGTGAAGATTACAATATGGTTCTGGAGTGTCTTAGAGCTGGCTTTACCTCCATCATGATTGATGGCTCCAAGCATCCTTATACCGAGAATATTTCTATTGTAAAAAAAGTGGTGGAACTTTCCCACGCCCTAGGGGTTCCCGTTGAAGCTGAGCTGGGGACAATTGGCGGTGTAGAAGATGATTTGAGTGTTATGGGGGATGGTGTGTATACCAATCCAGAAGTAGCCTTTGATTTTGTCGAGAAGACAGGAGTGGATTCTTTGGCAGTAGCAATTGGTACTTGCCACGGTTTGTATAAAAAGAAGCCACAATTGGATTATGTAAGGTTGGCAGAAATTCGCAAGTTAGTATCCATTCCTCTAGTATTGCATGGTGCTTCTGATTTACTTGATGAGAGCGTGAAAAAATGTATCGAATTAGGTATTAGTAAGGTCAATATCGCGACAGAACTTAAAATTGCATTTTCTGCTGCTGTGCAAACCGTATATCATGAAAAACCTGCCGAAAATGATCCTCGCAAACTTTTTACTCCAGCAATTGATGCGATGAAAGCAGTTGTTAAAAACAAAATTGATCTAGTTGGCTCAGCGGATAAAGTAACTAGGATTTCTCATTGAGCTTTTTATAAAACTTAAATTGTGGGAATATTTTAAATATAGAGGATGGGGGATATAGCGTTGGATACAAGAGAAAAACTTTTACGTGATCAAATATGCGACATGGGAAGAAGGATGTATCTAAAAGATATGGTAGCTGCGAATGATGGAAATATATCAGTTAAGTTAGGGGAAGATTCGTTTATTTGTACGCCAACTGGTGTATCGAAAGGCTTTATGACGCCAGAAATGCTCTGCAAAATTAATGGAAATGGAGAACTGATTGAAGACAACCCGCAAGGTTTGCGACCATCTTCTGAGATCAAAATGCATTTTAAAATATATGAGAAGCGAGGGGATATTAGCGCTGTAGTTCATGCCCATCCTTTACATGCGACTGCTCACGCTATATGTCATATACAATTGGATAAGCAGATTATGCCTGAAGCAACGATTGCACTTGGAATTGTTCCAATTGCAGAATATGGTGCACCATCCACAACTGAATTACCTGATTCTTTATTACCTTATTTAGAAGAGTATGATGCAGTATTACTTGCTAATCATGGTGCAGTTACTTATGGGGAAAATGTCGTAAGTGCTTATTATAAAATGGAGTCTTTAGAATTTTATGCAAAACTTTTGTATTTATCTAGTAATATAGGAACTCCTAAGGAATTATCGGCAGAAAAGGTAACACAGTTGCTAGAGCTAAGAGAAAAGGTATACAAGGTAGTAGGAAGACATCCAGGTAAAAAATGTTTAAAGAAATAAGTACTGATGGAGGGGAGTAAAGTGAGCAAAAATAGCTATGTAAGAATTGGTATTCGGCCAACAATTGATGGCAGGAAGAACGGAGTCAGAGAATCCTTAGAAGAACAAACAATGAATATGGCAAAGAGTGTAGCGAAGTTTCTAAGTGATAGCATAACCTATTCAGATGGGAAACCTGTAGAATGTATAGTTACTGACAGTTGCATCGGTGGCGTTAAAGAAGCTTCAGAAGCTGCAGAAAAGTTTAAACTTAATAATGTAGGACTTTCTATAACGGTAACGCCATGTTGGTGCTACGGGTCAGAAACGATGGATATGGACTCTAGAATCCCTCAGGCTGTATGGGGATTTAATGGTACAGAACGACCAGGTGCTGTTTATTTAGCAGCAGTATTAGCGGCATATGCACAAAAAGGAATTCCTGCTTTTGGGATATATGGGCAGCATGTGCAAGATTCTTCTGATACAACGATACCCCAGGATGTAAAAGACAAATTACTCCAATTTACTAAGGCTGGATTAGCTGTTGCATCGATTAAAGGGAAATCCTATTTATCGATGGGGTCTGTATCCATGGGAATTGCAGGTTCCATAGTAGATGCAGCCTTCTTTCAGGATTATTTAGGTATGCGCAATGAATATATTGATATGTCAGAATTCATACGTCGTATTGATAAAGAAATATATGATAAAGATGAATATAGAAGAGCTTTATCTTGGGTTAAAGAAAATTGCCAAGAAGGCCCGGACAACAACCCTAAAGACGTACAGCTTACTCGGGAGCAGAAAGATAAGGATTGGGAAACAATTGTAAAGATGACTCTAATTGGCAGAGATTTAATGGTAGGAAATCAGAAGTTACATGCTTTAGGATTTGGGGAAGAGGCTTTAGGACATAATGCGATTCTTTCAGGTTTCCAAGGACAACGACAATGGACTGACCATTTTCCTAATGGAGATTTTATGGAAACCATATTAAATTCCTCTTTCGATTGGAATGGTAAAAGAGCACCCTATTTGATAGCAACTGAAAATGATTCCTTAAATGGAGTGTCTATGTTGCTAGGCAATTTATTAACCAATACAGCTCAAATTTTTTCCGATGTACGTACTTATTGGAGTCCTGAATCAGTCAAACGTGTTACTGGCTATGACTTAGAAGGCTATGGTAAGAAGGGAATTATACATTTAATTAATTCAGGGTCGGCGGCTTTAGATGGTACTGGAAGAGAGATGCGAGAAAATAAGCCAGTAATTAAGCCTTATTGGGAGATTACAGATGATGAAGTATCAGCGTGTTTAAAAGCTACGCGATTTAGAACTGCCAATCTTGGATATTTTAGGGGTGGTGGATTCTCTACCCAATTTCTAACTCGAGGGGGTATGCCTTTAACGATGATTCGATTGAATATTGTTAAAGGGGTGGGGCCTGTATTGCAATTAGCTGAAGGCCATAGCGTTGAATTACCCAAAGAGGTACACGATAAAATTGATGATAGAACAGATCCAACATGGCCAACTACATGGTTTGCACCAATCATAACGGGTAAGGGAGCTTTTAAAGATGTTTATTCGGTTATGAATAATTGGGGGGCAAACCATGGAGCAATTAGTTATGGACATATAGGTGCAGAATTAATAACATTAGCTTCAATGCTAAGAATACCTGTTAATATGCATAATGTTTCTGAAGAGCGGATCTTTAGACCAAAAGTTTGGAATTCATTTGGTACGGAGAATTTAGAACAGGCTGATTATGCGGCATGTAGAACATTTGGTGCTCTGTATAGTTAAAATACTTGAGTTACTCCTTACCCATGATAAGTTCCCAAAAAGGGAGGGGATCGTGTGAAAAACCTAAATCTATTAGCTGTCGATTTGGGGGCTAGTAGTGGTAGATGCATAGTAGGAACGTTTGATGGAAACAAAATAAATCTAGAAGAAATACATCGATTTGACAATAATCCGATTACCCTTAGTCATACTCTATACTGGGATATGCCGCTAATTTTCGAAGAGATAAAGCAAGGTATGAGTAATGTACAAGAGGAAGTAGCATCTTTAGGAGTCGATACTTGGGGTGTTGATTTTGGAATAATAGATACAAGAGGTCGATTGGTAAGTAATCCTATTCATTATAGAGATGAGAGAACCAATCATATCCCAGAGATCTTGTATAAGAAGGTAACGGAGCAAGAATTATACAAAAAGACCGGTGTACAACCTATGCAAATCAACACCATTTTTCAGATATATTCCATGGTGTATCATCGTTCACCCTTATTAGATCACATAGATAAACTTTTATTTATGCCAGATTTGATTAATTATTTTTTAACGGGGATAAAAGCAACTGAATATTCAATTGCAAGTACTAGTTCCTTGTTAGATCCTTATGAACGCCAGTGGAATATAGAAATTTTAAAGAAACTGGGATTTAATGAAAAATGGTTTACACCGGAGATTGTTCCATCGGGGACTGTATTAGGTGCATTGTCTCCGAATATATTGGGGAATTCAAAATGCAATACAACAAAAGTAATTTCTACCGCATCTCATGATACGGCATCGGCAGTAGTTAGCGTTCCGATATCTCAGGAGTATTCAGCATACATTAGCTGTGGTACATGGTCTTTGATCGGGGTGGAAATTAAGGAGCCAATCATAGATGAATATACAAGTAAAGTGTTTTTCACGAATGAACGTGGAATTGATGATACAGTTCGGCTGTTAAAAAACATAACAGGACTATGGGTCTTGCAAGAGTGCAGAAAATATTGGAAAAGTAATGGTGAAGAGATTAGTTATCCTTTCATGGTTGAAATGGCAGAAAAAATTAAAGATAATAAGTCCTTCATTGACTTAAGTGACCATACATTTTTATCTCCAGGCAATATGCCTAATAAAATAAAAGACTATTGCCTAAGAACAAAGCAACATATTCCTAATAATAAAGCGGAAATGATAAGGTGTATTATTGAAAGTTTAGCCTGTACTTATAAAAAGATGGTCGATGAACTAGAAACTGCAATCAAACATCCTATATCCGTTATCCACATTGTTGGCGGTGGTGCCCAAAATTCCTTATTATGTGAAATCACAGCGAATCTAACGAGAAAAACTGTTATCGCAGGACCGGTCGAGGCTAGTTCTATGGGAAATATATTAACACAAATGAAAGCACTAGGAGAGGCTAAGGGGTTGTCAGAACTGAGACAAATCGTGAAAAATTCATGCACGATAATAGAGTATAACCCAAAAGATAAGGAGTATTGGGAAGATGTCTATTATAAATTTTCATTGGTGTAGTCGTAGAATTCTATGCTGCTGTAGATGATACAAATGAGAGGACTACTAATTATTAGTAGTCCTCATTTTTAATAAGTAAACAAGACTTAATAAAAAATAAGTGTTGGGGTGAAGAATTTGATACTAACCGTTACTTTAAATTTAGCAATTGATAAAACGTATGCTGTAGATCACTTTTCACTCACACAAGTGAATCGTGCAAGAGAAATTACCGCCCTTCCTGGTGGTAAAGGGATAAATGTTGCTAGGGTGGCGAGTGTTCTTGGTGAGGAAGTAGTAGCTACAGGCTTTGTTGGAGGATATAACGGCAGATATATTGGCAAAAGCTTAAGTGAACAAGCTATCCAGTGTGATCTTCAAGAAATTAGGGAAGAATCTAGGCTATGCATTAATATATTAAGCAATCATGCAAGTACAGAGATATTAGAAAATGGGCCCAAGATTAGACCGGAAGAATTGATGGCATTCTTAGAAAAGTTTGATGGTCTTTCTCGAAAGGCTAAAGTTGTCGCTATGTCAGGTAGCATTCCTAGAGGGGTTCCCCCTACTATTTATAAACAAATGATTGAAATAGCTGATAGAAACGGGGCTTATTCCATATTAGACAGTAGTGGTGATTCTTTTAGTGAGGGCTTAGCGGGTAAGCCCTATATGGTAAAGCCTAATAAAGAAGAGTTAGAAAAGGTACTTGAGTATTCACTGGATACAGATGGTAAGCTCTGTGCTACCATTCAACACTATTTGCATGAGGGTATTCAATTGTTTGTTTTATCTATGGGTTCACGAGGCGCGCTAGTAGGTTATCAAGGTGAAGTATTTCAAGTAATTCCGCCTCATATCGATGCAATAAATCCTGTTGGTTGTGGTGATGCCCTTGTTGCTGGATTTGCCGTAGGGATAGCGCGGAAGATGGAAATAAAGGAAATGATCAAATTAGCTACGGCTACTGCGGCATCGAATGCTTTGCATCATGGCGCAGGAATGATTGAAAAAATTGAAGTGGAAGCTTTCATAAAACAAGTAAAAATTAATAAATTGATGTAATACTATTTGGCCAGTTAATGAAAGCCACAGCATTTGGACTTTCAAAGAGTGTTTTTATTATTAGAGAACATTATAGTGAAAGATAATAGAATTTACGGGTTTTTTTGGATATAATACCATTAATTAAACTGATAAGATTGTTTTGCAATGGGAATCTTAAATGCTAGTACATTGCAAAGGAGGAAATTAAGAATGAGTATAGATACTTTAATTCAAGAAGATTTACTTAACTTTCGCCGTGAATTGCTTACTAGTTTTAAAGAACAGCACCCACATATTTTTTCAATAATGGATCATATGCTATCAGGCCGTAAAAATATGGTGGGACTACAAGTGACAGAAGACGGGAATATTGTTGGCACATACACGTTGATGATGGATGGGGTTCACGTTGTTGAGGCTAAAAGCGGAACATTGGATTCTGCTTTTCATCATCCATTGCTAGGTGTCGTAAAACCTTATATAGTGATTGAACGCCATGCGATCGAAACCTTAGTTAAAGATGATCGGATTAAGACAGAAATATTTAGCTCGATTGCTAAATATCTACCTGATATTACGATCAGATTCTTACGTTAAATTTAAAATAACAATAACGGAGAGCCCTTTGGGCTCTTTTTCTTTTTTATAGGTTAATCTTTACAAATATTTAAAATGAATGTATTGTAGTGGTAATACATTGATAATGGAGGTTTACACCGTTGGATACTAATGATTTGAAAATTGTTAAACGAATTATGGAACATGCTCGTACAACGTGGGCAGAACTTGGAACGCTTCTCGGATTGTCCGGCCCTGCTGCGGCTGATCGGGTTCGTAAGTTAGAGGAAATGGGGATAATAAAAGGTTACTCAGCGTTGATAGACCCTGAAAAGATAGGTTGTGGCTTAGGAGCTTTAATATCTGTCACATTGGATAAACCTGAAAATAGAACAGCATTCCTGGATTTAGTTAATAAGTCTCCCGAGATTATGGAGTGCCATCACATAGCTGGTGCGGAAGATTATATTATTAAAGTGCGTTGTTCAGGTACTCGTGATCTAGAACGATTAATTAGTGAAGAAATAAAGTCTTTGCCAGGGGCCAAAACGCGAACCACGATAATACTGTCAACCATTAAAGAAACTCCAATATTACCTATAAAAATGTAAGGGGGGCTTACAGTGAAATGGATCTGTTTTTCTTTACTAAAGGAGTACTACTTGGGTTTTCGATAGCCGCACCAGTAGGACCTATCGGAGTTCTTTGTATTAGGCGAACATTAGCAAATGGTTTGCTAAATGGTTTCCTTTCGGGATTAGGTGCCGCAACGGCTGATGGTATTTATGGTTTAATCGCTGCCTTTGGCGTAACGGTTATTTCCACCTTTTTACTAGATAATCAAGTCTATTTACATTTGATTGGTGGACTGTTTTTACTTCGTCTTGGTTATATAACGTTCCAAACTACTCCAGTGGAAATAGCCTCAAAGGAAGAAGATAAAAATCGCTTAGGTTCCTATGCCTCTGCCTTTTTCTTAACATTGACAAATCCAATGACGATCATGTCTTTTGTGGCAGTTTTCTCAGGATTGGGGGTAGCAACAACTGGTGGGGATTATATGTTAGCAGCGTTGTTAGTTCTTGGCGTTTTTGTTGGTTCGATGCTTTGGTGGTTGATATTAAGTGGAACAGTGAATGTACTTCGTGGGAAATTTGATTCTCAAAGACTTAAGTGGATTAATCAAGTTTCAGGTTTCGTAATAGCTTGCTTTGGCATTGCAAGCCTGATGAGTTACCCTTTTTATATTTTCATGTAAAATCTGACTATGTAGTCATATTTTTGTCACATTTCCAGATTATAATGAAAATAGAAAATAAAGGAGGGTTCTCCCATGAACAATATAGTAAAAAAAGGAATTATTTGCTCAATGATAGGTATTATGCAATTAGGCATAGGCACAGCAGTAATAGAGGCATCACCAAGGCATGAAGGTAGACATTATGAAGAACGATATGAACATCATAATGAGGACCGAGACCACTGGGATAACCGAGATCATCGGATACAGGAAGAAAGAGCCCGTCATGAAAGAGAAATGGTACGTCGTGAGCACGAGGAAGAATGGCAATGGCATGAGCGTCAACAACGTGAAAAAGAGCACCATGAAGAAGTAATGAGAACGATTGGCGGCTTAGCATTGTTGTACCTTATTACCAATAGTTAAAGTTTAAATTCCCTAAGTTTAATCAACTTAGGGAATTTTTATATGTCTAATTAAAGTGTTTTAATGGAGATACTATTATAAAGGAGGTGCTTCAATGGTTAAAACTGGCAAGGTAACAAATGTTGAAAATAAAGAAAATAAAACATTTGTGGATGTTGACTTCATGGACAATACAAAAGCAACTGTGGTTTTACCCTCTACGGACAGTAAGAAATATAAAAATAAATATGTCATTTGTGGTATTGATTCCGATGAGAATACCAATATAATTGAAATTGTAGACGATGGTCCATCACCAGTCTAGGTGACTTAAGTAGTCGTCTTATCCTTAATGAGGTGAGACGGCTTATTTTGGGGGTTTTCGCAATAACGTAGGGAAGGTTATGAGGTAAGGTATTTTGGTAATCCTGAGTCAATTATGGTATAATAGCCAAAATAATGTAAAAATGAGGGGTTATCATGAAGAAAGCAATTATTGAGATGGATAAGGGGAATATTGTAATTGAATTATTTGACAAGGAAGCACCAAACACTGTGGCTAATTTTGAAAAGTTAATTGCCAAAGGTTTTTATGACGGGCTTACATTTCATAGAGTAATTAAAGGTTTTGTGGCACAAGGTGGTTGCCCAAAAGGAAATGGTACTGGTGGGCCTGGATATGAGATTCCTTGTGAGACAAAGGGGAATCCTCATAAGAATGATAGGGGCGCATTGTCTATGGCTCATGCTGGTCCTAATACAGGCGGCAGCCAGTTTTTCATTGTTTATGAGCCACAACCTCATTTAGATGGTGTTCATACTGTTTTTGGTAAAGTTATTGAAGGTATGGATGTCGTGGATCAAATTAAAAAAGGCGATAAAATGAATAAGGTTACAGTAGAACAAGGGTAAGCTCACGCGATAATTTGTATACGCCTTGCCATTTGAACTTTTTATTCACCATGTAGGCCCTCGCAGGTTATGCGAGGGCTTTTTTAGATTAAATAGAATATTTAGTGCTGCCCCTAGAAGCAGGGTATGGGTGGTAAGGTTTTACGTTTATTAAAGTAAGCAGTTGGTTAGGATATAGTAGGGTGAGGATCTTTCAAAAAAAAAACTAAAACTTTTAATTTATAATAGGGTGATAAATGTAATTCAGACAGAAAGGAGCATATTATGAAAAATTTACTAAGACGCTTACTGCACAATATATTGAGTATCATTACAACCTTTATTCTGATGGCTTCCCCCGTAGCAGCAATCATATATATTTCTGAACCGATAGACGGGAGCAATGACACAATAAGAAACGTTTCTATGGAGCAGGAAGAACCTTTTCTTGCAAAATCAGATTGGATTGAGAAAAAAGTTAAGGAATGGGAACCTGATTTACTTGATGACCCAATCATAATGACCCTATCTAAAGCAAGAGAGGGAAATAAAAACTTAAAAATTAATCCAATAAAAAATGCTCTTTCATGGGGGAGTGAGTGATGAATCCAAACAAGTAGCCTAATCTAATATACGTATCAGTGGCAATTAAGGAGGGGTTTTATGAGAATTTTGGTAGTTGAGGATGATAGTATACTAAGGGAGGCTGTAGTTACGCTTTTAAAAGAGGAAGGGTATAACGTAGATGAAGCTACGACAGGCGATGAAGGTTTATTTATGGCGGAACAAAGTATCTATGATCTTCTAGTACTTGATATTATGCTGCCCGAGGTGAATGGATTAGACATAGTTAAAAGCCTTAGAAATAATGGGAATGAAACGCCAATTTTGTTACTTACAGCAAGGGACAGTGTAGACGATCGTGTCATTGGCCTAGAGACTGGTGCTGACGACTACTTAGTAAAACCTTTTGCGATCAGAGAACTTTTGGCTCGAATAAAAGCACTTATCCGGCGCAAGAGTAGTGTTGGATTTGAAGGTGAATTAGTATTTGGGGAAATATTGCTAAAGAGTAAAGTGCGGGATGGTTTTGTAGGGGAACAATCCTTAGGATTAACTGCCAAGGAGTATGAAGTCTTAGAATTTTTCATCTTAAATAAGGAACAAATTCTTACTAAGGACCAGATATTTGATCGGATCTGGGGGTTTGATTCCGAAACTACGATTGGTATTGTTGACCTATATATTCATTATTTGAGAAAAAAGTTGGCCTCCTACGGATTAGATACGATTATTCAAACGGTACGTGGTTCTGGATTTATGCTTAAGGAGAAGTAGAAGATGTTTAAAAAAACACTTCGTAAGTTAACTGCTTTAAATTCACTAGTATTTTTGCTCATCTTTATTACCCTTACTTCAATTATTTATGGCTATTTGTCCTTTCGGCTTTATGATAAAGTGGATGATGCTATGAGGTTTCAAGCTTCTTCTGTGCGAATCGAAAATGGTCGAGTCTTACAGCCGAGGGGACGTCCTATATTAGATCCAAGAATCTTTCTGATTTTGCGTGATGAGGAAGGACATATTGTCAATCTAACACCCTTTAGAACAGAAGAGAGTAGTAATCTTATTGCAATCGCTTCTCAATTTAGTACAGGAGAAATGCAAACAATCGAATATGAGAACCATGTATATCGTGGATTGATTGTACCTTACCCTAATGATAAGACTTTGAGCCCAAAAGAAGAATTTAAGATCAAAGAGGTAGTCGCGATTAGCATTGTTGACTCTGAGGTTGGGTTACTTAATAATCTTCTCTGGATTATTATTGGGGGACTAATAGCTGGTATGCTTATCATTGTCCTAGCTGGTCATCTCTTAGCGAGGCGGGCGATGATACCAATTGAAGCTGCATGGGAAAAGCAGCAGCAGTTTGTTGCCGATGCTTCTCACGAATTACGTTCACCAATCACGGGAATTTATAGCAACGCTGAGCTTATGCTAAGACACCCAGAATGTACTATTGCACAAGAAAGTTATCGAATTAATAATATTATGAAGGAATCGGCACGTATGACCAAACTAATAGGAAGTTTGTTAACCCTGGCAAGATCGGATGCGAACAAATCGGAACTGCGTTTAGGTCTAATTAATGTTAGTGACTTGATACAAATTGTAATCGAACATTTTAGATCATTAGATAACTTAAATAAAATTAGTCTTTCCATTCATATTGAACCTAATTTAGAGCTTATTGCGGACCAGGAGCGTATTCATCAATTAATCGTTATATTACTAGACAATGCCTTTAAGTATACACCGCAGGGAGGAACTATTTTCGTGGCTGCTTGTAAAGTGAACAAAGATATTGTCTTTTCTGTGCAGGATACTGGATGTGGAATTTCTAAGAACAATTTACCCCGAGTGTTTGATCGTTTTTTTCGCGGGGATAAGGCCAGGTCTCGAGATAAAGGGGGAACAGGCCTTGGGCTGGCAATTGCAAAATGGATTGTTGAGAAACATAGAGGGGAGATAAAGGTTGAAAGTCAGTTAGGAGTGGGTACTAAGTTTACCGTATCAATCCCAATTAACAAAGTATCAAAAGAGAGTTAAGCCATCTTTTCTTTAAATCAAAAGTTATTCTAAAACTTAGACTTCATAATACAGATGTGGTCTTCACTACAAAAGATAAAGAAAAGGTGGTTACTATAATGAATAAAAATAAAAAATGGATGTTGGCAATTAGTGTTGCAACAATGCTTACCGCAAATAATTTAGTTATGGCTGCTTCTGCTCCAGATAAAGAAGAGAACATAAGATTGAATCATTCAACTGCATCTGCTCAAAGTGATTTTACTAAAAAAGAAGGCATGAAAGATCATCACAGAGATAATATGGCGTTACTTCAATTCTTAAAATTAGATGCCCAAACCTTTGAAACAGCAAGGAAAGATGGTAAGTCTTTAGTTACGATTGCAAAAGAACACGGCATTTCTGAACAAGAACTAAAAGACTTTATGGTTGAGCAAATGACCAAGCATATGGAAGAAAGAGCAAAAGAAGGTAAATTACCTGAGAACAAAAAATCATATACTAGAGCCGATATCGAAAAACGTGTATCAGATATGATGAATGGTAAGGGGAATATGCACCACAGTCATGGACAAAAGCACCATGCTGGCTTTGATAAAACTAAATTATTGGAACTGTTGAAAATGAGTGATGAGAGTCTAAAAAATGAAATGAACGCTGGTAAGACCTTGGTGGAGATCGCCAAAGAACATGGTGTGTCAGAAGAGATGCTTAAGACAACCCTGGCTGAACAAATGCTTGAGCGTATTGAAAAAGGTGTGAAGGCAGGGCGAATTTCACCTGATAAAGCCGAGCAAATGAAAGCGAACATTGAAAAGCATGTATCCGATATGATGAACGGTAAGAGGCCGATGCATTCTGAACACAACAAAGAAAAAAACAATTATTAAATTGCAATCTATCAATTATAGATTAGCAATTTAGAGGAAAGTATAAATTAGGTGTAGAGCTATTATTCACAACGTGAGTAATAGCTCTACTTGTATAACCTCTTACGATAAAATATTAATATAGTTAATATGTCGTTTTTTTTATTAGTAGTATGTGAGCAAGCAGCAAGAGTTTTAGGCAGGAAAAAAATGGAGTCATGACGAAGAGATAGTTATCATACCTTGGTTTAAGGAGCTCCGTTTATAAAAAGGAGGAATATACTGTGAAAATTATAGGAATAACTAATGTAGAGAAGTTTTTAGAAGTCCTTGATAAGTGTCAAGGGAAGATTGAATTAGTAACTTCAGAAGGTGATCGGTTAAATTTAAAATCAAAACTGTGTCAGTATTTAGCATTATCAAAAATATTTAGTGAAGCAAAAATCGATGAAATTGAAATTGTTGCTTCAGAACCAGAAGATACTAAAATATTGTTAGAGTATTTAATCAGAGGGTAAAGTTAGCCCGGAAGGTTTAAGTTAAAGTAATATGTTTTTTTCGGCTTTAAATAGAATGATATTTAAATCAAAAAGGCTAAAGGACAGTTTAACTGCCCTTTAGCCTTTTTGAAAGATAAAGAATGACAAAGAGTTTTTAAAAATAAGAGGTAAGGAGAATATCATGTTATCGGAACAGGCTTGGATTGCTTTGATTTTGTTTGTAATATGTTATGCAGTGATTATTTCGGAAAAAGTTCACAGGACAAAAGTTGCTCTTATAGGTGCTATTTTTATTTTATTACTTAAAATTATGTCACAAGAAGAAGCCATAAAGATGATTGATTTCAATACGATTGGTCTTTTAGTTGGTATGATGATCATTGTGTCCATAACCAGTAAAACAGGGTTGTTTCAATATATGGCATTGAAGTCTGCTAAGTTGGTAAATGGTAATCCATTGAAAATTCTCGTCGTCTTTTTTTGCCTGACAGCGGCTTGCTCTGCACTTTTGGATAATGTTACGACAGTACTCTTATTTACTAGCGTTACTTTTGCGATTAGCGATATGCTGCAGATCAATCCGATTCCTTTTCTTATTGCAGAAATATTAGCATCCAATATTGGAGGGACTGCTACTTTAATTGGTGATCCACCCAATATTATGATTGGCAGTGCTACAGGGCTCGGGTTTAATGATTTTGCAATCAATCTCATACCACCGATAGTAATGATAAGTATTGTAACTTGTTTGGCTCTTTATTGGCTATATCGGAAGGATATGGAGATTTGTCCTAATCAAAAACAACGCATTATGACCTTAGAAGAATCTTCATTTCTAGTAAATATCCCTTTAATGAAAAAATGTATTGCCGTTTTATGTCTGACGATTGGTGGATTTGTATTGCATCAAACTCTTCATTTGGACTCCGCCACTGTGGCAATGGCAGGGGCAGCAATTCTACTGCTGGTAGGAGGCCTTGAACCAGAAGACGTTTTTAAGGAAATAGAATGGAACACCATTTTCTTCTTTATAGGCTTGTTCATTTTAGTAGGTGGGCTTGAGATTACAGGAATTATTAGGATGGTAGCACATTGGGCAATGAATGTTACCCAGGGAAATACTATTTTGATGCACGTTCTAATTCTTTGGCTCTCTGCTATCGGTTCTGCTTTTGTCGACAACATTCCCTTTGTGGCTACCATGATTCCTTTAATAAAATCAATGGGAGAAATTGGTCATATAGATGTTACATCCCTATGGTGGACCTTGTCGTTAGGGGCCTGTCTTGGTGGGAATGGTACTTTAATCGGTGCTTCTGCTAATGTAGTGGTATCAAGTCTAGCTGCTGCCCATGGTAGGCCAATATCTTTTATTGGCTACATGAAGATTGCCTTTCCATTGATGATACTATCTATAATAATTTCTAATATTTATATTTACTTTGTTTACTTATAAAGAAGACTTGATTCAGATGGAGTTTTAACTCCATCTGAATCTTAGCCTTTCTTATCCAGGGACTTAGCCGCTCTTAACTCCCACTTATATAAGTGAGCCTTGGATTCGAAAATCCTTAGAGCGAACTTACTTCGAGTTTTACAGACCGTTATCCTAACTAGAGGGCAGGATATTACAGGCTATTAACGAGATAAGTGAGCCTTGGATTCGAAATCCTTAGAGCGAACTTACTTCGAGTTTACAGACTGTTATCCTAACCAGAGGTCAGGATACTACAGGCTGTTAACGAGATAAGTGAGCCTTGGATTCGAAAATCCTTAGAGCGAACTTACTTCGAGTTTACAGACTGTTATCCTAACCAGAGGTCAGGATACTACAGGCTGTTAACGAGATAAGTGAGCCTTGGATTCGAAAATCTTTAGAGCGAACTTACTTCGAGTTTACAGACTGTTATCCTAACTAGAGGGCAGGATATTACAGGCTGTTAACGAGATAAGTGAGCCTTGGATTCGAAAATCCTTAGAGCGAACTTACTTCGAGTTTACAGACTGTTATCTTAACTAGAGGGCAGGATATTACAGGCTGTTAACGAGATGAAGATGGGAGTCTTAGAGCGGTTTAGTCATCGGATAAACTATACGACAAAAAGACTAAAAAAAGGCTATTTCTGCCTTGTATTTTGGTCTTTTTCTTTTTAATTTTTAAAATTCTCCCCCTAAAGACACAAATATTTAAATTATAATTAAAACTATGAAAACATTACCATAAAATTACAAATTATGCATATCGTTATATTGTAATATGTTGGTAGATAGGTGAATTTTGGAGGGTAAGATATTGTGTCAGGGGCAATTAAAGAGTACATCCGTAATTTAAAATCAACAGAGGAACAGTTAGAAAAAATTATCGCTAATAATCCAGTTAAGGAATGTAGTTTTCCAGACCAGGTAAGTGTATTTGATAAGCAACACAGGTACTTATTTGTCAATGGATTTGGAGCACGTTATATCGGCTTAAAACCTTCTGATATGGAAGGAAAGGAACGTAGAGAAATAGGGCTACCTCATAATGAGCAATTAGAACAGGACCTTGCAACTGTTTTCTCAATGGGACAACCAGTGGAAAATGAGTTAAAGGATCCTCAATTAACAAGTTATGGAATCAGCTATTTTGAGTATTATCTCTATCCTCTATATAGTTCTGCGGGAATTGTGGAGGCAGTTTTATGCACAGTTAGAGATATTACAATACGAAAGTTGTCTCAATTAAGCGCTGTACAATCGGCTCGGGATTTTAATCAACTCATTGATCTTTGTCCTTTTGCGGTTATTATGGTAGATGAACTTGGTAATTTTAAAAATGGTAATCAAGCCTATATTGATTTATTTTTCCCTGGATTTACAAAAGAAAAATTAATCGGTTCAAACCCTGAGTTTCGTACAGCCCATATTGGTACTCAGTGGAAAGAGAGTCCTTTGCAAAAAGCGTTGCGCGGAATCGCGGTGAGGAATGTCTCTAACGATATAATGAATAAGCAAATGTTGATTAACGCGATTCCAATAAGAGATATGGAAGGGCGAAATAGGGGGGCACTAGCGATATTTCATGATATTACAGAATATGAACAAATGCGTCATGCATTATACAAAATGGATAGATTGAATCTCATCGGGGAAATGGCGACTGGCGTAGCACATGAAATACGCAATCCAATGACAGTAATTAAGGGATATTTGCAATATTTAGGATCTAAAGTACCAGCTAGTTTAAATGAACAATTTGATATTGTTTTAGGAGAATTAATTCGCATTGAAAGCATTATTACGGATTTTCTTTCTCTAGCAGGAAACACAAAGATTGAACGAAATAAGCACAACATTAATACTATAATTAGGCAAGCATTTCCTCTTGTGGCAACGGATGCAACCAAGAATAATGTGGTAGTAGATCTATGTTTAGCGGAAAATCTCCCTGATCAATTATTAAGCGAGAAAGAAATTAAGCAAGTACTTTTTAATCTAACCCGTAATGGAATTGAATCAATGGATGATAGCGGTATGTTGACAATTCGGACGACTTTAGTTGACGAACAAATTGTAGTAACGATTTCTGATACAGGTAGTGGCATAGCAAAGGAAAAGTTAGAGAAAATATTCAATCCTTTCTATACAACAAAGGATAATGGGACTGGTTTGGGCTTAGCAATTTGTGAAAGCATCATTAATAAGCATAATGGTAGTATTGAGGTGCAGTCCGAAGAAGGGCGAGGTAGTACTTTTATAATATCCTTTACTCACTCTCAGGACTTCTAATTCTAACTAGGATGCGAATTTGGGTAATTTGTGTATTAGTGCAATTTAAGAATGTAGTTGAATTAAGGCTATCGATGTAATTCGATATTATGATATACTAAAGAATATGTATCTAAAAAATAATGTATCATGGAGAGGAGTAAGTGCGCGAGTTAGCGCCAATAAGAATGAATTTCGTAGCAATTGATTTTGAAACGGCCAATGCGAGTCGTTCTAGTGTATGTAGCATGGCTGCGGTAACAGTGGAAAATGGACAAATCGTCCGATCAGCTTACTCTTTAATACGCCCGCCAGTTCTTAAATTTGACTATCGTAATATACAGGTGCATGGCATTCACCCAGAAGATGTAGTGAATAAACCAACTTTTGATCAATTGTGGGAACGGATTCGTCCGCATCTTGAAAATAAAATTGTGATTGCCCATAATGCAACTTTTGATATTAGCGTGCTACGAGGTATCCTGAGGGAATATTCATTGCCTATGCCATTTTTTAAACATAGTTGTACAGTTCAAATTGCGAAAAAAACATGGCCTGGTGGAGAGAACTATAAGCTTAATACATTAGCTCAGCGTTTTCAGATTGACTTTGATCATCATAATGCTCTGCATGATGCACGAACTTGTGCTAAAATTGCTCTGCTAGCGGGGCAAGAGTTAAAAGCTGACAATTTTCTACAGATGATGCATTTGTTGAAGCTTCCTGTAAAAGATTTTGCCTAAGTAGTATCGATATAGTATTTTTTCACTAATCTTGACAAAGACTGTATACTATAGGTATAGTATGGTATATATATTAAAAGCGATGATAGGAAGGAGTACGTTATTGCCGCCGATTAGAGAGGAGATCCTTGGCTGAAAGATCTCTCGGAATGGGGTAGCGGAAGGTAGTCCTGGAGCTATTGCATTGAACTTATAGTAGGTGCAGTCGGTTATGCCCCGTTATGGTATTGGAGTTCGAGTAAGTATTATTTCTCTTTACTCGAAGAAACAAGGTGGTACCACGAAAGTATGCTCTTTCGTCCTTTTATAGGATGAAGGAGCTTTTTTATTTTTCAAAAAGTAGGAGGAGTTAATTTTGACAGAAAAAAATATTCCAACAGTATATGACCCTCAGGCGGTAGAAGCAAAATGGTATAAATATTGGGAAGATAATGGTTTCTTTCATCAGGAAGTAAATAAGGGGAAAAAACCTTTTAGTATTGTTATTCCGCCTCCTAATGTAACGGGGCAATTACATATGGGGCATGCTTTAGATAATGCATTACAAGATATTTTAATTCGTTTTCGCCGTATGCAAGGCTACAATACATTGTGGATGCCAGGAACAGACCATGCAGGTATTGCTACCCAAATTAAAGTAGAAGAGATGTTAGCAAAGGAAGGCATTTCTCGTTATGATATGGGGCGGGAAAAGTTTATTGAAAAGGTTTGGGAATGGAAAGAACAGTATGGCGACAGAATTATTAAACAACTGAAAAGTTTGGGTGCTTCTTGTGATTGGCAGCGAGAGCGTTTTACCATGGACGAAGGTTGTTCCAAGGCTGTACGGGAAGTTTTTGTTTCTTTATATGAAAAAGGCCTTATTTATCAGGGAAATCGGATCACTAATTGGTGTCCACGCTGCAATACTGCTTTAAGTGATATTGAAGTAGAACATGAAGAAAAGCCAGGTCATTTATACCATGTTCGTTACCCAGTAGAGGGGAGTGAAGGTGAGTATTTGACAGTAGCTACTACGCGGCCAGAAACTATTTTGGGAGATACCGCAGTAGCAGTTAATCCGGAAGATGCCAGATATAGCCATTTGATTGGAAAAAATCTAATTCTGCCGTTAGTAGGAAGATTAATTCCCGTAATTGCCGATGAATACGTTGATCAGGCTTTTG
Source organism: Pelosinus sp. IPA-1 (assembly GCF_030269905.1). NCBI lineage: Bacteria > Bacillati > Bacillota > Negativicutes > Selenomonadales > Sporomusaceae > Pelosinus > Pelosinus sp. IPA-1. The sequence goes on along the minus strand of NZ_BSVC01000012.1, from coordinate 6,251 downwards.
GTACAGGTGCGGTTAAGATTACTCCTTCTCATGACCCTAACGATTTTGAAATGGGATTACGTCATAAATTACCGCAAATTGTAGTAATTGATAACGATGGAAAAATGTCAGAAGGCACGGGTAAATATGCAGGACTTGATCGTTATGAGTGCCGTAAAGTATTAGTCAAGGATTTAGATGAGAAAGAGTATTTGGTGAAAATTGATGACCATATGCATGCAGTAGGTCATTGCCAACGTTGTACCACAGTTGTAGAACCTTTGGTATCTAAGCAATGGTTTGTTAAAATGCAGTCGCTAGCTGAACCAGCCATTGAAACTGTGACTTCAGGTGAAATTCAATTTGTTCCCGAACGATTTACAAAAACGTACATTAATTGGATGAGCAATATACGGGACTGGTGTATTTCAAGGCAAATTTGGTGGGGACATCGTATTCCCGCTTGGTATTGCGAATGTGGTGAAACTATTGTAGCAAGGGAAGAAGTTAATGTATGTCCAAAGTGCGGCAGTCATAAAATTGAACAAGATGAGGATGTACTAGATACCTGGTTTAGTTCCGGCTTGTGGCCTTTTTCCACTATGGGCTGGCCAGAAGATACCGAGGAATTAGAACAATTTTATCCTACTAGTGTATTGGTAACAGGATATGATATTATTTTCTTCTGGGTAGCTAGAATGATCATGATGGGATTAGAGTTTAAGAAGGAAATTCCTTTTAAACATGTTTTTATTCATGGTTTGGTTCGGGACTCCCAAGGACGGAAAATGAGTAAATCCTTAGGGAATGGGATTGATCCATTAGAAGTTATTGATAAAAATGGTGCAGATACTTTGCGGTTTACCTTAGTGACTGGTAATACGCCAGGAAATGATATGCGCTTTTACTGGGAAAGAGTAGAGTCAAGTCGTAACTTTGCCAATAAATTATGGAATGCTTCCCGTTTCGTGCTAATGAATTTGGAAGATGTAGATAGTGTTGATACATTAGCCAATTATGGAGTAAGGGCAAAGCAGGAAGACAACTTTACCTTAGCAGATAAGTGGATTTTAAGTCGTTATGCAAAGACTGTGAATGAAGTGACACGTAATTTAGAACGATTTGAATTAGGAGAAGCAGCTCGTCTGCTATATGAGTTTATTTGGAATGAGTATTGCGATTGGTATATTGAAATGGCAAAAGCAAGATTATACAATAAAGAAGAATCTACAGCGCGTGCAACTGCCCAATATGTCCTATGGTATGTACTTGAAAATACACTAAAACTATTACATCCTTTTATGCCTTTTATTACAGAAACCATCTGGCAGCACTTGCCGCATGAAGGGCAAAGTATTATGGTAGCTGATTGGCCAATGGACAGTTCAACATTGATTAATGACGATGTAGAAACTCAAATGAATACTATTATGGAAACCATTAAGTCCATTCGAAATATGCGTGCCGAGGTCAATGTGCCACCAGGGAAAAAGAGTGAGGTTATTTTGCAAATTGTTGCGAAAGAGCTGCAAGAAGTTTTTGCAAAGAACTTGTCATATTTGAAAACGTTAGCTGCTGCAGAACCTATTCAATTATTAGATGATGCAGAAGCTAAACCTGAAAATGCCATGACCGCTGTGGTAAGTGGTGTTGAAATCTATTTGCCTCTCAAAGGGTTAATTGATGTAGAAAAAGAATCAGCTCGCTTGAATAAAGAATTGGCTACATTGGACAAAGAAATTGCTCGCATTGAGGGGAAATTATCCAATGAAGGGTTTGTCGCCAAAGCGCCAGCTGAGGTCATCGCCAAGGAGAAAGCAAAGGCAGGCGAATACCAAGAAAAACAAACAGCCATTCGTGAAAGACTAGCTTATTTGGCTACGTTATAGATTCTAAACGATAAAAATTTATAATAAAGCAATATTAGAATCACAAAGGCACAATGCCGCTGCGGCGGCACACAAAGTAGGTATGAGGGAAGTTTATGATAGTTCCCTTTGTGTCCTTTGTGTCTTTGTGGTTCAATTTCTTTTTTATTAGAAGGGTGTGACAAGTGTGACATATGAAGAATCCCTAAGTTATTTAGCGAATTTAAATAAGTTTGGCATTAATCTGGGGTTAGCGCGAATTGAAAAGTTGTTGGAGTTAATGGATCATCCAGAAAAAAAGTTTAAAAGTATTCATGTGGCGGGAACAAATGGTAAAGGTTCAACAACTGCCATGCTAGCTTCTATTTTAAACAACGGAGGCATAAAAACGGGCATGTATACTTCTCCCCATTTAGCAGAATATACGGAGCGGATGATTGTGGATGGACAAGAGGCATCACCAGAGGAATTTGCCCAAGCAATTGCGTATACAAGCCAATTTGTGGATAGAATAGTATTACAAGGTTTCGATCATCCAACAGAGTTTGAAGTATTAACAGCAGCAGCATTTTACTATTTTGCATCGTGTGAAGTAGAGTATGCTGTCATTGAAGTGGGTTTAGGTGGATTGCTTGACTCGACCAATGTTATTATGCCAATTTTATCTGTCATTACAAATGTTACATTAGATCATATAGATAAGTGTGGTAGCACGATAGAAGAAATTGCGCATCATAAATCCGGTATTATTAAGCAAGGAGTCCCCGTAGTTACAGCAGCTAAAGGGCAAGCCTTAGAGGTGATAATAAAAACTGCTCAGGAGAAATCCACTGCATGTTATGTAAATGGGCAAGACTTTTCTGGGACTTTTCTCGGAATGGAGGAACATTATCAAAAAGTAGGAGTAAAGCTTAAAGAGCAAGAGGAAATTGGAAACTTTGCTGTCAATCTTTTAGGTGCTCACCAAGTTGATAATTGTGCAGTTGCGGTTATGACAGCAGTGATCCTAGGGAAAAGTGAAAAAAGAATTGATTTACCAGCAATTGAAAAAGGTTTATGCCAAGTTTGTTGGCCTGGAAGATTTGAAATCGTATCGAAAAGCCCAACGATTATTATTGATGGAGCTCATAATCCAGATGGAGCAAGAGCGCTGCGTGAAAATTTAGATCAATTTTATGGACATAAAGAAATTGTATTCTTATTGGGAATTTTACAAGATAAAGATGTGAAAACAATTGTTACAACCCTAATATGTCCTGAGGATAAGGTGGTTGTAGTAGCTCCTATCTCCCAGAGGGCGGGTAAGCCAGAGGATGTTGCCCGGGAAATACAAGCGGCTTATATAGAAGTAGCTCACTCTATTAATGAAGGTTTGCAAAAAGCCAAATTATTAGCTGGAGAGGGCAATGTAATCTGCATTGCAGGCTCGTTGTACTTAATTGGTGAGGCTAGGAAAATAATATGTAAGTAGACAAATGATTTGTTCTTGGTTATAATAAAAAATGGCATTGAATTTGGCATTTGTAAATAGTATTGTATTGAAAGAAAATATTAAATAGCAAATGCTATTAGACAGGTGAAATTGTGTATATAACATATAGAACGACCCAAACACAGTATTTTTTAGAATATATAATTGAGCACTGCATTCTGGCGGTGACCTTTTTTTTGCCGCTGTCACTGAAGATCAGCAGTGGTTTTTTAGGCCTTGGTGCACTGGTATGGCTAGGAAAAATGGCTGTAATGCGCAGGATGGATTTTAAGGCAACTCCTTTTGATTTTGGGATAGCTTTGTTAGTTGTATTATCTGCGGCTTCTATATGGGCTTCACCGGACCGAGGATTTAGTTTTTATAATTACTATAATTTAATGGGAAGATACATATTGATTTACTATTTAGCTGTCAATAACATTCGCTCTCGAGGCCAAGTGAAACGATTGATATGGAGTCTGTTAGCATCAGCCTTAGTAGTTTCCTTATATGGATTTTATCAGTACTTCTTTGGCGCAACGGTTTCAGCCGTTGAGTGGGTAGATGGAGCACAATTTCCTGATCTTAAAATGAGAGTATTTTCTACCTTAGAAAATCCTAATTTATTAGCTGGTTTTTTAGTAACTATGATGGCCATCGCTGCAGGTATGGGATATAAAGCGGCTACGCTCAATAGTAAGGTGATCCTGGCTGCGTTGGTTATTCTATTTGGTGGGTGTTTAGTTCTTACCTATTCACGGGGTGCTTGGCTCAGTGTATTAGCAATCATTGGCATGTATGGCATGTTGTGTAATCGTAAAATCTTTTGGTTGCTGCTGGTAGTACCTATTGTTGGATTTTTTGCTCATGATGCCTTATTAGAGCGGATTATGTCCATAACAAATCCTACAGATACCTCATCTACTTTGCGGATTGCCTTATGGGAAAGCACCATTGCAATGATAATGGATAAACCTTTTTTCGGTATCGGTTGGGGTGCTTATTGGATGGTATATCCTGACTATGACTTTTTCATAAATAATGCGAATACTAAAATTTTTCACGCACATAATATGTACTTAAATATTGCTGCTGAGATTGGTATTCCAGGTTTGTTTGCTTTTTTAGTTATGATGTATGGACACTTTCGTTTAGCTTTGTCCTCGATAAAAGAAGCAGCATATCATTCATCAGGTGTTATGCTGGGGATAGTAGGAGCGATTTGTGGCCTTATTGTAAATGGATTTACAGACTATGTACTGTTTAATATACAATTATCTATGTTGTTTTGGTTGTTAAATGCGCTGATTGTTGTTGTTTGGCAACAGAATCAGCAGCGTTATGATCAAGGTCATTCTTTAAGAAAAGTAATATAAGGATGTTTTCAAAAATAGAGCCTTGGGCTCTATTTTTTTGCTATTGCGGAAAAGAAAGTCTTTGAGAATGCGGTTTATGCCTTAGCTGCATAATAGTAATAATTAAAAAATATAATAAAATTTGAATAATTTTTAATTTTGAAGCAGGATTTTTGGCCTTATGTGAGAAATTGTACATACTAGAGAAAAGAATATTATCTGACTATGTGACTATGATTTTTTCATAAATAATGCGAATACTAAAATTTTTCACACACATAATATATACTCAATTTGCGCTGGTGTTATTGCAATAAAATCAGCAGCGTTATGATCAAGGTTATTCTTTAAGAAAAGTAATATAAAGATGTTTCAAAAAATAGAGCGATTGCGCTCTATTTTTGCTATTGGGGAAAAGAAAGTATTTAAGAATGCAGTTTATGCCTTAATTGCATATTAAGATAAAATGCAGGAAAAAAAAGAGAAAATTGGTATGATTAGTAAAAAAACATAGATAATAATTAAAAAAATAAAATAAAATTTGAATAATCTCTAATTCTGAGGCAGGATTTTCTGGTTTATGTGAGAAATTGTACATACTAGAGAAAAGAGAAAAAAATGTTATTAGCAGCGCTTGCCACTGACATTAGAGGAGGCTTTTGAGTGAGAGATATTAAGGATAAGAATGCCATTTCTAAGGCTACTATAGACCGTTTACCATTGTATTTTCGTACTCTTAGACTTAGCCAGGAAGAGGGTATGGAGATTATTTCTTCAGAAGAGTTGGGACAACGTTTAGGTGTAACTCCTGAACAAATTCGTAAAGATCTGGCATCTTTTGGTCAATTTGGTAAAAAGGGTGTTGGGTATTATGTTAGTGAACTCATTCGCAATATTGGAGAAATACTAGGGCTAGATTATAATTGGCATATTGCCGTAATTGGTGTTGGACATTTAGGCTGGGCATTAGCTAATTATCGTAATTTTGACTCACTAGGTTTCAATTTAGTTGCTATGTTTGATATTGACCCCAATAAAATTGGGCAATGTATAAAAGGTACAGAGGTCTTTCATTTAGACCGTTTAAAAGAGGTGATGGAGGAGAAAATAATTCATATTGGCATCATTGCCGTACCAGAAGCGTATGCCCAAGGAGTAGCAGATCAGTTAGTTGCGAATGGGATACGTGGGATATGGAACTTTGCGCCAAGGAAAATAAGGGTGCCTGATAGTGTCCGAATTATCAATGAGGACTTGTCAGTCGGATTAAGTAGTTTGTCTTTCTACTTAGCAAGGCAGCTACCAACGAATTAATCACTCAAATGTTTGGAGGAAAGTATTAAAATGATTGATATCAAAGATCGTGTGCGTAACAAAGCGCTTCATGCAAAAATTGTAAGCGCAGAGCAAGCTGCGACAGTTATTAAGCCGGGAATGAATATCGGAACTAGTGGATTTACACCATCTGGTTACCCAAAAGCTGTACCAATGGCTCTAGCTGAAAGAATCAAAAAGGATCATTTTCAAATCAACCTTTGGACTGGTGCGTCAGTCGGTAAAGAGCTCGATGGCGCATTA
>NZ_BSVC01000011.1 GCF_030269905.1 Pelosinus sp. IPA-1 | reverse complement strand
CTTTATTCGAAAATGCTGTACTAAAAAATCACATAGCCTGACTTCATCTTCAAATCCAAAAAAGGGAATCTCATCATATAACTGCAAGTCAGAAACTACAGCCAGCAGGTTCTCTCTCTTTCCTAGTGCTTCTTTTCCCGATTGCTGACGATACACTTCAATTTGCGGTTTATTTTCCTTTTTAAATCCCTCTGTAAAAACAATATCCATATCACTCATATCCTGTATAAGCAAATCAAGTGCTCTTTCTTCAGAAACACGCCGAATATACGCAACCTTATTTGCTGCTGATATACAAACGATATCAGCACCGGCTTGTGCATGTCGCCAAGTGTCTTTTTCCGGATAATCTATTTCAAAACCATGCACGTCATGCTTTATAATTCCTACTTTATACCCCCGTCGTTTCATTTCACTAATTACTTTTATAACAAATGTTGTTTTACCATTATTGGCATAGCCCACAAAAGAAACAACTGGTACTGGTATCATCTTGTCACCGGCTCTCATTATATTTCCTCGCTTCTTGGTACTCTTCATAGGTATTAAGATTGTAAAATAACTTTCCTGGCAAAACGGCAGTAGAAGACCATTCAGCCTCGTGCAAAAAATGGCATTGAACTCTAGTAAAAAGTGAGATCACACGACGATCTCCTTCACTCAGCAATGTCTCAATTGCCGGGATACATGTCTTGCTGTAAGAAGCAAATAGCGGTTGTTGCTTCTGGCTATAAATTGGTACTACTACATCCCAATTCTTGATTTTATCAAGTAGCATTTTCACAAGCCCAGGAATGACAAATGGCATATCACACCCGATAACAAACGCTTGAGGATACCTAGCATGAGAAAGCCCAGCATGAATCCCACTTAATGGTCCTTGGTTGGGAATGATATCAGCAACAACTCTTGCAGAAGCTATCATTTGACGAGGTCGATTACTTACCACAATAACTTCCTGACAGATTCCTTGCAAAGTTGCAGTAAGATACTGTAAGATGTCGCTTTCACCCCATGGGAGAGAAGCTTTATCCTGACCCATTCTAGTACTTTTTCCCCCTGCTAAAATTATGGCACTTGCTTTGCTCAATCCCAAATCACAAATCCTCCCTTGAACCACCTTACATGAGATTAAGTGACAGGATGTCCCTTTTAGATCCATATTTTCTTAATTATTACCAGAATTAAGGATTAAAAACAATTTATATATTCTATTATCATTATCTCAGTTAATTTTCACTTTGAATATAAGGGAAATCCACATGACGTGTCAGTATTTTCACTTACAAGCCGATCTGCGTTCAATAGTTCCCTATCAAATTTTTTAAGATACGTAACTGAACAGATCCCCACAGCCTTAAAGGCTATAGGGATCTGGCTTTTTACACATTTAAGAATTTAAATATGATGTGCTACCGATACGACAGGTGACATAGGCTTAATTGAAGAACTCGAAAAATATATTGCCGACAGACACACCATTTTGATATTGATTTTCATGCAGTGCAGGACATCAACGAGCATATTCTTCAGGAAATTGAAATTCCCTTCACATGTTTTCAGTAGTCGACTTCTCACTGGCAAACAGTCACTTTGCGCCTATGCCAGTAGATGTGACTGTTGATAGCACAACGATCAAAGGTGATGCTAGACGTAGGTAAGGACATTCATGCTATTATAGTGATCTAATACTTAAAAACACAGATAGTGGTGTCGCCACATTTCCGACAAAACCCACGCTAAGGATAATTTCAGATTCAGTCCTTTTCAATAGACGATCACTTTGAATTTCGTTATGCAATTTATTGATATTATAAGCAATTGCCATTAGCAAAATTTGCGATAAGGGTATATTGCTTCGCGTGAACCAGTCAATTCAAGTTGAGGGAGCCTTCGGAGTCATAAGATTAGCGTTAGCGAATCGGAACGTTCTTGAGAAATATCCATACCAACAATATATTCCGCTTCCACCTCGATTTGCACATTGTAACCGGGTTTTAGTTGCGCATTTTTCATGTGGTCTTCTTTCATCTGCATAAAGGTGGCATCCTGATCGGTTTCAGAAAAACTATTGCGCCCTTGAAAATTTTCTCCGTAGTTTTGATATTTGATTTGGCGGGCAGACAATTCTTCCAGTGTTTATATGGATTTTTGCAAAATGCTTTTTCGTTTTCCGATACCATATACAAAGACAATCTGTTTTTGTTCTTTCTTTTTATTGAGGCATTCCAAGATCTCTTTTAGCGGCGTTTCAGGACAAAAATTAAGCTGGAATACTTGGATAATTTCATTAATGGCCTCTCCTATTTTTAGGTTTAATTTTTCGTGATGTTTAATCAGACAAAGCTGTATTTATTGGCATTGGCCTCAATTTTTATTCCATCCACGAAAAGATTCTTACTACTAATTTCTTTGTGAGCTTTTAATAGTTTCACTAAATCATAAAAATCTTTTCCGCAACAAAGCTCATTCTTTCGCTGCGAAAGCGAGCTAGGGTGTTATGGTCGGGGGCTTTGGCTTTCTCTAAAAGCCACATGAAATTGATATCTCTCTGACAGGCCCTCTCTAATTTCCGGCTTGTATAGATACAGTTCATATATCCGTAGGCTATGATTTTAAAAAGTGTTTTTGGTGAAACTGCAGAATTTCTCCCTTTAAGGGAATACGCCCTATATAGATCTCTATAATCTAACTCCTCTGCAATTTGGCTTAGCAGTCTCACAGAATCATCTTTGGGAATTAAAATTTCAATATGTAAGGGCAACATCAATTGATAGCTTGCCCTTTCTAAGGTATAATCTTTATGTGTTAAGTTTTTCATGGTAGTTAAATTTTACACTAAAAGCTGGTTTTTTCGGAACCCAGCTTTTGCATTATAGAGTATATTTTTAGGGCTGCCTCATTTTTGAGACAGCCCCTTTTTGTCTAACTTTTTGGGGGCATTTCATTTTCCCATGCTTATTTTTACTCCTTCCTCATGTCGCAAGCAGGCGCAGATGAGCATTACTATAAACGTAGGTTAATTCCAACGGCGCAGCGTTAATTATGTTCATCTTCCGCAGTCCTCATCGAATTGTTTCCGAGAGACTACTTTAAACAATCGCGTCCTAACGGCAGCCCCTTTTCCATTAAAGCGTATACGATCGGCACCATACCTGCTACGCTGTTATACATCGGCACACCAATCAATACTACTAAGGGTACTGCCAGCGGGTTATTTCGACCCGCATAGGTTGTTAGAAAATCGCTCGGTACATACCCATGAATAAACCCACCCACGACCATCGCTATAGTAATGTATAGCGCAGTTCTTTTTTTAAAGTCAGCCGTAAATTTTCTTGCCTCCCGACACCTTTCACTAAAGGTGGGCTCGTGCAATTCCACGTCCCCGCTTTTGATTTGATACACGTAATCTTCGACCAAATGTTCAAGCTTCAAGTTACTAATAGCATAACCACTGATATTAGCAATAACAACGCCGCTAATCACATATAACAGGGCAACCTTCCAGCCAAACATGCCTAGCGGCATATCAAACCAAGCTTATTTATCATAGGTGACGACACTAAAAATGAAAATGTTATACCGAGGGGAGCACCCGCTTCCATAAAACCAATGAAAAGTGGAACGGCAGAACACGAACAGAAAGGGGTAATATCCCTATTAGAGCAGTCAGAATATTCCCGACAAGGATCCGTCGATGACTTAAATACTTCTTCGTCTTTTCCGATGGAACGTAGCGCCTAAACCAATGGCATTACATATTTGAATAATGTCATTAAACTTTATCAAATATTTATAACCATAATAAACAAGAATCGCTGATAGGAAACTGATAATAACAAATTTCGGATTAACGAGTGGACTGGTGGAAGGATGCCAATACCAACCATTCTGGTTGTCCGCAAAAGACAATACGGTTCACAATATAGAAGATAAAAAGTGTAAGTCCCATATATAAAATAATATTCGGAACTTACACTTTTGCTATTTATCATTCCAATCAATTAACAATAATAGTTGTTTGCTCCCTTTGAATAGTTTTCCATATTTTTAAAAAATTAAGCATTTACCATCCTTGATTATAACCTTTTCATCAATAGTAAGCGTTGGATTTAAAAGAATTCCATCCAAATGAATCGGCACCTGGACTAACCCACCAAATCCAATATTACCACCAATAGCCAAATGAACAGTCCCCATGACTTTTTCATCCTCTAAAACACGTCCAGACAACGAAGCCTGTGGATTAGTACCAATACCTAATTCGGCAATATTCCTTGCCTCTTTGCCATATTTTTCTAAAATCAACTTAAGTTTTTTCGCGTCCTGCTCACCCTCAATTTTAGTTACATAACCATTTTCTACTGTTAATTTGATAGGCTTTTGTAAGATACCGATACTCCCCATACTACCATCAACTACAATTACACCATCAGCGGTTCCTTCTTTAGGAGCAATATAAGCTTCCCCTGCCGGTAAGTTACCAAAATCTCCTCGACTATGAAGCAGCCCTGTATCTGCATAACCCGAGCGTTCCTCAATAGATATACTAATATTCGTGCCCTCAGGTGTAAATATATGAACAAGCTTACCATCTGTAAGAACTTTAGCCAATTTTTTGCTCATTCTAGCTATAGCCATATAATCAGCATTCAGTGTGCGTTGCAGCATTTTTTCTGTTATACCTGGTAATGTAGCTATTCTCGCACCATTTTTACTGGCCTGTTTACGAGCAACAGTATGAGTAAAAGAACGAGAAGTGACTCCTAAAACCACATCTGCAGCAAGCATGGCTGCAGCAACAACATCAGGCGGTTCTTCACCATTCTCTTTGCGAGCCGTCATTTCCATATATATCGCTTCTACACCGACATCAACTGCTTTTTCCCAAAGTGCTAGGCCAATATTACGAAGTTTTTTATCTGCAACTACCAGGACACTTTCCCCCGATTTTACCCCCATACATTGACGAATTGCAATTTCCGCACTCTTCTCTAAACTTTCCATCATTAATTGATCCCCATTTTAATTGATTTTTTTTATGTATAAAACAAACAATCTATTTTGCGCTTTTGCTCCCGTTGTAGGCTATAGCGTCAATTTCAACCAAAGCGTCTTTAGGCAAACGAGAAATCTCAACACACACACGAGCTGGAGGGTTTTTCTTGAAAAATGTTGCATACATGTCGTTGACCTCCGCGAATTCTCCTAAATCTTTTAAATAAACTGTCGTTTTAATTACATTATCCATACTTAACCCAGCAGTTTCAAGAATTGCCTTTATATTCTTCAAAGACTGCTTAGTTTGTGCCTTAATATCATCTGGCATAGTCCCGTTGGCAGGCTCAATAGGTAATTGTCCTGATACGAAAAGTAACTTATCTACATAAACTGCCTGCGAATATGGTCCTATCGCTTTTGGTGCTTGATCGCTAACAATAATTTTTTTCAAAGTTTTCACCCCCAATTTTTATAAATTATATTTTATAGATCAATTGAAACTTATAGAAGCGGTAATCTTCCTTTGAGTTTTGTTGATCAATAATTTTTCCATATTCAAGTTTACCCACCATATTATTGCTGAAAGCATATCTATACGCAAAATCAAGAACGTTCCACCCATGGCCATTTGTTCCATCATTTGCATCAACGTGAGCCTGATCATCAAATCCTGTATAACAGCCATTAAGTGAGTTCTGGGAGGCATGAAGATACTGAACTGTAAAATTCTGTTTATTTGCTGCATTCAAGGACTGAGCACCATATACTCCTTTGATGAACCAATATGCACCATCAGTTGCTGCCTCCGTATTTTTGCCATACTCAGCCGCCATCGAAAATACATTATTAAATTGATAACCTGCATGTCCAAAATAATAGTTCATAAGGTTTTTACTAAGCTGCCAGTTTTTAAATTTAGCCCAACCTGTATCCCATTTTAATTTGCCGCTCTTAGAGCCAACCAAAACGGAAGAGATTTCAACATTGTTAAAATCTGCAGCATTTGTAGTTATTCCACTGCCAAAAGTATAACCTATTACACCTTCAGCAAAACGTCCTTGTTTTATATCAAAATTTATGCCTTTCCAATTCCAATCCAGCTTAGCACCATCATAACTAAAAAATCCGCTATCAACAATAGCATCTTCCGGATCAATTGCAAGCGCTTGACGTCCGATAGTAACTTCCGTAGCGCCAACCCTAGTAGTAGCAAAGAACCGATCAGCCTTCAAATTATTATCACTATTAACGCCGCCGAACTTAGCCGTTACATCTTCAAAAATCTCTTTAGTTGGTGCAGGATTAGCAAGGCGAACATTTAAAGTGGTATTGTTATCAACCTTCGCGCTTAAGTTCAGTCTTATTTGCCACTGTTGCTTAGAGTAGTCTTTGTAATTACTATCCGGTTGGGGAACTGATTTGACCTTGTACTGTTCCAATAAGCTTCCGGAAATGTTAATATCAGCTAATTTTTTTTCAACCTTTCCAAGTCGATTATCCATGCTATTGATTTTATTCATTTCCAAAGCATATTCAGAAGCTAATTTATCAATGAGAGCTTTTTGGGCAATATTCGCTTTTGATTCATTTCTCATAGCTTTGTAAACTATCTCCGCCATTTCGTTACGAGTCACGGTTTGATTGCTACGGAAAGTTTGGTCGTTATAACCATCAATTATTCCTGCTTGACCTAAATATGATATTGCATCATAAGACCATTGCGTTGCTGGTACATCTTGAAACGTAGCATCTGCAGCAAAGCTTGTACCAAATACTGAGAAAGCAAAAGCAACAGACAAAATAGCACTCGTTTTCTTTTTCATTAATTTTCCCCCTCAATTTATATGTACTCTCTCGGACCCGAGACCATATATTGATCAAGGCTTCCTGCCTTGGTCAATTTTGTTTTTCCACCAGCCAATGCTGGTATTTTTAAATAATACTTGACTTTTTCAAATCACTTCCATAATCGCGAATAAGGCATTTATTTTGTCTATCTTGCTAACGGTGATTCTTTTGTTAAAAGCTACTCGTTCCCATCAAGAATTTCAAACCTTTGTTAAAGAACAATTACAACTTCATTACTTGAAACCTGGTCTCTCGGATACAGTTTTATTAAATCACAATGCCTTAGCTAGCGTTTGATATGCCAATTTGTTCAAAGTTGCTGAAATACAATGCGCCCCACGCCTATTTTTCCCATCCTCAGCGGCTTTTTACCTAATGAAATTCCTGGTGTCGGCACCTTTTATGATTTTATCCAGCGTCTTTGGCTGGCTTCTTCTGCTCATCTTCCGCCGTCCTCATCGGATTGTTTCCGAGAGACTACTATATTAGTGTATAAAAACTTACTAAGCACCTTGACTATCTTCTGCGACAGAATCCCCTACTACTACCTCTTCTTTTTCAATTAAGTGCTTAATTTTAGGCGCAGTAATTAGCATAAGAAGAGCAATTATTCCCGCAACTGCCCCAATTTCAAGAAACACATTTGAATAAACCGGCAATGTTTGTAGTGGATCAGTGATACCTTTTGGTGCAGCAGTCAATGAAGCTACCCAACCACCAATAATACCAGCCGCTGAAATACTTAGAAACCATGATCCCATAACAAATCCAACTATTCTTTGAGACACTAATTTAGCTACCATTGCAAGTCCTAATCCGCTGATTAACAATTCACCCAAACTACTGAAAAAATAATTTGCTACAAGCCAATTTGCCGAAACAATACCTTGCGCATTTGCGAATTTAGCTCCAAAAGACAGGATTAAAAAACTAAATGAACAACAAACCATGCCTACTGCAAATTTAGTAGCAATAGAAAGATCTCGTCCTTGTTTCCCAAAATAAGTATACATCCAAGCTAAAATTGGACTGAGCAACATGATGAAAAATGGATTTAAAGCCTGGAAGCTTTGTGGATTACCTACGGGAATCCCTAATATCGCATGCTCTACGTTTCTAATTGCAAAGAAATTTAATGACATCGGCATTTGCTGTGAAAGTGTATAAAATACGATTGCTTCAAGTATCAAAATAAAAGCGGCAATCAATTGATTCCGTTCAGTACCACTGCTTTTAAATATTACCCTAAAAAAAATTCCTACTACCGTTATTCCAACCAATAATAGCAAAAAACGTACCACTTTAATATTTTGCAGCATAAACGTTGAAACAGTAACAGTTATTATAATTCCTACTGCCACCATTAATAGGTTTTTGTACTTTATTGGTTCCAACCCAACTGGAGAATCAAAACCTTTAACTAATTTTCGAGAAGCCAGAAATGAAGCGATTGCAAAAAATACGCCACCGCCACAGACATAAAAACCAAAAGTTGCTCCATATCTTGCTCCTAAGTAAGGAATAGCAATCATGGAAATGAGAAATCCAAGATTTATAGCCATGTAATAGATTGTAAATGCGCCATCTATTCTTGGATCATCCTTTGAATATAGTTTCGATAATAAACTTGAAGGATTAGCCTTGAATAACCCATTACCAACAGCTACAATAGCCAAAGCAGCATAGATAAGTGTTATATCGGAGTTAGCAAGTCCCATAATAAAATAGCCCACCATAAGGGTTACAGCACCTAATATTATAGTACGTTGTGTTCCTAAAACCTTATCTCCGATATAACCACCAACAGACATAAAAGCAAACACCAATGCTACAAAAGTACCATAAACCGAAAAACTTTGGGCATCGGTCATTCCTAAATTTTTAGTAAGAAATAAAGCCAATACTGTGTGTAATCCACCATAACCAAATCTTTCCCATATTTCAATAAATGCAATTACATAAAATCCCTTTGGATGTTTACGTATTTCATTGTTCTGCTCTGCTATGTCCATGATTTACCTCCCAAAATTTAATTCTTCGACATCGGCTTACAACTGATCGGCACAAGAATCTCCACTGGGTCAGCAGGTAATGCCCTTTAATTTTGAAATCACCTCAATCCAAATTTTTTTATCTTCATTCGTCACTCAGCGTTTACTCCTTTTATCTCATACCGAAGAGCGTCAAGAATTCATTGCTTTTTCTAAAGCACATGACAATTGGTCAGCGCAAGAAGCTCCGCTTGGCCGACAAGTAATACCCTTCATCTTTAAAATCACCTCTTGAGCGGGCAATCCCTCCAAAAGTCTGGATATAGCTGTAAGATTACCGCGACAGCCTCCAGTAAACTTTACATTTTTTACAACACCGTCCGCAATCTCAAAGGTTATTTCAGTTGAACAAACGCCTTTGGGTTGGTATGTATATAACATTGATTAAGTCCCCCTCACCTAATTCATTTTCTCTCTTATAATCATCGCACCGTAGCTTCCGCTGCTGCGATAAACTGTTTAAAAATATTCAGCATTTCTGGATATTTTCCAGCCATCATTTCCGGATGCCATTGGATGCCAACAGTAAATATATCGCCTGGTCTCTCGATTCCTTCTATTACTCCATCTTCTGCCCTAGCATTGACTATAAATCCTGACGCAATATCCTTAACGGCCTGGTGATGAAAACTATTGGTCAAAATCACCTTTTTATTAAAAATTCTAGACAGGATAGTATCTTGAACTATGTTCACTGTATGTCCAGGAACATACCTTTGTGTTTTC
Organism: Pelosinus sp. IPA-1; assembly: GCF_030269905.1. Taxonomy (NCBI): domain Bacteria; kingdom Bacillati; phylum Bacillota; class Negativicutes; order Selenomonadales; family Sporomusaceae; genus Pelosinus; species Pelosinus sp. IPA-1. The sequence goes on along the minus strand of NZ_BSVC01000011.1, from coordinate 149,417 downwards.
TGAGTATGCTTAATAGATGTGGGCACTTGAAGTACATCCTGATACAAGGTTCCACCAAATGCCACATTCAGAACTTGCGTTCCCCTACATATTCCAAGCATAGGCTTACCTAGGCCAGTAGCTATCCGCGCGGCGGCTAGTTGATGTTCATCTACCTCAGGGAAAATAAACTCTAGTTCTTTGCAAGGTTCTTCATTATAACGAAGCGGATTGATATCACACCCGCCAGATAGTAATAGACCATCCACAAGTTCAATTTGCTTCCTAATACATTGTTCATCACTGATCACTGGTAATAATATCGGTACGGCTCCTACCATCATAATTGCCTGAACATAATCATAGTTTACGTAGGTCCTTTCCATTCCCGGAAATACACTACCCTCAGTGATAAGCAAGTTAGTTAAAATTCCAATAATTGGTCTATTGATAATAATCTCTCCCTTCAAGGTTACATCACTACTGCCGTCCTTTATAGTGACAGTATCTTATAAATATAAATAGACAAAATCTCACATTATTGATAAGAAAATCCAAATGGAATTACAAAATGGTTAAGTCATTAAACGGTAATTAAAGCCAGATTACCCAACTTTTTTGTTTAACATAATTTCCAGAATAATCTTATCGGCTTCCAAAGTCCCTTGATTTCCCAACTGACAAAGATTCTCAATCGATTGATCAACATCGGCTTCAATAATCCCATCTGTAGATTGAATCGATCGTTGTGCCCTGGCCATAATAGCCGATTGAATTGCCGCATTGACGCAAGTTGACACTTTCATGGCACAACCTGCCTTGGCACCATCACACAACATGCCAGTTACATTACCTAACATATTTTGTACAGCATATTTCACTTGGGTTAAATCGCCTCCCAATAGATAGGTAATACCGCAACTGGCACCGGTTCCGGCAATAGTCGCGCCGCATAACGCAGATAAACGACCAAATTTAGATTTAATATAGATGGTTATTAAGTGACTTAGCGCCACTGCCCGTATCATTTTTTCGTCATCAATCTCTATTTTTTCTCCGACGGCCACCACGGGTAATGTGGCGCACAATCCTTGATTTCCGCTTCCTGAATTACTCATCACGGGTAGTGAACAGCCTGCCATCCTAGCATCGGAACCAGCAGCAGTCAGTGCCATCGCCCAAGTTGCGAAATCGTCTGTCAATATTCCTTTGGCAATACCATCACGAATGCTTCTTCCCACTTGAAGTCCATACACATTCGCCAATCCCTCCAAGGCTACTCGCTTATTCAATTTGATACTTTCTTTTACTATATCTAATTTTTTTGTATCGACTTCCATAGTAAACTGCCAAACCCTATCCAAATTCAAAAAAGGACTGTCTGTATTAAGCTCATCACAAGCATTATCCTTATGGTCTTCTTTATAAACAGCCTGACCATCAACTTCAATTAATACAACACCCGTATGATGATCAGCAATAACAACCTTCGCATATGATTTTTTCGAGTGAACCACAGCTTCAATATACAGTTTCTTGGAAGTATTGGCCACAGAAGTAGCAATAATTCCTGATGCTATCATGTCTTGTGCTTGTTTTACGTGATTTTGAGTTATACCAGATAACACTTCTAGCTTTTTATCTGGATTACCAGCCACAATGCCCAAAGCTGTAGCCGCATTTATACCGCAGATAGATGTGCCGGGTATAGTAACAGACATGGCATTTTTAATGATATTGCCACTCATCGCTACTTGTACAGAAAGAATGTCCCCATCCTTAACAAATCGCTTAGCTAAGGCCGCCGCATAGGCAATTGCTATTGGTTCAGTGCAACCAAGCGCAACCACTAATTCTTGGTTCAAAATTCCAAAGATCTTTTGTTCTTCTACCGTATTATCTTGTTTAAAATTCATGAAACTCCCCCTTTTGCTTTATAGTGATAAGTTGTAAATGCAATATTTGTCTTAATAAGTAATTGCAATTTTAATGCCAAATGACAAAATTCTAAAAATAAAAAAAGCGCAAGCTAGCACTTAAGTGCAATAGCTTACGTTTTTTAACGCATATAGTCATTTATCATGTAACGTTGTTCATAAATTAAACTTTCAGAAATCTAAATATTGGGGATTAAATAGGTATTTAAACTGGTTGGTTGTTCCTGTTTTTTAACCATTTTAAAAAATATTTCCCTTTTAACGTAATTTCACTGCCTTTTCGTCCAATGCCAGATGTTATAAGTTCACATCCATTTAAAACGTTCAGTACACGTCGAATTTCCCCTTGCGACAAATGTACACCTGTGTTATTAAGGAAGTCTTCAATACTTTTGCGCCCAGCTCCCATATCTAAAGAATCGAAATCGGCAATAACTTTCAATACTGCCTGACAGTTTTCCAAATCTCCCCTAATTGCCAAGACGTTGAAGTCCCGCTCAAAATCTTCCTGAATATCAAAAATATAGCATGGAAGATGGTCCGGCCTCACTATATTGTCTGTCATAAAAGAAATATATGCAGCAACATTGTTTAATTCTCGAATATTTCCCGTCCACCCATATTGCATTAAGATATCACAGGTTTCCGGTAGAACGGAAAGATCCTCCCTATGTTTTTGTCTCAAAAAATAATTTAAAAGATATAAAATATCTTCCTTTCGCTCTCTAAGAGGCGGAACCATAATTGGTAACACGTTTAGACGGTAATAAAGATCTGCCCGAAAATGACCGGAGCGTATTTTTTTACGAAGATCATTGTTTGTGGCCGCAATAACCCGTATATTTATAGTAGTTACACGCTGGGAACCAATGCGCATGACTTGCTGTTCCTGTAAAACCCTTAATAACTTAGCCTGCATTGAATAGGGCATATCACCAATTTCATCTAAGAAAATCGTACCATTATTAGCCTGTTCGAATAATCCGGCTTTACCTTCTTTCAATGCTCCTGTAAATGTACCGCCTTCATAGCCGAAAAGTTCACTTTCCATAATACTTTCAGGAACTGCGGCACAGTTAAAAGCCATAAATGGCTGCTTTGTACGATGAGATGCATTATGAATAGATTGGGCTAAAAGTTCTTTCCCTGTACCGCTTTCACCTGTAATTAGGATTGTTAGATCAGAGCAAGCAGCTTTTCGTGCAAAATCAATACATTGTATCATTTCAGGTGATTTCGTATGGATATCTGTAAAATTGTATCTGGTCAAAAGACCTTTAGCTCGCAACTTTTTCGTTAAAGTTTGCTCTAATTGTTTTATATAAGTAACTTCTTGGAATATAAAATAGATTCCGGCCAGTTCTCCAAAATATTCAAGATTATGTTTGTTAACAATCAAGGTTCGACCTTTATATTCTACAATTTCATCCCTAATAACATCCTGATTAAGAACATTAATAATGTCCGACGTGAATAAATCATTCAAGTTGACACAAGTAATATCCTTATGAATATCGAACATTTTTTCCAAACTTTTGTTGTAGAGACTGACCATTTTCTCGTTGTTTAACAACAGAATGCCCTCCGGGGACAAATTGATCACTGCTCTCAACTCAGTATTTTTGGTAACCAGCTCTTTATATTGCCTTCTTATACCCGTATCCAAAGATACAATACTTTCAGAATACTTTAAAAATCGTCTTCTAACTTCATCTTCCGTTATTTCTAACTTATTAATTATTTCGATAAATGTAGATATATCAATATAGCGCTGGCCTATGTCAAGGACAGTGCCGATATACTTTGGAACACGCCAGCTCTCACCAGGAGTTATAGCAATTTTAATATCACTGTAATCCTCGCCTTCTTTATAAGGAACAAGATTCAAATGGTTAATTCCTAATTGATAAAAGAGAGTAATAGCTTCCAATGTTGTTTCTGAATTATCATTAACTACCAACACTCTAGTATCGGCTGGAATGGAAAAAACCTTGTAAATTTCACTCTCCCTAGTAGTCCTTTGGGCAACAACAATTCGCCGAGCATCAGAAATATGTTTTTTTACTTGCAGCGCCTGACTTTTAATCATTACTAAAACGATATCGTCATCAATCATTTTTCCCGGCTTCAATTCATCCAAAGAATAGATTTTCACATCAACATAATTAGCGAGAACGGTTTCCAAATTGTCTTTTAAAAAAATCGCCACGGGTGAATTGCGAACATAGGTTACCACGCCGATACTTTTCATCATTCTCACACAATTCCTCTTTATTATTTTAAGTACTCTCTCGGGAACCCGAGTCCATATATTGATCAAGGCTTCCTGCCTTGGTCATTTTTCGTTTTTCCCCCAGCCAATGCTGGTATTTTAAAATAATACTTGACTTTTTCAAATCACTTCTATAATCGCGAAGAAAGTATTTATTTTGTCTATCTCGCTAATGGCGATGATCCTTTTGTTAAAAGCTACTCGTTCCCATCAAGAATTTCAAGCCTTAGCTAGCGTTTGGTATGCCGATTTGTTCAAAGTTGCTAAAATAGTCGGCTACCGCTATTCCCCAACAAAAGGTACTCCAGCTCGTGACCCGGTAGATATGTTTCGCTCTTTGCTGCTTATGGAACTGTTACATGAACGCTCTATCGATACTTGGGTTAATACAATGCGCTCCACGCCTATTTTTTCCATCCTCAGCGTTTTTTTGCCTAATGAAATTCCTGGTGTCGGCACCTTTTATGATTTTATCCAGCGTCTTTGGCTGGCTTCTTCGGCGCCTCTTTCCAGCAAGCTCAACCCGGCGTAAACCTAAGAAAGGCAAGAAAGAAGGGGATAAGTCTCCTTTAAAAAGACCAGGCACTGTCAATCGTTTAATTGGCCGTTGCCTTACTAACCCTCCTGATTTTCACTCTCGTCCTCATGATATCTTCCAAAAAATTTTAAAAGAATGTTTTGTATTCCCCTCTAATAACCATGGCCTCCTGGGAAATATCAATGCTCTTTCGGTCGCCGGGGACGGTGGCTCAGCCCGCACAGGTGCAAGCCGTTACGGCAAGTTAACTTGCGATTGCAGGAAAAACGGAGTATATAAATGTAGCTGCCAAAGAAAGTTTAGTGATCCTGATGCCTCCTGGGGCCGGGACAGTTACCGCGAAGAATATTATTTTGGACGTACTTTATACGCCTTCACCGCTGCCGACAGTCCTTATGACTTGCCTATTTATCTCAACTTTTTTAAAGCTTACCGACATGGCAGTCTGTGTTTTGTTTACTCTTTTCATGACTTTTTACAGCAATACCCTGAATTTACTTTAAGAGAATGCAGACTCTGCTCATGATGCCTACGCCATCTATCTGTTATTGCACCATATTATGACATGACTGCCTTAATCGATTTAAATTCTAGAAACCAAGGCAATTTCTCATGCCAAGGTACTATTTCCTTTACCAAAGACGGCATTCCCGTTTGTCATGCCGGACACATCATGGCTTCGATAAAGACCGTCAACGCCACAAGTGGCGCTGCCCCAGAACATGTAAATCCTAGCAGGTATCTTGTGACACGCCTTGCTCAGATTCTCTTTATGACTGGGTTTTCTACACTAGAGAAAATGATAATCTACGCTTTTTTACTCGAATTCCTCGCAGCACAGATTCTTTTAAACTTCGTTTTAAATGCCTAACCACTGTGGAACGCTTCTTCAAACGTGTAAAAGAAGATTACCTCTTAGAAAGAAAATCTAAAACTCGCAGTTCAAGAAATTGACACTTTAGGGCTTTTTCCTCATCCATGGGTATTCATATCGATGCCTAGATTAAGCATCTAACGATTGATATGCGTCCAGTCAGTTATTTGCTGTTGCTTCATCCTAAACATTCTAGAATTGTTTATTTTTTCCTGCGGAAATACAAGTCGAATTCATAGGCATATCTTGGGGTCGGCAACGACATTGTCTTGCTTCATCACTAAAAACGACCGTTTTGGGATCTTATTTATAACTTTTAAAATTAAAGGATTCTGTTTGTTTATTAATGAAGACCGTAATATTAAAACTTTTGTGGGAGTGATGTTTATTATGTGCAATATTGAAAAACGTGTAGCTATAGTTGCGGGAGCTGCTTCAGGAATAGGAAATGGCATTGCTTTGGCCTTAGCTCATAACGGATACTATGTTTTTTTTATTTGATAAAGATGAAAAAGAGCTACTACGGGTTATCCGTGAAGAATTGTCTACCGACAATGCTGATTATTTTTGTGGAGACGTTACCATCAAAGAAGATATAGAGAAGGCTTTAATCGAGTGTGTTCAAAAATTAGGCCATCTTGATGCATTAATTTCTAATGTAGGTATAATGGAAAAAATTGATTTTTAAAATATGACTGAACAGCAATGGGATAAAACAATTGGTGTTAATCTAAAAGGAGTATTTCTTTGGGGACAGGCAGTGGCAAAATGGATGGTCCAAAATAATACAATTGGTAGTATCGTAAATATTGGATGCATGAGGGCTAGCCTTGTCGGAAAAAACATGGCTGCATACGCTACTGCCAAGGCAGGTGCTCGTATGTTAATTAAAGCAATGGCCGTTGATTTAGCAACTGTCAATACAATTGAACCAGGAAGGACTCTTACTGATCTTTTAAAAGACATATTACTGATGAAAGCGGCGAAAAATTACGTCAAAAGTTAATCCCGCTTGGAAGATTTGCAATGCCAGAAGAAATAGCACAAGCAGTACTTTTTCTAATTTCGGATCAAGCAAAATATGTTACAGGAGCATCAATTCCAGTAGACGGTGGATACACTATTGAAAAGGACTAAATCTGAAATTATCCTTAGCGTGGGTTTTATCGGAAATGTTGGCGACACCCCAGATATTTAAGATTTTGTGGGTGGAAGCATTTATCTTTACAACACCAAAGTAAATTTAATCATATCCTAAGACTGTTTTTCTAGTCAATATACCTAGCTATAAAAAGTGCGCCAGCTGGCGCACTTTTAGTAGTTTAATTTACGCTAAAATACTTCATCTATTGCATGAATCAAATTTTCGTTATCATAATATCATCCCACAAATCGCGGCGACTGGTGCTGACTGCCGAGACGCCCCGTTCAATAGCATGGTCTACATCTTCTTTTGTACGAATTAAGCCACCTGCTAAAATGGGTAAACCTGTTTGTTGCACTAGTTCTTGCACCACACTTGCAGGTACGGAACCAGGCAATATTTCTATTGCATCGGGCTTAAAATTATTCACTAAATGGAGCCCCGTACATAGCGAAGCAGAGTCCATTAGAAATAATCTCTGTACAACGATCATACCTTCTTCTCGGGCAAACTTGCACAAGTGAGGTTTCGTTGTAATGATAGCATGAATACCTACGCGTGCCAAATATTTAATACCTGCTTTATCCTTTGCAATACCATTAAATAAATCCAAATGCAGTACAATATGCTTTTTATACTTCTTTGCCTGGGTTATTAAGGATGGGAGAATATTAATATCACCAAAAAGTAACACTATGCTCGGAGAAACCGTATGACTTAGCGCAACTTTAAAATCTTCCATGGACCGAGCAGCCGGAATGACAGGACCATTTGCCAGATATTCAAGAACGTCTAAATTCACTACTTACCCACCTCAATTCCCTTATTCCTTTAGTAAATGTTTCATACTAAATTATAAATAAGAAGAGACTCCCATTTACACCTCCTGCATATATTCCGAGGAATAAACGGACTTCTCTTTAATCTCTAGTCCAAAGCTATTTATTTAAATATTACGCAAAAATTACATTAGTATTGCCTATGCTTAGTAAGTTTTTTATAATTTTCTAACATCAAATGCAATTTTTCTATATACAGGATTCTTTTTTTCTATAATAAATTACTTCTCTATATAAACTAATATTCCTCTAAATAAACTGAAAATTTTATTATTTAATTTTAAAGACTCCTCTTTATTCCGGGTGTAAAATAAAGGAATTCGAGCATACACTCTCAATTCCTTGGATTTCAAGTGTTGGAGTTTAATTATTTTACCGAGTAATAAAATCCTCTTGATATAAGCGAAATATGCTGAATCATACTTCTTTTTATATCAAGAGGATTTTATTAAAGCTTACAGTTTTAATTATAAAGGCTAGAACAATTTAGATTTATTTGCACTATGAGACTTTTATCTTTTTTAGTCCCAAGATTCTTAATTATTGGTTATCATAATATCATCCCACAGATCACGACGGCTGGTACTAACTGCCGAGATGCCCCGTTCAATAGCATGATCTACATCTTCTTTTGTACGTATTAACCCCCCTGCCAAAATTGGTAAGCCTGTTTCTCTCACTAACTCTTCTACCACACTTGCAGGTACGGATCCTGGTAATATTTCAATCGCATCGGGCTTAAAATTACGTACTAAATTAAGACCTGTACGTAAAGAATCTGAATCCATTAAAAATAATCGCTGTACGACGATCATACCTTCCTCTCGAGCAAATCGGCACAAATGGGATTTTGTTGTAATAATGGCATGAATACCCAACCTAGCTAAGAATTTAATACCTGCTTTATCCTTACCAACACCATCGAATAAATCTAAATGCAGCACAATACGCTTTTTATGCTCATTGGCCTGGGCTATTAAGACTGGAAGAGTATTAATATCACCAAAAAGTAACACTACGCTAGGAGAAACCGTATGGGTTAAAGCTACTTTAAAATCTTCCAGAGATCGGGCCGACGGAATTACAGGTCCGTTGGCTAAAAATTTAAGCACGTCTAAAGATGCCATTTATTCCACCTCAATTTTATTTTTACTTAGTAAAAACTACGCCAATTCTCAGATTCTTATAATAATTCTGCGAAGTCTAAGGATTCCTCTGCCATTATCATGTATGTAATAACCTTTAGCAATGCCCACCGCAATCCGATTTGTTAACTAATACAATGCCGGTTCGTAGCTTCGTGGTGTCACTTGATTAGTTTTCAGCCTTATTGTTATACTATCGTATTCCATTACTCTTAATTAAGTGTATATTAAGAATTAAAATTTACACAAGTAATGCCAGGAATATCAAGGATCGCAAGAGTCACATCATTACCTTGTACCTGTCTAGGTACATAGACCATAAAAACCATTTGTAGTCGGTCTTGTTCTTGCTCCTTTATTTTTACATCTCTTATTTGGATTCCATATAGGCCAAGTACAGAGCCAATCTTCCCAACTTGTCCCGGCTTATCCGTTGTCGTAAGAGACAACTCTACCAAAAATTTATGATCCTTCTTCTCTATCCTGGACAAAATGGTCAACGTCAGAAATACAAAACCTGTCGTCATAAACGCACCCATATAATAACCACTTCCGACAGCTAAGCCTACACCAGATACTACCCATAAACTTGCTGCAGTTGTCAGCCCTTTAACTGTTGATCCCTCTTTCATAATACTGCCTGCCCCAAGAAAACCAATACCGCTGACTACTTGAGCCGCTAAACGAGCCGGATCAGCGTTAGTGAGACCTTGCACTGACGAATAGATCTTAATGGATAATATCATGATAAGACAAGAACCAATAGATACTAAAATATGAGTCCTAAGACCTGCCGCCTTATGATGTGATTCCCGTTCATAACCAATAAATCCCCCCAGAATACTTGATAACAATAAGCGAATAGCCATCTCCCATTCAACTAACATACTCCATACCCTCCCTGCAGCAAAGGTACCAAACCATATTTTTCTCTCTTTTCTCTATTATAAAGTATAGCATACATTCTTTTTTTCATACACAAAATCATTGACAATATCATAGTAAATCTTACATGTGTTGACAAGTAACGAAATAAGAATAAGGATATCTTTCTTTCCAACCACAGTCAGTTCGCCATTTTTTTAGCTAAAAGTTCCTATCTTTAAGCTTTTTGCTGATATAGCTACTACTCTTATCCTAATCTCTGAAGAAATGCAGCCTATGTGAAAAAAAAGACGTAACTTTTACAGTTACGTCTCCATTTTCAGTATCGTTTGCGTTTTGCGGAAGAAGCGATGCCTTGCTCCTCCCGATATATTGCCACAGTACGTCTAGATATTTTCATACCATGTTGACAGAGAATCTCCGACAAGGTCTGATCACTATAGGGATCAGATGAATCTTCAGCAACAATTAACTCTTTAATTTTTTGTTTTACCTTAGTTGCTGAAACATCTTGACCACCCTCACTATTATGCACTGCTGTTGAAAAAAAGCTGCGCAAACTAACAAGACCATGAGGCGTGTCAACATATTTATTGGCAATGGCCCGGCTGACCGTAGATTCATGAACTTCTATCTTCTCAGCTACTTTCTTCATCACTAAAGGCCGCAAAAACTTCGGCCCCTTATCAAAAAAGTCCTGTTGCAACTCAATAATCGCTTCCATAACATTGTATAAAGTACGACGACGCTGTTCAATACTCTTAATAAGCCAAACGGCAGAATTTAGGCGGCCTTCAATGAATTTTTTGGACTCACTATCAGCTCCCATAGCTACACGTCGATAATAAGGATTGATGGTTAATTGAGGAATACTGGTATCATTTACCGTAATAACATATTTTCCATTAACACGTTCTACGGACATATCAGCAATAATATAGCTGCACTGTTCACCACCAAATGCCCTTCCCGGTTTTGGATCTAAGGTACGGATCACATCAACAGCCTGTTGCACGTCTTGAGGCTTACATGCTAATTTTTCCGCAATTGCTTTATAGCGACCCGCGGCCACATCAGGTAGATGATTGGAAATAATATCAGCTACTAAGTGGTCATAGATTCCTTTTTGTTGATACTGAATTAGTAAGCACTCTTGTAAATCACGAGCTCCTACACCTAGAGGATCAAATGTCTGAATGAGTTCTAGTACTTCAAGAACTATTTCTTCCTTTACACCTAAATTACTAGCAGCCTCTGATAAAGTACCACATAAATAACCATTTTCATCAATACAACCAATTAAATAGTTTCCTACTATTTTGGTTGCCTCATCTCTCACTGCTAAATGCAATTGAAATTCCAAATGTTCATGCAAGGAAACATTACTATTGACAAATTTTTCTACGGTAGTTTTTTCATCTGCTACCATATATTCGGACTTCTTGTCCATCCCTTGGTTAAAATAATCGTCCCAATTTAGATAATCATCCAATTGTTCCTTTTCCCTTCGGGGCTCATCCATCTCTGCTTCCGGCTCATCGCTTTGCTTTTCCGCTATTTCTAACACAGGATTCTCCAGCACTTCTTGTTCTATCATCTCAGAAAGTTCTAAAGCAGAAAGTTGCAAAATTGCGATTGCTTGACGTAACTCAGGTGTCATCATCAGTTTTTGGTTTAACTCTAATTTAAGACCATAACCCAGGTTGATAGGAATCACCTCCTATAACGATTTAACATATGCGAGGCAATTGATCGCCTACCAGCATATCTAATAACCTTACTCCACCAATATTGGTACGAAGTCCCACCTGTCCGTTAGGCTCTTTAACAACTTTACCGATTACTCGAGCCTCACGTCCATAAACATGTTGTTGTATGATATCTAGTACTTGCCTTGTGCATTCATGTTCCACAAAGACTATCATTTTTCCTTCATTCGCTAGATATAGAGGATCAAATCCTAAAATATCACAGGCAGCTTGTACCGCTGGCGATATTGGAATACTACTCTCCTCTAGCATAATACCTACTTGGGATTGAAGAGCAATCTCATTCAGAGTAGTCGCTAGTCCACCTCGTGTCGGATCCCGTAATACAGCAATATTAGGAGCTGCAGTGAGTATGCTTTTTACCAAACCATTCAAAGGTGCACAATCACTCACTACACTTTGCGGAAATTGTAAGCCATGACGTTCACTCATTACTGCCAAGGCATGATCTCCTAAATAACCACTTAAAATAATGTCCTGACCTACTTTTGCATTGCTGCCCGAAACATTAGTCCCATCGATTATCCTTCCAATACCCGAAGTATTTATATAAATACCATCGACAGCGCCTTTTTCTACAACCTTTGTATCCCCTGTTACAATCTTTACTCCTGCCTCAGCTGCCGCTCTTTGCATCGAGGCAACAATCCGCTCTAAACTTTCCATGGGGAAACCCTCTTCTAGTATAAATCCAGCACTTAGATATAAAGGAATTGCACCATTCATAGCCACATCATTCACTGTACCACATACCGCCAACTTGCCAATATCACCACCAGAAAAAAATAATGGTTTCACAACATAGGAGTCTGTAGAAAAGGCTAAACGACAGCCATTCATATTCAATTGAGCGCCATCATCCATTTGTCCTAATATTTCATTGGCAAAAGCAGGCCACATAACCTTTTTCACCAGATCATGGCTAAGTTTACCACCACTACCATGGGCTAGCTGAATATAGTCTTTTTTCATACCTGCCACCTCCCGGCTCCGTACTTATACCATGCTGCGCAAGTACCTTCGATGGATACCATACAGGATCCAATAGGATGCTCGGGCTTGCAGGTTTTGCCAAATAAAGGACAAGCTGCGGGGAGCACTAGACCTCGCAATACATTTCCACACTGGCATCCCTTAGCCTCTTTGGTCTCCTCCACTGCAACTGGAATATTTAACAAGGCATCAAATTTTTGATACTTTTCTTGCATGGCCAGTCCAGATTTTTTTAGATGACCAATACCACGCCACTGAGCATCTGCTGCTTGGTATACTGTTGATAGTACCTCACAAGCTGCTGGATTACCCTCCTTTGGCACAATACGACGATACTGATTTTCCACTTTAGCTACACCACAGTCTAGCTGCCGCAGTAACATATATACCGACTGTAAAATATCCAATGGTTCAAAACCAGCCACAACAGCCGGCGTGTTATATTCCTTGCTTAAAAACTCATAGGGCGCCAATCCAATCATAGCACTAACATGACCTGGCAATAAAAACCCATCTACTTTACTATCTCCCGACGACAATAAAGCCCTAAGTGCAGGCGGCACCAATTTATGAGAAGATAATAGATAAAAATTAGTAATCTTTTCTACCTCTGCCATCAAGACTGCTGCCGCTGCAGTAGGAGCAGTAGTTTCAAAACCTACTGCTAAAAAAATCACTTTTTTATTTGGATACCTTTTAGCAAGTTCCAATCCCTCTAAAGAGGAATATACAATACGAATATCTGCTCCTTGCGCCTTTTCAGCCGCTAATGTAGAAGAAGATCCAGGTACTTTTAGCATATCCCCAAAAGTAGCAATCATAACATCAGATTTTCGACTGTAAGCAATGGCTGTATCTAAATAATTATTGGGCGTTACACACACAGGACATCCAGGACCGCTGACTAATTCAACATTTTCAGGTAAAAGTTGGCGAATACCAGCCTTAAAAATAGCGACAGTATGAGTACCGCATACTTCCATTAAACGAACTGATCTATTACCTGCCAATTTTGCGATTTCTTGAGTAAAAAAATCCGCTGCCTTCCTTATTTCTTCATTATTCATTTGCAGCATATTCTTCCAACTCCTTGAATAATGCAAGTGTCTTTTCCGCCTCTTCCTCATCAATCCTCTGCACAGCGAATCCAGCATGAATCAAAACAAAATCTCCAACCTGAGCTTCAGGTAAAAGCATCAGACTTACTTTTCTCGTCACACCACCAACTTCAATTGTTGCCAACATATCTTGCCGTTCTAATACTTTCCCTGGTACTGCTAAACACATAAAATCACCTCTCCCTTATACGGGCCCCAGCGACAACAGCTTGCCCCAAGGCAAGTCCTCCATCATTCGGCGGAACCTGTTGGTTACTATATACAGTAAAACCATCTTGTTGTAACATTCCGAATACTTTTTGTAGCATCGTTATATTTTGCCATACACCACCACTTAAAGCTACTTTTTTTATCCCCGTATCTTGTCCAATTCGCTTAACCATTGTTACGATGGCATCGGCAATCGTGACATGAAAACAAGCGGCTAAAAAAGGTACTTTACCACCTTGCCTAAGAGCCTCCGTTAGAGCGGCAAAAGTTGGCATAAAATCCAAAACATAAGGACTTTCCCCTGAAATACAATATGGTAATATTTCCCCAAACTCTCCTTGCCCTGCATGCTCTAGTACAATCGCGGCTTGCCCTTCATAATGTATTTCACTACAAAGCCCTAATATTCCAGATGCAATATCAAATAACCTGCCAGCACTCGATGTAATCGGAGCATTAATTCCTTTATAAGTCGCATCCATCAGCAACTGCCATCCTGCAGGCAAACTACGAGTCACATCTAAAGAAAAGTTAACAAATTCATTGCCATATAAATTATATAACACCCAAGCCGCCATGCGCCATGGTTGTTTTATGGCTTTTGCACCTCCAGGCAAAGGTAAATACTTACAGTGACCCACACGGACAAAATCTCGGCAATCCGCTAGGAAGAATTCTCCCCCCCATAAGTTCCCATCCGCTCCATAACCAGTCCCATCAAAAGCAACACCAATTACCTGCTCTTCGAGCCCATATTCCGCCAGTACAGAAGCAATATGAGCGTGATGATGCTGCACCCCGACCTTAGGGATATCAAGAGATAATGCATATTTCGTGGCGATATATTCAGGATGCAAGTCATAGGCCACCACTGTAGGATGAATGGCAAATAACTTTTGATAATGCTCCATTGCAGCAAGATAAGCCTGATATGTCGCTAAATTTTCCAAATCCCCCATATGACAACTCATAAAGACAAAAGGCCCTCGAGTTAGACAAAAGGTATTTTTCACTTCGCCACCAACTGCTAAAATAGACGACATTTCCCGGGAAATTTTTAGCGGTTTCGGGGCAAAACCTCGACTTCGTCGCAAGATTTGTCGCTTATCATCTACAATCCGAGCTACAGAGTCATCACTAGGCTGAAATATTTCCCGATTATGCACTAAAAAATAATCTGCAATATTTCCCAGTTTTTTTAATGCATCCTGCTCCTCATAAGCAATAGGCTCATCACTTACGTTACCGCTCGTCATTACCCAGACATCGTCTTCTGCAAGTAGCAGGTAATGAAGAGGAGTATAGGGCAACATTACACCTAGAAAACTAGTGCCTACCCCAATACTTTCTGCTAAATCATAATCCGGTTTTTTCGTTAGTAACACAATCGGCCTTGAAGCATCCACTAACAAGGCTTCTTCTTCAGCTGATACTTCACACAATTTTTTCACGGTTTCGATACTACCGCACATTACTGCAAAGGGCTTAGCCTCTCGAAGTTTACGCTGACGTAAACTATTTACGGCTTGCTCTTGACGGGCATCACAAGCTAAGTGATAACCGCCAATCCCTTTTACTGCTATGATATGACCTAATGCAATCAACCTTTTGGTTTCCGTAAATACATTAGAGGATAAACTTCCCCCTGACTTTGTAAGAAGTTGATAATGAGGGCCGCATTCTGGACAAGCATTGGGCTGGGCATGAAATCGACGATTGGTAGGATCCTCATACTCAGCTTGGCAAATAGGACACATGGAGAAATCCTTCATCGTGGTAGTGTCTCTGTCATAAGGAACATCTTTAATAATACTGTAACGGGGACCACAATTGGTACAATTAGTAAAAGCGTAACCATATCGTCTATCTTTAGGATCCTTAATTTCCCTTTGACAATCAGCACAAGTTCCTATATCAGCAGATACCCAAGCTGTTCTTGTGTCCTGCCCAAGACTATACCGAATGGTAAAATCATCTCCGCCCTTAAGACTACAGGGAGTAACAAGTATTTCATCCATTACTGCTAAAGGAGGAGCCGTTTTTTTTAGTTCTTGCAAAAAAAGAGAGACCTCCATGGAGGTCCCTTCTATTTCAATCTCCACACCTTCAGAGTTATTCAGCACCCAACCAACCAAATGATAGCGCTGCGCTAGATTATAAACAAAGGGGCGGAAACCCACCCCTTGTACAATACCGTGTATATGAATGGTAAGACGCTGCATAGTATTGTCTCCTCTACTATTTTCCGTTCTCCAATGTTAGTAAGGACTGAATCATCAGAGCACACTCTAAGCGTTTTTTCTGTAGTTCACAGCCAATTTTATAAGGAATGTTAATGTCCTTGTTAAATAAATCTGCATTAGCATGACAGCCACCGCTACAATAAAAACGTGCCCAACAATCACGGCATTCTGCCTTATTTAATACATGACTCTGACGGAATTTTTCTGGTAATTGGGTATTCTTCACACCTTCAAAAACATCACCTAATAAGAATTCTTCCCGCCCAACGAATTGATGACAAGGATATAAGTCTCCTTCTGGAGTAACAGCATAATACTCGTGACCAGCACCGCAGCCACTTAAACGTTTGGCCACACATGGTCCATTATTAAGATCTAAATTAAAGTGAAAGAATTCAAACCCTTGTCCCTTACGTTTGCGCTCTAAATAAGCTTTTGCCAATGTTTCATATTCTGCAAATAATTTTGGAAGGTGTTCTTCCGTTAAAGCATAATCACAATCCTCTGCAACAACTGGCTCCACAGACAATTGAGTAAATCCTTTGTCTGCAATATCTAAAACATCCGCAGCAAAATCTAAATTATGTGCCGTAAAAGTACCGCGCAAATAATAGTTTTGTCCATTACGAGAATCAATGGTTTTTGTTACATTTTTTAAAATCATATCGTAACTACCCGCACCATTGACACAAGGACGCATTTTGTCGTGCACTTCACGTCTTCCATCTAAACTAAGCACCAAACTAATATTATTTTCATTCAGATATTGATTAATTTCATCATTTAAAAGTACGCCATTGGTCGTCAAAGTTAGTTTAAACTTTTTACCAGTTTCTAATTCACGACGGCGAATATAGGTTACAGCATGACGTACAGTATCCATATTCATCAACGGTTCGCCACCAAAAAAGTCAATTTCGCTATTAATTCGTGGCCCACTATTTTCAATAATAAATTCCACGGCACGTTCTGCTACTTCTTTACTCATTAAGCCCCGGGTATGCCCGAAGTCTCCTGTTCCTGCGAAACAATAATTACAGCGTAAATTACAATCATGAGCCACATGCAAACACACAGACTTAACCAAAGGTTTTTGACTAAAGTGCAAAGGTACTTCTGGCATTTTTGAAAATAACTTATTATCATTCATTAGTTCATGAAGTTCTACTAATACATCTGCCAGATCATCGGCAGCATATTGACTAGAAAATGCGGCCATTACAGCCTCATCATTACTACCATCAAACACGTCCATCATATCATAAACCATTTTATCTACAACGTGGACAGCCCCACTATTAATATCCAATATAATATATAAACCATTTAAATAAAACTTATGTATATTCATTTTTTCACCTTTAAACTAATTTATTTGTACTAAACTACTAAAAAATTTAAACCACAAAGACACAGAGGACACAAAGAAACTTCATTTTTCCCTTTGTGTGTCACGCTAGCGACATTGTGCCTTTGTGGTTCATTCATTCTTAAAATCAAGCCCTCTGCCAACTGGACAGAGGGCTGTCTTTACGGTCTACTTCTGGCAGACCTGATTGCCAACGGTGCATGATGTCTTGCAGGCCGATTGGCAGGAAGTTTGGCACTCTCCACAGCCACCAGTATGTACAGTTTCTTGTAGAGAAGCTTTATTAACAGTAATAATATGCTTTGCCATGATAATCCCTCCTTGCCCTTATTTTTATTCTTGCTTAACCTATTTTATACGTTTTTCTAACACTAAGCAATAGGTATTAGAAATTGTGTTCAATCGTAAAATAGTATCTTATTCGAAAAGTAAGAAAAACGTTAACACGCCTTGTGCATATTGATAAAAGCATTTTAAGCACGAAGACATGAAGAATATGAAGGACACGAAGTAGATAACCCTTCGTGTTCTTTGTGCCTCTTCGCGACCTTCGTGTTTTATCGTTTTTTCTACAAAGCGCTACATACTATCAATATCAAAAATGTATACTTTCTATCATAATAAGAAAAATACTACGCGTCCTTTTTGAACCACAAAGACACAAAGGGGTTCTATCTATTTCCTTCCCATCTTTTTTGTGTGCCGCGATAGCGGCATTGTGTCTTTGTGGTTCAATCTTTTTAACTAGAAACTTATAAATTCTGATATCACAAAAAGGAAACCATCGTTTATTGCGATAGTTTCCTTTTCTGAATTAAGAGCTAACCAAACTAGTTCGTTCATTTTAGCATTCCCATCATACCAGGCAATATTTGAACAATCCAAGGACAAGCTGTGACTACAGACAAAACGATTAAGTTAGCCAATGCGAATGGCCATACCGCTTTGGTAACAGCCTCGAGACTAATATTAGTAATTGCTGTTGAAACAAATAAGCAAATGCCAATTGGCGGTAAAATCATACCTAAAGCCGAATTGATCGCTACAATAATACCAAAATGAATCGGATCAACCCCTGCAGCTAACATTGCTGGTAAGAGGATCGGGACGACCACTAAAATGCACGTTCCTGTTTCTAGTACCGTATGAATTAAAATCAGGAAGATATTAACGATTACTAAAATCCAGAAAGGCTCATTGGTAATACTAAATAGCATGCCAGCGATTTCTTGAGGTATTTGCTGAGATGCCAAATACCAAGCTAACAGCATTCCAGCTGAAGCGATAGACATAACTCGTGCCGTATTAACAGCACCAGTTGTCACGACTTCTGGGATTTTACTCAGTGGCAATTCCTTATAAAAAACAGTACTGACAAGTAACGCATATACTACCGTAACAGCACCCGCTTCTGTGGCAGTAAATAAGCCCCCTAATATGCCTCCTAAAATTAAAATAGGCGTAAATAAAGCCCATATTGAATGAATAAATGCTTTGCCTAGATTTTTAAATCCTACCCACTTCTCAGCAGGATAGTTATGTCTACGGGCTATGATTAGACCAGTTATGATAAATGATAGAGCTACTAGAAAGCCAGGGATAAAGGAAGCCATAAATAAATGAGTAATAGAAACATTGGCGACAAAAGCATATAACAACATACCGGAACTTGGTGGGAATTGTACACCTAATGATCCAGCTGCAGCCTGCAACGCGGTAACAAAGTTTTTATCATAACCTCGCTTAATCATACCTGGCATCATAACATTACCAATAGCGGCAGTATCAGATGCCGCCGAACCAGACATATCGGCAAAGATAACACTGGCAAGTACGTTGGCTGGAATCAAACCGCCGCGAATCCACCCCACCAAAGAACTCGCAAAGTTTATTAACCGGAGGGCAATGCCACCTTCATGCATAATTGCACCAGCTAACATAAAAAAGGGAACTGCCATCAATGTAAAAGAATCTAAGCCAACAAACATACGCTGAGGGACAATCGTCAGAGGAATATCCCCCGTAGTAGTAAAGGCTACTACCGTTACCATCGCTAAAGAAACAAAGATCGGCACACTCATCCCAAAGAACAGTAATAGTAAGACAATCAATAGCAAGTTAATTTGTTCAAATGGTTGACTAGTTATCAAAGAAAAACCTGCAGCGACTGCCAACATAATACCTATACCTAGTACCGAATTTCCGAATTTTTCCTGGGACTCTTCAGCTACTAAGTACAATGTGTGAATCAGCATAAATAGACCACCAACTGGCAATGCAGCATAAGCCCAGGATATGGTAAAATCCAGAGCTGGCGTTTTATCAGGAATGACTGCTATCGCAAGTCGAGTACCCTCAACAAGGAAATGATAACAAAAAAGTGCAGATATACCACGTGTCACTAAAAATAAGTAGGGCCTCATTTTTATCGGCAGCAGCTTTACACACATAGTGATATTGGGAAGCGAATTGTACCGTAATGCAACGGATGCTCCGAGAAAAGTCGTCCACATAAATGCATAACGCGCTAATTCCTCGGACCAAGATAAAGGCATTTTTAATACATAGCGAAAGATAATTTGCATAAACACCGCTGTTACCATGGTACAGGCTGCAGCAAGTAATAAGCCCTTCGCAAAGCTATTGACTCGATCACTGATGAAACGTAAAAATTTAATCATAGTTTTTTCCTCCATGACTGTTATTATAGTGGCTGGATAAATCCAACCACTATAATAACCTTACCTATTATTTGCTACGCAATTTCTCTATCTCATCAAATGTATCTTTACCTACTACTTCCTCTAATGACTTCCAAAGGGGCTTAGCTCTTTCAAAGAAAGGCTCTGTGTTCACATCATTAAACTTCATCCCAGCGGCTTTTAGTTTTTCAACAACGTCTTTCTCCGTTTTCTTGAATATTTCACTCTCGTCTTTTTGCGATTCTGCGGAAACTTCCATTAATACCTTTTGTGCTTCAGGCGAAAGTTTTGCCCAGCTCTTTTGGCTTATTAGCAAAATATTAGGAGCGGCAAAATGATTTGTATAGGAAAAATAAGGACATACTTCATTCATTTTAAAAGACAGTACAGTGGCGGGATTATTTTCCCAACCATCAAGTATTCCAGATTGTAATGCATTATATACAGCACCTTGATCCATCGGCGTAGCAATACCGCCCATAGCATTAATGCCATCAACCATTGTCTTAGCAGGCATAGTACGAATCTTTAGCCCTTTTAAATCTTCTGGAACATTTACTGGCCCCTTTTTAGTTGTTATGCTGCGAAAACCACTCCACTGGTAAGCTAAACCTTTCAGACCACTTGGTTCAATTTCTTTAAAAAGCTGTTGTCCGATGGGGCCATTCACAACCTTATACATATGTTCTTCTGATTGAAAAAGATATGGTAGGCTAAACACCTGCCATCGAGGGGCAAAGCTTGTCATAAGAGCACTATTGACATTTGCCATATCAACTGTCCCTATTTTCATTCCTTCAACTAAATCACGTTCTTGGCCTAGTGCTCCGTTATTAAATACAGTAATTTCAATTTCTCCATTACTCTTTTCCTTAACCTTTTTAGCGTATAAAATGGCAGCTGCCGCAATAGGGTGACTTTCTGGCAACTGAGTAGCTAATTTTAATTTGTACTTGGGTCCAGCTGCTGGTTGCTGAGTGGATGTTTTTTGGCCACCGCATCCCGTAAGAATCGTTCCTATTAGAAAAACGGCAGCTATGGTAAGCATTAGCATCTTTGACTTTTTCATCATTATTCCCCCTATATTTGAGCACGCAAAAGCTCTTTTAACATTGGTTCTTCTTTGGTTAATGACAAGATATACTTTAATCCTTACATTTACTTACTATTTCCACCTAACCTACAACAACTGACTACCCGTTTAGAAATGCCCCCTTCCAATCCACCATATGGACTTTAATTCTATCATATGATATACATACGCCCTTTAGGATTAAAAACCCTGCTAAGTTTTCTGAATTTAATGATTTTTCCACAATACGGAATACTTTTTCACATCTAAAGCTGAATACGCAAAAAAAAAAAAAAAGCTGAGTCAAGGTCCTTTCCTTGACTCAGCTTTTTGCCTATCTCTTATGAATGCTTTGCTTGCGCTTGAACTGCCGTCATCGCAATGACGCCAATAATATCTTCCGCTTTGCACCCTCTTGATAAATCATTAATTGGCTTTGCTAACCCCTGAGTAATCGGGCCGTAAGCTTGCGCTTTCGCTAGCCGTTCCGTAAGCTTATAGCCAATATTTCCTGCATTTAAATCTGGAAATATCAGCACATTTGCTTGCCCTGCTACCGCACTATTAGGAGCTTTCAGTTTAGCAGTTCTTGCCACCAAAGCTGCATCTACTTGCATTTCTCCGTCAATCAGCAAATCCGGTGCCTTTTGTTTTGCCAAAGCAGTTGCTTGTACTACTTTTTGCGTAAGCTCACTATTCGCACTTCCGTAAGTGGAATAAGAAAGCATGGCGACAATTGGAGTAATACCCAGTAAACCTTTCATCGTGTGAGCCGAAGAAATTGCAATCTCTGAAAGTTGATCTGCATTTGGATTTTCGTTTAAGCCACAATCAGAGAATAAAAATACGCCGTCTTGTCCATATTTGCAATCAGGAATCACCATAATAAAAAAGGATGATACCAAACTAGTCCCCGGTGCTGTCTTAATAATTTGCAGCGCAGGTCTTAAGGTATCTGCTGTTGAGTGAATGGCTCCAGAAACCAGCCCATCAGCATCATTTTGTTTTATCATCATGTTGCCAAAATACACTGGATCTTTCATTAGCTCACGTGCTTGGTCTTTTGTAATCCCTTTTGCTTTTCTTAATTCATAAAAGCTTTCAATATACTCTTCTTTCTTTTCTGCTGTAGCAACATCAACAATTAAAACTTGGGATAAGTCAATTTCCCCAGCAGCTTTTAAAATGTCTATTTTATTACCAACTAGTATAAGCTCAGCAAGTCCTTCTTTCGCTGCCGCACTAGCTGCCGTCAAAACTCGCAGGTCAGTCCCTTCCGGTAGAACAATTCTCTTTTTACTGGCCCTTGCTTTTTGCTTCATTTCTTCAAGAAAATTCATTCACTAACCTCTCCTTGCTTTTTTTCTTTATCCTACTAAGCTAGGGTTAACGTCCTACTTGGCATAATTATCCATGTTTTCCCTTTTTCTTCTAGAATATCTTAAAAGAAAAGAAGAGTCAAGGATCCTTCGAAACCACTGAAAATTGGTCGCTCTCTTTATTATAACTAAACTTAGTATCATCAATTTTGTATACTGAAGCACTTATAGGTATAATTGTCTCCACTTTATCTTCTTTTAACAGATCAAGTATTGGCTTGCGAAAATAGGCTTTATCTCCATAGAACTCTGTTATAACGAATCTTTCGTTTGGGGTAAAGCTTCTTAAGCATTTTATTTCCCCCATAATTATTAGTATAATCTACTATAATTATACCAAATTACCGGGATTTATACTGGATATTCGACTTTTTCAGTGACCATCCCTTGACTCATGCCTGAGGTATTTGTAGTTCTATATCTTTCAAGGGAGGAAATTGATAGGAAAAAGGTGTATTATGTAATTAGTAAAATTACCAATATTAAATTAGGAGGTTTATAAATTGGAAAAAAGCCTAATTGTTATTACCTGTTTCATAGTGTTAAATATTATTTCTGTAGTTTTTGCTTCGAAAGGGCAACCTGTTGTAAATTCGACTGATCAACTAATTGGGGAGGGGGAATATTGAATAATGAACGTTGGTATCAAGACTTATCAGTGCGAAATGCTAATAGAGACTATACTGGTATAATCTCTGCCATTTCAGAAAATTATTTAAATGTGCCTTCTCATCTTCAATACGTACATATTCACTATTCTTTGGCTATGGCTTACATTGCACAAGGCAATCCACTTGCGGGAATTTCAAATCTTAAAATCATATTAAATCAAATTGAAAAATTGACTTTAGATTCCAATGGAGAATTTTTTGTTTCCAAAATTCAAATGCAATTAGAATTATTGGAAGGCTTTTTTAATAATGTTTTGTTGTTTTGGGAAAATAAGCATTTGGATGCAGCTACAAAAATTAGGGACTATGCTGCACAAACAGGCGATCAGGTATTGTCGACGGCTGCTGAAATAGTGATGAATCAATGGCACCGGGTTGATACGGCAGAAGGGGCTTGTTTTGTACCCCGTTCACCTAACATGCTACAAATTGAACCGACCAATATCTGTAATATGAGATGTACAATGTGTCCAAGGGAAAAGATGAAACGCACGATGGGATTTATGGATATTGATTTGTTTCGTAATATTTTTAATGGATGGAGTAGTAAATATTTAACATTGCCGTTAGAGCACCTGGTCTTTGGAGGAACGATTAACGCGATTCGAAGAGGCGCCATAAAGTTCTTTTTTATGGGAGAACCTTTACTTCATGATTCTTTTTCGGAAATGATTGAAATCGTAAAAAAGGAAGGTTGTACCATTGTACTTCAAACAAACGGTTTGCTTCTCAATGACGAATTTATCTGTGAAAATCTCTTGAAAGCAAAACCCAATGTTATTGGAATTAGCATTGACGGAATGAGTGAATCTTCTTATGAAAAAGTGCGACGAGGCTCTTCATACCAGATGATTCTAAACAATGTAAAGAATTTATATTGTGCTCGTGAAAGCTTGGGCTTATCGAAAGACATTAATATTTTTATTTCCACTATTGTTGCTGATCATTCTGAGGATGCGTATAATAAAGCTGAAGTTTTTTTGAAACCGATGGCCCAATTTGCAGACCGTATTCTTTATATTTCCTTAACACGTAATCGTGAACCGGTGTTTTTTAATAGTGAAGGTAAAATGGAGCTTATGAAAAGCATGCAGAATAGTGTAAATGAAGAAGTATTCTTCTGTAAAGAACCTTTGGGAAAATTAAATGTTCTATGGAATGGAGACATTACTCCATGCTGCTACGATATAGATGGCGTTCTGAAGTTGGGGCATTCAACGGACGGTATTGATCGGATTTGGACTGGCCAACAAACAGTAAAGTTACACAATGCAATTTTAAATAACGATTCCTCTGAGTTTCCTTTATGTCGAGAGTGCAAAAATACATTATGAAGCCATTTATTTAATAATAGTTCATCGGTCATCATTTCTATTTCTATTAGTTTTACTTTTAATAACGGCACTGATGCGTTACTTCTTATAGCGATAAAATAAGAGTCAAGGGACGGTTCGAAACCACTGAAAAAGCCTTATCTTTAAGCGGTATAATCAGCTTACTTTATGAAAATTCTCGATAAAGCCTCCATTCTACAAAGAATTTGTTTTAAATAAGTAAGATATAAGAATAGCAGAGCTGCTATCCTTTTTAAATTAACCGCCAAAGCAGTTAGTTTAGCTTGAGTGCTCATACTTTTTAGACCGTGCCCCCGGGCACGGTCTAATCCATGAAAGCGCTTCATTTCGCCATTCTTCCATTCATGGCTAGCACGTTTTTTATACTTTTCGAATTCCATTCTGTTGCTGACTGTATTCATAATATTCACCAGCATGGATTCCGATAGATAACCGCTTTGTCTTAGAATTTCCGTTGATACACTGGGCTCTATTGGGACAGCCTATACAATTTTCTTTATCAAATGTATATGTTAACATACTGGCCTTGTTTTTTTGCTGCCGGCATTTCTTGACTACTGTATAGTACCCCATTTCGCAAAACCATTGGTCGCTATCTTTATTATAACTAAACTTAGTATCATCAATTTTGTATACTGAAGCACTTAAAGGTATTTCTCCGTACTCTTTTTCTAAACTTTTAAATATTTTTTCGCCAAATGTTTCATGATTCGTTCCGGTACTTTCTTAATTGTATTAGCCGTTGTATGAGTAGCATCTATGCTAAGCCCATTGCTTTTAATAATACCCTTTTCTATACATTGATGAACTACTTCCTGAATAATATCATCAATACTAGTACCTTTAAGTCTTTGTGTTCTAAATTTGGCAAGTAAACTTGCATCCGTCAACTCTTCATCAGGATTAATGCCAATAAACCACATATATGCTAAGTTCAATGAGACTTCTTCAATTATTTTTTACATCAGATAAATTATATAGATACTGCAATATCAATAGTTTAGCCATCATTTCCGGCTCTTTAGCTGGACGGCTATTACCGGGATCATACTGGATATTCGATTTTTTCAGTGGCTTCGAACCGTCCTTGACTCTAGTCTTTATTTTGCTGGAGCAATAATTAATTTTATAGGTAGATTGGAAGCGCCTGGTGGGCTGAAGGTTAACCATACTGCTTTTCCTGTTTCATAGGTACCAAGAAAAGCACTCTCACTGATTTTTTTAGAACCAAAAGACATAACATCAGCAGGTGTCGGTATGGAGTGTTCATCTTGATGTCGATATTCTAAACCCAACCACCCTGCATATTCTCCACCCCGTGGATTTAAGTAATAAGATGCTTTTCCGCCTGACATGGAGGGCAAGAATACCTTATATACAATACCGTAATTGCCATAATTTAAGGTAGATGTACCATCTGTAGCATCAATCCCTGTGACATAAGGGTCAATGTGATTATCTGCTAAGGTAAGAGCAACTGCCCCACTTTGCTTGCTATCGTAGACTTCTTTTCCTACAACTAAACGATCTTTGCCTTCAAATGTTCCACGTAATCGATACTGATCCGCTGGCAATACTTTTGCTGCTCTCGCAAACTCCTGAATATCCGCGTCCACAGGCATCATCATTACTTTTACAGTAATAGGACGATCTGTTTTGAAATCGTACATGCCGTTTACAAGCATATTAGGCTCTACAATACTTGTATCAAGAAAGGAAATTAAACTTCTGGAGCCCTTTTCAGGAACCTCTAACAGATATAAGTTCTCATCCTGCAAATAATCTTTTTGTACCTTTTTACCAACCTCTAGATAATCCAAACTTGGTCCACCTAATCCAAACTTTGTTACAGTAACATGAGCCGGGTACACCTCATCAGCATTTTCTAATAAAACAATAATTTTTTTGTTTACTTGAGTGCCGTTTACGTGGTGAAAAAATAAGCGAATATCACCGTCTACAGTATCCTGATACATAATTCCATCATCAGGCACCGTCTCTGGGCTATCTGATAATAATAGTTTGCCGCCATAAGGCGATACAGTTGTTGACCACTCTGGTAATTTCAAACCATCCAATTTCACCGTAGAATATACAGTAGATGCCAGTGCTGTACTATGTAACATTACAGGCATGATAAGCGCTAATACGCCAGTTTTAAACCAATTCATTATGCTACCCCCTTTTTGGACATAGCATCATTATACCAACACCTGTATAGTATGTAAAATGACAAAATAAGACCCATTTGGCAGTTATTTGTAAACAACTATAGCCAAAGGGTCTTATCTGTATTTTACAATTGATTACCAATTGCTCGATTTGCCGCATCAATAGCTTGGTGAGATAGATCAATAGACTGGCCTAGAGTGTGTAATTCCTGCACTGAATTATGAAAGCCCATACTATTTGCAGCAGCGACATAATCCCAGTACCACTGAGCCCGACGCAATAATTCCCGAGCATTACCAAGTTCTGCTTGATTGGCATTCGGGTTATTCCCAGCTTTTGTTATAGTTTCATGAGCCTTTGCCACGTTCATGCCCGCTGTATGTTGCAATTGCCAAACATTATCCTGCTCTGCCTTCACTTGATTGTAGAGTTGATCCGTGCCCTCTTTATGACAAGGCATACAGGAAGCATCTAAGTTTTTTAAAGGACTTGTCATCCAATGGGAACTATACTTTTTCCCATTCTCACGAATATAGGGCATATGACAGTCAGCACAAGACACGCCGAATTTACCATGTACACCATTCTGCCATTCTTCAAAATCAGGGTGCTGCGCTTTGAGCACTGGAGTTTTGGAATCAGGGTGAATGAAGTCTTGGGCAAATCCATTGGGTTTCGTTTCATAATACTGATACATCTCTTGCGGTGTTACACCTTTATCCCAAGGAAACACAACTCTTGTTGTTTCAGGTTCAAAATAGTATTCTGCATGACACTGTCCACAGACATAGCTACGCATTTCTTCCCGGCTGGCTTTTGTTACATCCACTCCTTTTCGCCCCATCGCTTCAATAAAGGCAGGATTTATCACCCTAAGGTTCATTGTCTCTGGATCGTGACAATTAGCGCAGCTTACAGGATGCTTGGACTGTTCTATGAGCCCCGAAAGCGGCTGGTTAGCAAAGCCCCAACCCGATTGCTTGTAGAACTCTTCTATATAGGGGGTTTTGCAAGTAATACAGGCACCTTTGCTTGTAGGCCCAATACGCTTAGATTCTCTAAGATCATCCAAGGAGTATAGATGTCCTCGCTCTTCAGTATAATCTTTACTAAAAGGATTGCCCTTAAAATTAACATATATTTCAGGTTGCATATCAGCTTTCTGCACTTTTACGCTGCCCCCATACCCTGTTGGTGATGGTGCTTGTTCTAGATTCTTTTGATAACTTGCATATTCAAGAGGATATGCTTTGCCCCATACTGCCGGATCATACTCCCCAGCGGCTATGGGAGATAATTTAATTGTAGAAGATGGTTTTAAAGCCCAAACGCGCACTACTACAAAACCAAAAAAAAGCACCATCATACCTAAAAATACTGCTAAAAATCTCTGTGCTCTACTCAACTCTAACCCCTCCTGGAACCATTTTTTGCCCGTGAGCAACACCCCTATGACACGTGATGCAATTTAGTTTCCCCTGTGCTAAGTGAGTGTTTTCCACAACGGAGGCATGACAACGCAAGCAGTTTCCATTCGCAATTTCTTTACCCTTTGATGTGAAATATAGAGTATCAGGGTAATCTCGTAAAAATTCATGGTATACGTCCCGCATACCATTTTCCCCCTTAACGTACATGGTTTCTACAATATTATCATGAGGAACATGACAATCACTACAGGTAAATTGTTTATGATTGGATGCCTGCCATGTGTAATATACATGCTCCATAGAATGGCAGCTTCCACAAAAATCGGGACCGCTAGAATAGACAAAACTAGCCCCGGATAACAACATTCCCACTACAGCGACAATAATGCCTAGCAAAATTAATTTCAGCGAACTACGGGATAACAACTCTCCTAGATCCAATCATCCCACCCCTTTCAATACCTTCCAGTAAAGACTTACAGCACGATGTTGTCCGTATTCTAAAGCAACGCATAACTATGTAAACCTGGCAATAACACATTTACACCGATAAAGGTAAATAGAACGGTGATAAAGCCAACAACTGCCCAATTCATGGCCTTTTTTCCTCGCCAACCTAAAGAAACACGTCCGTGAAGATAAATTGCATAGATTAACCAGGTAATTAAAGACCAGGTTTCTTTAGGATCCCATCGCCAATATGATCCCCAAGCATATTCTGCCCAAACAGCACCTGTTATTATGAGCAGAGTTAAAAAAGGCACCGCCAAATCAATACATTGATTCACCAAAGCACTTAATGTAACTAAAGGCGGTAACTTACTCATAATGGGGCCCTGCTCTCCCGTTTCCTCAATACGCTGCTTCCATAAATACATGAGAGCTAAGGCAAAAGAAATAGCCAATGCTCCATAGGCAATAACAGCTGTTATGACATGTACTAGTAGCCAATTGCTTTTGAGAGCAGGCATCAGAGGATGGGCTTCTTGATAAAAATTAGAAAATATGCCCGTAAGCACAAAAGCCACTGGCAATATAAAGGCCCCCAGGGAATAATTTTTATGACGATACTCTATGTAAATATAGAGTAGGGTAATCCCCCAAACAAAAGCCATGCCAAACTCGTACATATTAGCAAAAGGAATGTGCCCAGCATTTATGGTGCGAGCTGCCATGGCTAATGTATTAACAAGAAACCCAAGAATAGTGAAAATTCTTGCCCAGCTCCCCAATTTTTCTTTCAACCAAATTAAATGTCCAATATACAAACAACTGGCTACAAAATAACTAATAAAAGCAATACTAAAAAACTCTTTTTCCCAGTTTCCCAACTATTTTCACTCTTCCTTACTATTTTTTCTACTACTATAAAAAACACTGATATTTTTTAACCGCAGAGACACAGAGGACACAGAGAAAAGCTAAGGTTATAAAAATCCTCTCAGCGCACTCTGCGGTTAAATTATTTTTTCTCCTTTATGTACCACGTTAGTGGTATTGTGCCTTTGTGGTTCAAAAACCGTATTATCTTTTTTATATAAGCTTAAAAAAAAGCCAAAAGCCAATAAGACAAACCCCGTCCACACAAAGGAAATCCCTGGATCTCGTTTTATCAGTAAACCAGAAAAGGGCTGGGCTTCTTTGAAACTTACCATACCTATAGCATTGCCAATGGACTTACTGCTACCTAGAGGCAATGCCCCCCAATCATATTCCCGCCCATCTTTATATACGATGTATAAAACCTGAGGAGTAGGGCTAGGTATATACCGCATAAATCGAATCATCACACCAGGCTGTTCCTCAAGCACCATTGCGTTACCTTCTTCTAAACTAGCCTCCTGGAGCACATTCCCCTCATTACTCAAATACTGAGTTTTCATGGCCATACCAAAAGATGATTGATAGACACTAACTCCATGATACGTATAGGGATGATTGACTTTTATCTCCTGTGCCGCTGCTTCTTCCCCCTCACCTAGAATAATAATATAACTCACCCAGTCAGACACAGAGTGATCTGGATTATATCTCGTTTCAAATTTTTGGAGCTGCAAGGAAAAAGGTTCATCAATCCCGTACTTACTATTGTTAATCTCATAACTACTACCTACAGGCAGATTAATTTCCTCACTAAAACCATATTGATTACCATATAATGCCCCCATTACAATGAGTAGAATTGCTACATGTACAAGCAAACTTCCCCAAGAAGAAAGCCTTGTCCTATACTTTGAAGAGTAAAGGATAGAAAACTGCCACACACTGCGGAGAAAAATGGCACTACATACTAAGAGTAGTAATATCCTAAAAACTAGACTATGATACACATCGTAGCCTTTTACCGAAATGATTGTACCAGCCATGGATGCCCCAATTAATAGTAATAACAGCACCATGCCTACCTTTATAGAGCTACAAGCTTTCATTGCTTTTAAAAATAACTTACCTTGTTTATGAGCTTCCCCTTGTAGGGCAACATCTTTTTCAGCCATAATACGCCTCACCTCTTTTTTGCTTGTGGTTGACTCGAATGAAAATAGTATTCCACAATACGTAAAAAAAATAAGCTTAAACCATAAGTTGATATGGTTTAAGCTTATTTTTTTGTTATAGCCCTAGCTTACTATAGAGATGAGCCCTGAATAGACGCAAACGAAATTCCCATAAGCCGTACTTTGGATGAGGCACATTAACCCGTTTCAAGGCAAATACATCTGTACTGCTTCGATTCAGTCCAGCAACCCCTGAACAAGCTCCTTGGTATCCTGCCTCCCGCAGAATTTGCTCCGTAGTTCCCGTAAATTGCCCGTAAGGATAGGCAAAAAAGACAACAGGCTTACCAATATGTTGCTCTAAAACTGTTTTTGAATCTTCTATTTCGTGGCGTTGCTCCTCTGGACTAATTTCATTTAATGCAATATGAGACATTGTGTGGGACCCGATCTCCGTATGTCTCTCCTCTAATGCACTTACTTGCTGCCATGACAAATACTCTGTTGTTCCCACTAAGCTAGGTACAACAAAAACGGTAGCCCTCATACCGTACTTTTCCATAATAGGCAAAGCCGTAAGATAATTATCTTCATAACCATCATCAAAGGTAATCACCACTGGTTTCTCCGGCAAATTACCTTGTCCTTGATAAGATTTAAATAAGTCCTCTAAGGAAATAGCATGATAACCATTTTCCTGCAAATATTTCATTTGATCCTCAAACTGACTCGCTGTTACGCTATAGATATCATCCTCTTCACTTACCTGATGATAAGCCAAAATAGGCACCCCAGCTGTTGGCCAAACAATCCAACTAAAGACAACTACAATGAAAAGGGCACCTAGTGCCATATATTTATTCATGTTCCAACTCCATCGCAATCTGCTCTATTTTGCGCAATCGGTGATTCATGCCTGATCTTCCGACTCGGCCATCCATAGCATCTACCAATTCCTGCAAAGTGGCTTCTGGATGAGCTAACCTTAAATCTGCAACCTCTCTTAAAGAATGGGGGAGTTTATTTAGGCCAATCCGTAGAGCAATTAATTGAATGCACTTTACCTGTCTAACCGCCGCATTCACGGTCTTTTGCAAATTGGCCGTTTCACAGTTCACTAGGCGATTCACCTGATTGCGCATTTCTTTTACCACACGCACATTTTCAAAGGTCATAAGTGCATTATGCGCGCCAATAATCCGTAAAAAGCTGGTTATGGCATCACCATCTTTTAAATAAACAATATAATCATTCTTTCGTTCTGTCATACGAACAGGCAGAGAAAAATATTTCATTAACCTTACCAAAGTTTTAGCAAAATCTAAATTTCCTGTAACCAACTCTAGATGATAGTCCCCTTCCGGTTTGTTCACTGAACCGCCACCCAAAAAGGAACCACGTAAATAGGCCCGGCGACAGCAGGCCTTGCGTAAAATACCACTATCACTTTTTACATTCAAATTATCGCCACGCATAATCCCAAGTACAGACAGTAATTCTGTTACTACTGGGGATGGCACTACTTTAATTAAATAAGAATTATTTTTTTTCAAGCGACGGCCACGGGTGACAACTACTTCTGTTTTTAAATGAAAGCCACTCTTAATTAAAGTTAGGGCTTTACGCGCTACAGCCGCATTTTCGGTAGTAAAATTAATGCCCAGACTACTATTCCCACCAATTAACATGGTACCACCCATACGAATAAGGGAAGCTAGTTCTGCTACATTGCAACATTCCTGCTCTCCCACAATACGAGCCAATTCATTTCTCACTTCAGCAGAATAAGAAGACATATTTCATTCACTCCAGTCAAGCCGCCTTGCTATTCGCCGCAAAATTCAGCGTTCCGTTTTCTTTAAGTCTTTTATGCTTTCGGCTATTAAATAATAATCCAATAATCTCATACGTTCCGAATTGGCTTTTAGTTTATAAATCATCGACACAATCGTCCGGGATAACTTAAGAGGATCATGGCGTACCCAATTTGTTTCGCTAATGACGTCTGCCACGACAGCTTTAATCCCCATCGCCTCAATTACTTTTAGATCAGGTTCTACAGGATATGCCCCTTGATCCGCATACTTTTCCTGTAACTCAACGGCTACATTTTGTCCGTTAATGACAACATAATCAATCACTCCAGGGCCCACATGATCCAATATTGCTTTCACATGCTCTGAAGCACTATATCCATCTGTCTCCCCTGGCTGGGTCATAACATTACATATATATATTTTTACAGCTTGGCTTTTACGTAAGGTATCGGCAATACCTCTTACTAAAAGATTAGGAAGTATACTAGTATATAGACTGCCAGGCCCTAAAATAATAGCATCTGCATCCCGTATGGCCTCTAGAGAACTTTCTACAGGCATGGTTTCTTCTGGCTGTAGATACACACTCTCAATTCTTTTATTAGCAAGAGGAATTTGAGACTCCCCTTCTACAACGCTGCCATCTACCATTTTGGCCCAGAGCCTTACCTTCTGGGTGGATGCTGGCAATACCTTACCTCGAACTGCCAAAACTTTACTAGACTCTTTTAAGGCTTGCTCCACATCTCCAAGCACTTCTGTCATGGCCGCAATGAATAAATTACCAAAATTATGGCCTGCTAATCCTCCAGCACCACCAAATCGATGCTGAAATAACTTTTCCATTAAAGGCTCTGTATCCGCTAAGGCTACTAAACAGTTACGTAAATCTCCTGGGGGAATCATATCTAAATCCTGACGAATCCTTCCAGAAGACCCACCATCATCAGCTACGGTTACAATGGCTGTAATATTGCTGGTCACGCCTTTAATCCCGCGTAATAATACCGATAATCCAGTCCCTCCGCCAATAACAGTAACAGCAGGTCCGCGATTGAGTTTGCGTTTTTGAAAAATCAATTCAATTAGTCGATCAGAACCGTCCGGGATCAATACGCTAATCACAGAAGCAATAATCTGCCGAGTAGCTAGTGTCATAACAATGAGACCACCAGCAATGATAAAAATTCCTACTACAGTGGTTACTGTATAGTAATACTTTCCAGTTGTTAGATACACCATTCTAAAAATGGTTTCTTCCAAATTACCTGCATATTTATAATTCAGCACAATAGCAAGCCCCATACTGGCAACCAAAACACCTAAAGAAAATAATAGCAGCCAGCGTTTTACCTTAATGCCTGGGTACATCCATTTTAAAAAGTGCATACATTACACCTCTACTTTTTATCAAACCATATGTTTCCTGTACCTTACCCATTTCAAAAGTGTTAGCACTCAGGAGGAGCTTCTATAGCAGTAGGAATAATATTATTCTTAACAATATCCCTATGATCTAGGTTTACCTTGTAACCTTTATTTCGTAAGCCCTCATAAATTTTTCTTGCCACAAATACAGAGCGATGCAAGCCACCAGTACAACCAATCGCAATAATTAATTGGCTCTTGCCTTCTTTAATATAATTGGGTACGAGAAAATCAACAAAACCAGTTACTTTTTCCATAAACTGCTGGGTAATGGGCCATTTCCAAATGTAATCCCCAACCTCAGCTACTTCACCACTTTTACGCCTTAAAGACTCCACATAAAAGGGATTTGGCAGAAAACGAACATCAAAAACCATGTCAACATCCAAAGGAATACCATATTTAAAGCCAAAAGAAACCACCGTAATATTCATACGCTGCTGTTCATGATCACTGGTAAATAAGGCAGTAACTTTTTCTCGTAAATTAGCGGTTGTTAATTCAGAGGTATCAATAATTTGTGTAGCTCTTCCTCTAACATGTTCAATCCGCTCCCGTTCTCTAGTAATACCTTCGCTGATACGACCATGAGGTGCCAGAGGATGCCGCCTTCTCGTCTCCTTATACCTTCTAATTAAGGTTTCATCAGAGGCCTCTAAAAAGAGCATTTCATAACGATGCCCTTGTTTTTCTAACTCTTCTAAGGCTTGTATCAAGGTATCAAAAAATTCACGTCCACGAATATCAACTACTAAACCAACCTTATTGACCCGCCCTGCGGACTGGGAACAAAGCTCAGCAAATTTCGATATCAACATGGGAGGCAAATTATCAACACAAAAATATCCTAGATCCTCCATAGTGCGCACGACCTGAGTCTTGCCAGCACCTGACATGCCTGTGATAATCACCAAGCGCACATCTTCCATTCTTTACACCTCCACTATCTATCGAACACTTTGTTTCCGGTTAGAACGACGATTTAGATGACGCAGCACACCTTCAATTGATGTATTAATTACTGCATCGGGAGAAATCTCAACCCTTTCCAGCAGCTCATTTGCTTTGCTAAAGTCTCCAATAGCTAAAGAAAAATGACTATCTGTCCCAACGATTATCTTTGCCCCATATTCTTTTGCCAAACAAGCAATATTTTCACAATGGGGTTTGCTGCCTACCCTAGATATTTTGAGGGAGCTATTATTAATTTCTAAGGCTACGTCATATTCTACGGCTGCCTTTACAATTGCTTCCGCGTCTACCAAAAACTCTGGGTTCCCCGGATGAACAATCGCATCTACCCAAGGATTTTTCATAGCATTCACCATCATCTGTGTATTTTCTAAGACAGAACCATAAGGTGAACATACAGAATGTAATCCCGCTAATACAATGTCTAGTCCAGCTAATCGCTCTTCAGCCAAGTCCAGTGTTCCATCCCGGTCAATTACATTGGCCTCTACTCCCTTTAAAATGCGCACACCAAACAATTCCTCAGGCACTGCCTTTAAATTGCCGAAGTGGTAAGCATGTGGTCCACCTGGCATATCTGGACCATGATCTGTAATAGCTATCATGGCAAGCCCAATATCGGCTGCTGCCCGAGCATTCTCCAATATAGTACTATAAGCATGCCCACTTGCTACCGTGTGAATATGTAAATCAGCGACAAACTTCATCTCATCGCCCCCCTCATTTCTTATGCTATCCCTCAATTATATGGCAAATTCTATAAAAAAGCAAAAAACCAATCGCAGCTACATTACGATTGGTTTTTTTATTTTCATTGAATTGTCATGCTACTGTAAGGCTCATACTGACTTATATCATAACAGCGGATACATCTTTGGATACGTATTGGAGTTTTTGCTCCTCAGTGACTTCTTTTATTGACAAATAGATCAGTGAAAGCATATGTTTTATTTCTCCTACTGTACTGGCAAGGGGAGGCATAAACACAACTACGCTGCCAATCGGACGAATGATTAACCCATGCTGTCTCGCTTGTTTACAAACCTTAGCGCCCACTGCTAGTTCCCAAGGAAAGGGGGTTTTATCTCCAGGGTTCTCAACTAACTCGATGCCAATCATCAAGCCCCATTGGCGGATATCTCCTACGTGCTTTAAAGCGGTAAAGTTAACAAGTTGTTCCCGAGCCGCTGCTACTTTTTCAGGAAGACCTGCCAATACCTTTTCTTCGCGGAATATCTTTAAATTCGCCAAACCAGCGGCACAACATAAAGGATTGCCAGTATAAGAATGCCCATGAAAAAAAGTTCGTTGTTGGGCATCACCTAAAAAGGCCTTATATATTTCATCTGTCATAAAGGTAGCAGCTAATGGTAGGTAGCCACCAGTAATCCCTTTTGCCACCATCATCATATCAGGCGATATCTCTTCATGATCACAAGCAAACATTTTACCAGTACGACCAAACCCTGTGGCTACTTCATCCACCAAGAGCAGTACATTATATTTTTGCGTTACTTCTCGTAATCTTTTTAAATATCCTGGCGGCTGTGCCAACATACCTGCTGCTGCCTGAACTAGTGGTTCAATTATCATAGCAGCAATCTCTTCATGCCTGTGCGCCAAAATCTTCTCCACTTCATCAATACAGGCCATACCACAATTTTGAGGATCAGAAACCAATCTGCAGTGATAGCAACATGGCGAGGGCGCCTGTATGGATTCAAATAACAAGGAAGAAAAAATACGATGAAACAAATCAATTCCACCAACACTCACCGTACCAATAGTATCACCATGATAAGAGTTTGCTAATGTAACAAACTTTTGTTTTTTCTTTTTACCATGCAGCTGCCAATACTGGTATGCCATCTTAATGGCAATTTCTACAGCTGTAGAACCATCATCCGAATAAAATAACTTTGTTAACCCTTTAGGCACAACTGTCATTAATTCTTCCGCCAACTGAGTCGCTGGCACGTTAATCAAACCTAACATAGTCGTATGAGCAACCTTGCCGAGTTGATCAATAATCGCCTGATCCATCGTTGGATGGCGATGTCCATGAAGATTAACCCATAAGGAAGATACCCCATCATAATAAGCATTACCTTGATCATCAATCAGCTTTATCCCCTCTGCTGCCTCAATTACCATTTGGGGCTGGTCCAGCCAATCTTGCATCTGGGTAAAGGGATGCCAAATATATTCCTTATCTTTACTTTCTATTTCATTCATGCCTTTGTCCCCCTTTTAATGATAGAAATCAGTTCATCTATCTGTAAATATTCTTCTGCCATCTTAGCTAGCTCCATTGGCAATATATCGCCTTCTTTTATGGCAGACACATGAGGGAACTTCCCTATTATAGGCACTTGGGTCAAACGTCCAATATATTCTTCATTGGATTTTTCTAGAATACCTACCTCGGACTCATTCCATCCATTCATAATAATGCCTGCCACATATAACCCACGACTGCGAGCATACTCAACAGTTAGCACTGTATGATTAATCGTTCCTAAATTAGGCCTGGTAACAACAAAAACTGGCAAATCAAGTTCTACCATAAGATCAACCAACAGATATTCTTGCCATAAAGGAGCTGTAATTCCGCCTACACCCTCTACGACTACTGGTTCATAGCTTTCAGTTAACTTGTGATAGGCCCTAAGAATGAGAGCTATATCGATTTCAACCCCACTCATTACTGCAGCCACAGCTGGCGTCAGGGCAGGAGCAAAACATAAGGGGTTCACTGCATCACGTTTTTCTTCCCCAATACCAGCTGCCTTCATTAAAAAGGTAGCATCTTCTGCTACTAACTTACCAGACTGATTAACCACACCACCTGATGCTAGGGGTTTCATTACTCCTACTTGTAGCCCTCGAACTTTGAGCGCTGCGGCAATCCCTCCCGTAATAACGGTTTTACCAATATCCGTATCCGTCCCTGTAATAAATAACCCAGACATCCAATCACCTCTTATACTAATTTTAACTTTCTACTGACTGCAATGATAATATCAGCGGCTTTAACTAGCTCTTCCTTTTCATGAGCAGCAGATACTGTTATACGCAAACGACTGGCACCTGGCGAAACAGTAGGTGGTCTGATCGCAGAAACAAATAAACCATGCTCTTTTAATTCTTGATTCATTGCTACTGCCAATGCTGCCTCTCCTATTAGAATTGGTATTATTGGTGTTAGGGCACCATCAACCTTTAGACCTGCAGCCACTAAAGCCTTTCTCATTCCAGCCGCATTTTCTAGCAATTTATCCACTAATTGGGGAGTTGCTTTTAATACCTTTAACGCGCTAGCTGCCGCTGCCACAGTCGCCGGAGACAAAGCAGTCGAAAAAATGAAACTACGTGCTTTATTAACTAAATATTGAATAAGCATCTGGCTGCCAGCCACATAACCACCCTCAGAGGCTAAAGACTTACTAAGAGTCCCCACTTGAACATGGACTCTGCCTTTAAGACCAAAATAGTCCACTGTACCACGCCCACCTCGACCTAGTACCCCTACGGCATGAGCATCATCTACCATAACCATAGCTTGATGCTCTTCTGCTAATGAAACGATTTTATCTAAAGGAGCAATATCTCCATCCATACTAAAAACTCCGTCAGTAACAATCAGCTTTTTCCCAGGGCAGTTGGAATCCCTTAACTTTTCAGCTAAATCTTTCATATCTCTATGACGATAGACGACAGTCCGCCCCTTTGATAGGCGGCAGCCATCAATAATGCTGGCATGATTTAGTTCATCACTGAATATTAGATCACCCTTGCCAACTAAGGCGCTGATCGTTCCCACATTTGCCATATATCCTGTATTAAAAACTAACGCCGCCTCAGTACCTTTAAATTGGGCTAACGCCCCTTCCAAGCTTTTATGCAAAGGATGACTGCCAGTTGTTAATCTAGCTCCTCCTGAACCAGTACCATGCTGCAAGACAGCATCCAAAGCAGCCTTCTGTACCTTAGGGCTATGGGTTAAGCCTAAATAATTATTGGACGACAAGGATAAATAAATTTTCCCCTCTACCTGTATATGTACAGCATCCAAATGCTTTATGCTTACCGGTTCCCGGTACAAAGCTTGTGCTCTTACCTCTTTAAGGTACTCTTCATAAAACTCCATTTTGGCTCCCTCCCTCAAATTTTCACAAGCACAGACTGGTGCTGCAAATATTCTTTTAGTGCTAATAAATCTGTATTGGGATTGATAAAAAAAATCCTTCCGCCAATCCCATTACCAAGGGGCTTACAGTGGGGAATCCGTAGGTACCCTTGAGGGCAAGCCACATAGCCAGTAGTATATTCAGGATCATCCGACCAACAAAGTTCTGCCACAATGCCAGGGCCTGCTGCTACCTTGCTGGCTAACACCAATGCCTCACGCACATGCATATTATCAATCCCTTGCTCTACTAATTTCCCCATAAATACCTCTTCCTTCTCGATATCCATGCGGGATACGCGGATGCCCTTTTCCCCTGTATTATCTAGCCTTCTGCCAGTTATAGCACATAGTAACATAGCGCCTCGCATACTGTCTGGAAGAGATTGCAACAAATGTATTCCCTCCTTAGCCCCAGTAAGAGATACCCCTGCTGCCACTAGAGCTTTTTCTGCTACACAAAGGCCTTCTTCTACCCTATAGGCCTTTGCCGTGGAAACGGTCAATAAAGGTACTTGTTTTATTGCAGAGTTCTCTATCTTTTCTACAATGATATTCACAAAATCAGCTTGTCCCCTAGTATGAGAAAAAGCCCTTTTTAACATAGCACTTGTTGTTTCTTCTACTCTTTCCTCTGGAACAACCCGCTCTGCTCCAGAAATATGACGGCCACCTTCTTCATGCCGCCCTCCCTGAGCTGCCCGCATTCTAACGCTGTACACTTTGCATCACCCTTTCCGTTTGTGCCTTTACCCGTTTTAGCAATAAAGCGAGGGGCCAAGCTGCCAGAGCGGTATAGACCATACCAGGCAAGGCTGCTAATAAAAGAGGCGCTGCCGCCTTGCCGATTATATTACCAAGAGTTATCCTAGCTACACTAGATCCAATCGGCCCGGCTATTATCAATACTGGCCATGTTGCACCAAAAACACCTACACAGATCCCTACTACTACACGAAATATCATCGCGACACCAACATGCAGTAAAGTTTGCGTTCCTAGGATTAATCCAATGAGACTAGACAATATCCCAGCCATCATATAAGTAGAAAAACCAAACACCCCACAGACAGCTACCGCCAAAGGAGCGGACAGCTGAAATTCCGTCCCCGGGATCAAACCAGGAAGCTTAATCGCACCCGAAATAGTAAGTAAAGCAGTCAATAAGGCCGTTTCTGTCAGCCTTCTCGTCTTGGGCATTGCAACATTTCTCATAAACATCCCCCTTCAGTTAACCATTTAGATTTTTTAAGTTAACGTTTCTAACAAAAAAATAAGCTATCACTCCGATTATTTCTTATCAATTATAGAAAACCTATAAAGAACCTATCGAATTTCCAAAATAAATAGGCTAAATGACAATTGTTAGGAATGGGATATAGGGCTGAGAGGCGTTACGTAGGAAGCAAACGAAGCCCTATATCCCATCCCTAACAGACCAGCAATATAGATACAACTTTCTTTAAAGCACGTTCTCACCGTTAACCAAACAATAATATGTAGTTAACAATATTAATCATACACTCCTCACTGTAAAATGTAAATTATTTTGTAATAAAAAAACAGGAGCTATCTTTTTAAGATAACTCCTGTTTCTATACTATTTTACCATTTTCCTCGTAAATACTGTACTGGCCACTCTACTTCCTGCTGTAGAACATGAGCAGCCTGTAAAGGCCAAAATGGATTGCGTAACAATTCTCTACCCGTGTACACCAGATCAATACCAGCCTTAACTAATTGCATGGCTTGGGCAGGTTCTGTTATAAGCCCGCCTGCTAATACGGGCAATTGGGTTTTTTCCTTAATCGTTAAAGCCATAGCTACCTGATATCCTGGATATGCCCTTGGCATAACCGGAATTACAGCTCCGGAACTTACATTGATTACATCAATGCCATACTGTTTTACTAAATTCAGCATCTCGGCTACAATCTCCGGTGTATTGCCGTCTTCATGATAGTCATCTGCCGATACGCGGACAATGATCGGCATTTCTTTAGGAAGGACTTGTTTCACCGCAATTAGAACTTCTTGTAAGAAACGTACTCTATTAACAAGATTGCCACCATACTCATCATCACGAAGGTTCGTTAATGGTGATAAAAATTCATTAATTAAATAGCCATGAGCAGCGTGAAGCTCAATCGTGTCAAAGCCTGCTGCTACCGCACGTTTTGCTCCTTGAACGAATTTTTGTATGATTTCTTGGATTTCTCCTATTGTTAAAGCCATAGGTAAACGATATTCCTCATTAAACGCAATGGCAGAAGGTGCTACAGGTGTACTTCCAACTGCTTCGCTCTTTCTCCCCGCATGAGCTAGCTGAATGCCAATTTTACCTCCTTGGGCATGGACATGATCAACAATACTTTTCAAACCTGCAACATGCTTATCATCCCAAATTCCCAAATCTTTATTGGAGATACGCCCCCGAGGTTCTACCCCTGTGGCCTCCACAATAATTAGACCAACCTGCCCTACCGCCCTTGTTGTATAATGTGTTACATGCCAATCTGTAACCATACCATCATCCGCTGCACTATACATGCACATAGGGGGCATAACAACTCGATTTTTTAAGGTTAACTGCTTAAACGAAATCGGTGTAAATAACATCCAGATCATCCTTTCCTTTCATTACTAGATAAAATTGAATCCAAATTAGCTTTACAATTCTAACACCTTCAAGGATATTCAAGTTTCTACCAATTTATGATATCATTCTAATAGATATGGAAAGACAATACAAGTACACACTTTTTCGTAGTATAGTAACAAAAAACATACTATTGACAACCATAAGATCTTTGAACCGCAGAGGCGCAGAGAACGCAGAGGTATGTTTATCAGGGGTATTAATAGTACCTCTCAGCGTCCTCTGCGCCTCTGCGGTTCATTACTTTTTATCTCAATTCTATTATAAAGAAAAACTTCGCTCTTATTTTCTAAGAACGAAGTCCCTGCTACTTCAATACATATTTTTCAATTGCTTCTGCCACACCATGTTCGTTATTGTGAGTTGTTACAGCTTGGGCGACGGCTTTTACCCGGTCGGATGCATTTCCCATAGCTACACCAAATCCTGCATATTCAATCATAGGATAGTCATTATTTGAATCACCAATCGCCATGACTTCTTCTTGTTTAATACCTAGCGTTTTTGCAAGAAGTTCTAAGGCGTGTCCCTTATTAACACTAGGATGGGTCAGTTCCAAGTAGTTTGACTTAGAAGTAGCCGTAAATACCTCTCCTGCAAATTCTCGATTAATAACCTTTTGAATTTCTTGAATTTCATGAGGTTCCGCCATGGCAAGCATCTTCGTCGGCTCATGTTGCATAGTATAGAATTCCTCTCCCAGAGGAATTGCCTGAATACCAGATAATCTTTCATAAGACTTTGCCTTCTCACAACGCTCCACCACAAACAGTTCATCATTCATATAGGATTGTAGATACCAACCCCGTTCACGGAATAAGGCTACTACTTTATTAGCCACACTGGATGCAATCGTCTTATGAAATACCATCTCTTTCGTAAAGGCTGAGCGAACCATACCACCATTATAAGTAATAATGGGTGTTTTCATATTCAATTTCTTGGCAAATGGCACCGCCGAACTAAACATTCTACCTGTAGCGATGGTTACCAAAACCCCTTGTTCTTGGGCTTTGGTAATGGCTTCACAGGTCCGTGGCGATACTTGTAATGTTTTATCTAATAGCGTATCATCCATATCTACTGCTACTAATCGAATTGTCATTAAAAAACCTCCACTGCTATCCTTATCGATCCTTTATCACTCTTGACAAAGTACAACTGCAAACCGTCATCAAGCATACGCTGGTTACAGGGGCAATCATACTATAAATTTGAAATCCCGGCAAAGTTTTAATCACCATAAATGGCGTCAATATATTCATAAAAAAGGTCAATCCACCTAGGGTAACCCAGTTTAAAGGCTTATCCTTCAAGGCTAACAATGGCCTTACTGCTCCATTTGCTATGCCAATAATTGCGGCTCCAAGTAAAGCACCACCTAACGTATCAACAAAAACTCCTGGTAGTTCTACAATAAGTAAAAACAATAAGACGCCATTAAGAATCATACGCAGCAGAAAACCGCACACGTTTTGGCCCTCCTTCAAATCCTAACTAAAAGTAATACTAATCCTTATTATATCCTGTTGGACAAATCGTTGACAATATATTTTTTGCTCTTATCCCTCACTACTTTCTAACAACAACAAGGCTTGCTTTAGTTCAATACCACCGCCGAACCCTGTCAAGGTACCTTTTGCTCCTATCACACGATGACAAGGAACAACAATCGGTACCCGGTTGCGGTGCAAGGCTCCTCCTACTGCTCGCGCGGCTTTGGGGCTATTAATTTCTCGGGCCAACGCACCATAGCTTGTAGTCTGTCCATAAGAGATCGTTGCCGTAAATTTAAGTACGGCAGCCTGAAAAGAAGTATATCCACGCCAATCAATTGGCACGCCAAATATTACAGCAAAGCCACGCCAATACATATTTAATTCCTGCCTTAGTTGCTCTGACCAAAATTTCACAGCTTCCGTTACTTCGCCTTTTGGCTCTTCAGGCTTATCTTTTACGGGAAAATCCAGCTCCCATAACCCTATATCTGTCCAAATAGCAGTCATATAACCCCAATCTGTTTCTAATATTGTATGCATTTGTTGCATCATCATCCACATCCTTACTAAAAAAAATACCTAGTGCCATATTCTATAGCAACTAGGTATTTTCCTATTTATTTAAATATATGTTTTGCTTCTAATTTATCCGATGACTAAACCGCTCTAAGACTCCCATCTTCATAAGCGGGAGTTAAGAGCGGCTAAGTCCCTGGATAAGAAGGGCTAAGATTCAGATGGAGTTAACTCCATCTGAATCAAGTCTTCTTTATACTAGCTTCATATCTACTAATACTGCATTCATTTTACGAACTGCATCAGCGCTCTTATTGAATTTCTCTTGTTCTACTGCATTTAATTTA
Organism: Pelosinus sp. IPA-1; assembly: GCF_030269905.1. NCBI lineage: Bacteria > Bacillati > Bacillota > Negativicutes > Selenomonadales > Sporomusaceae > Pelosinus > Pelosinus sp. IPA-1. The sequence continues at coordinate 105,399 of NZ_BSVC01000011.1, read as the reverse complement.
TAATCAACAACTTTTTCCCAACCATTTTTGCCGATTACAACAGGAACGCCTAGGCAGATATCTTTTTGACCATATTCGCCATCCAATGCCACGCAGCAAGGATATACTTTTTTCTCATCGCGAACAATTGCTTCTACCAATAAAGCACCAGCAGCACCAGGAGCATACCAAGCGGAAGTTCCTAATAAACCAGTTAAGGTAGCACCACCAACCATAGTATCAGCCGCTACTTTTTCCAAAGTTGCTTCATCTAACAATTCAGAAGCAGGAATACCCATGTATGTAGCAAAACGAGTTAATGGAATCATTGTAGTATCACCATGACCACCAATAACCACACCATGAATATCAGTAGCAGGAACAGCAAGAGCTTGGCTCAAATAACATTTGAAGCGAGAGCTATCCAAAATACCGCCCATACCAATAATACGATTTTTAGGCAGGCCACTAGCTTTTAATGCAAGATAAGTCATAGTATCCATAGGATTACTAATGATAACAAAAATAGCATCTGGGGAATATTTCAAAATGCTATCAACTACACCTTTAACAATACCTGCATTAGTACCTATCAAGTCTTCACGAGTCATACCAGGTTTACGAGGAATACCGGAAGTGATGACAACTACATCAGAACCAGCAGTTTTGCTATAATCATTTGTACTACCACTAACCCGAGTATCAAATCCGAGCAAAGTAGCAGTTTGCATCATATCTAGAGCTTTACCTTCTGATACGCCTTCTTTGATATCGAGCAATACCAATTCACTTGCTAATTCTCTTTGTGCAATTACATTTGCGCAAGTTGCGCCTACATTACCAGCACCAACGACAGTAATTTTCATCCTGACATCATCCTCCTAAAGTTTGTACAATATTGTATTCTTAGTATATGTTAACCCTATTAGTAATTATAACTCCCAGCTCATAGGTTTGTATAGATCTTAAGTGAAAAAAAATACATACTATCGAAAAAATAATAACAATAATGTGAAAATAAAGAAAGAAATAAGTAACTAAGTAAAATATAGACCTTTTTTCGAACCACAGAGGACGCAGAGGTGTATATCTACTACGTTAACCACAATCTCTTGCTCTGTGTTTTCTGCGCCTCTGTGGTTAATATCTTTATCAAAAAAACTCCTTCTACAATAGTAGAAGGAGTTCATCGTTAATATGTATTAACGACCGCTATTTTTGCTGAAGCAATCGCGGCAATATACAGGACGATCGCTGCTTGGACGGAAAGGCACTTGTGTTTCTACACCGCAAGCTGCACAAGTTACATCATGCATTTCGCGTTGTGGACGAGCGCCACCACGGTTAAAGCTGCTACCGCCATTATTTCTTTGTTTGCGAGCTGCACGGCATTGTGGGCAACGGCCAGGCTCATTAGTGAAACCTTTTTCGTTGTAAAATTCTTGTTCTGAAGCTGAGAACACGAATTCTGCGTTACATTCGCGGCATGTTAAATTTTTGTCTTGAACCATTGTGATAGTCCCCCTCAAATTTTATGGCCCAAAATGGTTTAGGGTTCACTACTGTCCTTACCAAAAACCTACTTGAGAAGGATATATAATGGAATCTCACTAGACCTATTTAGATGGGCTCAATCATTAGTATACATTTTTTTACTGTGAAAGTAAAGGATTATTGCAATTTTTTGAATTCCAATATTTATTAAAATCCCTTTATAAAAATGTATGAACAACTTTATTCATGCACATACTATTTTTGATTACATCAGCTTAACATTTTGTAGTAGGGAGGTTATATTATATGACGATTCTTGAAAAAGTAAGCTCAGAAACCCGTGGCATATTCAACATGTTTTTTGACAAAGAACCCCTTAACTATTTAGAGGCAGCTAGTTTATATGGGGTCATTGCCCAAGGTCGCTATAACGTTGCTGCGCTAGAAATCCTTTATAACCACGCCGAAGATAAAGAATTAAAAGGCCTAATCAAGGAAGCCCTTGAAAGACACAACAAAACCCTGATTGAGCATTCTGAAGAGATGTTGCAAAATAGCGGTGGTAGCATTCCTTCCTTATCTTTTAACCGTCGTACACTACACAAAACACCTTTAAACATTCCTCCAGATGCCCATCTAACTGATAGTGAAGTTGCCATTGCAGTCGGCACCATGGGTAAGGCGGCACAAATGGCATTGCTAGCAGCATTGCATCAATCCTACCAAGTAGAAGTAGCTTTAATGTATCGAGAAATGTTAGATGCCGGCTTAGACTGGGATTATCGTTTACTGCAACTTATGTTAAACCGTGGTTGGCTCCCACGACTTGCAAAAATTCAGCATTAAGAAAAAACTTGGCTTAGGCCAAGTCCTCGGGCGCAGGCAGAAGCCTTAGTCGTTCTTACTTGGAAGGAAGTGTTATACTTTCTGATTCCGTAAAAATAAAAACCTTCCAGTGTACCTGGAAGGTTTTTTTATTATGCTTGTTTTTCGAATTGGTCTTTGCCTACTCCACATAATGGACAGACCCAATCTTCAGGAATATCTTCGAATTTAGTACCAGGAGCAATACCACTATCTGGATCTCCCTCTTCTGGATTATAAACATAACCACATACTACACATACCCATTTTTCCATTTCTAAAATCCCTCCATTATTTTCTACTAATTTTGTCTCTTACCATTTTACCATATTTATATAAATTAGCAAATGATATCCACTATCAACTAAAAACCTTACCATTTTCGACTGGAGCCGCCACCGCCGCCTGAGCCGCCGCCAAATCCACCACCGCCACCACCACCGCCGCCACCACGCCTAAGCACGATGGATAACAGTAAGTAAGTTATGGTGCCACCAAAAAATATCCAATCTATCATAAATAGAAGAAGAACACCAGCAGCAATCACGACTTTCAGCCACCAGGGAAGGGTATCCCAACCTGAACCTTGATTAGCAGCTTGCGTGCGTTGCACTGGTTTTGCCTCAGTCTTTAGCTCTAGTTTATATTCTTTAGCTACTTCCGTCGCAACAGTAAGGTAACCATTTAAAATTCCTTTATCATAATCTCCATTTTGAAAGTATGGAATCATATAATCATCTTGAATACGCCCTGTCTTCGCATCAGGCAGTGCGCCTTCTAGACCATAACCTACCTCAATACGAGATCGTTTGTCATCCACGACGACTAAGATAAGTACTCCATTATTTAATGTTTTGTCACCAATCCCCCATTTCCGAAGAAGCTCTAAGGAATAATCCTCCAGAGCAGCACCATCTAGGTTTTTTGTCGTGACTACAACAATCTGGGCTTTTGTTTTAGCCGCTAGTTGACTCCCTAAGTTATTGATACGAGCTTTCGTATCAGCACTTACTACACCAGCATAATCCTGAATATAAATACTAGATGTTGGTACTGGTGGTATTTGCGGCTGGGCCCAGGCCACTGCAGCCATCAACAGATATGCCACACATATAATCCAGGCTAGCCTCTTTTTCATAGTCTTCCCTCTCTTATACGAGTAATACTAAACGATCTTCTTAAATAACGTTTAAACGCGAAGAGGCAAAGCCGCTATCGCGGACACAAAGAACACAAAGGAGAATATTATTAACCGCAGAGGCGCAGAGAACACTGAGGGGCTTTAAGAATCCCTAATTACAATTTTTTCTCTGTGGTACTCTATGTCCTCTGTGTTTATTTCTCCCTAAAACTTAACTTGTGGCACTTGTTGAGCACCTTCCGCCTCTTTGAAATATTCCTTTGGGCCAAAGCCTAACTGATCTTCTTAAATAACGTTTAAACACGAAGACGCAAAGCCGCTATCGCGGATACGAAGTACACAAAGGGGAAAATTAGCCGCAGAGGCGCAGAGGACACTGAGGCGATTTATTAAACTATTTATAATCTTTCCCTCTGTGTTTCTCTGTGTCCTCTATGTTCAATTCTCCCTAAAACTTAACTTGTGGTACTTGCTGAGCTCCTTCAGCCGCTTTGAAATATTCTTTGGGACCAAAACCTAACATACCTGCATAAATACTAGAAGGGAAGGTCCGAATTTTAGTATTATACATCTGAACTGAATCGTTATAGTCTTTACGGGCCACTGCTATACGATTCTCTGTTCCAGCCAGTTCATCTGAAAGTTGCCTAAAGTTCTGATCTGCCTTTAAGTTAGGATAGTTTTCTGCAATAACCAGTAATCTAGATAAAGCGCCACCCAATTCATTGTTAGCTTCTGCTTTGGCGGCAGGTCCTTGCCCTCCTGCCAGCTTGGCTCTTGCATCAGCAACTGCTTGAATCGCAGCTTGTTCATGTTTTGCATAACCAGATACGGTGGCTGTTAAATTTGGTATTAAATCAGCACGACGCTGCAATTGATTTTCTACCTGACTCCATTTACCATTCACTGCTTCATTCATACCTACAAGACTGTTATAACCTGAAAATGCTCCTACCACTAGTACTGCAACTAGGGCAAGTACAATCCATATTGTTTTATTCATATTACTTAATCCTCCTTAGAATCGATACTACTTATTATTTTATCCAATTTTAGCGAAAATAGAAAGCAATTATTTTTCCAGTTATCACCGTTGCTGCCTAAAAAAATCATATACGGCTTGCGCCGCGGGGAAAGTCATTGATGGTGCGGCAGCCAATTCTTCTACCGTAGCCCCTTTTATTTTTGGCAGGCTGCCAAAATGATCCCAGAGAGCTTTACGACGTTTGGCGCCAATTCCTGGTACATGATCAAGAACTGACACCATATTCCGCTTGGAGCGCAACGTACGATGATAGGTTACAGCAAATCGATGGGCCTCATCCCGTATGCGCTGCATCAGATAGAGCGCCTGTGAGTGACGAGGTAAAATCAAAGGATCACTCTGACCTTCACAAAAAATATATTCAAATTCTTTTGCTAAACCAATTACAGGAACATCTAGCAAACCAGATCCGCGAATTATGGTAAGAGCCGCACTCAACTGTCCCTTGCCACCATCAATAATGATTAAATCAGGTATTGGTTGATTGGTTGCGCCATAACGCCTACTAACTACCTCCTGCATAGATTTAAAATCATCTGGTTTACCTTCTACTGTGCGTAGCTTATAACGACGATAAGCTTCTTTCTTTGGCATGCCATTTTCAAAAACCACCATAGAGGCAACGGTTTCAGACCCTTGAATATGAGAAATATCAAAGCATTCCATACGTATCGGAGGTGCCTGTAGTCCTAAATATCGTCCAAGATCCGCCATAGCTCCTTCTGTTTGTTCTGAATGGGCTTTGATTTTTCCTTCTTGTTCACTAAGGACAATCGCAGCATTTCCATCAGCCATAGTGACAATATCTTTTTTCGTGCCTCTTTTTGGGATTTCTACAGTTACACGACTGCCTTTTAATTGGCTTAACCAATCCGATAGCAACGCCTGCTCGGGAACATCCATAGGCAGCAATAATTCCTTGGGGATAAAGGTAGACTGGCTGTAATATTGCTTAATAAAAGCAGCTAATACTACATCATCCTCTTCCTGATCACTACCTGCCAGTAAGAAATGATCCCGCCCCACCATTTTGCCACTGCGTATAAAATAAACTTGCACACAAGTTCCTAACGCAGAACGAGCCAGACCAATAGCATCTTGATCCCCTGCGCCGGTAACAATGTTTTGTTTTTCTCTGACTTTTTCTACAGCTGCTAATTGATCCCTGAGTTTTGCAGCTTGTTCAAATTGCAGTTCTTCTGCTGCTAATTCCATCCGTTTTTTTAGACTCTGTACTACAGCATCACTACGACCTTCGAGCAGTAAGCAAACTTCTTTGATCATGCCGTTATAAGTTTCCCTATCTACAAACCCAGCGCAAGGCGCAAGACATCGTTTTATATGATATTCCAAACAAGGGCGTCTGGCATCTAAATTACGACAACTACGCAGAGGAAATAATTTTCTCATTAGTTTAATACTTTCATGGACAGCCCCTGCACTAGTAAAAGGACCAAAATAACGAGCACCATCTTTTTGTACCCTGCGGGTAGCATACAAACGAGGAAAATCTTCATTTGTCGTTACCTTAATATAAGGATAGGTTTTGTCATCTCGCAAACTAATATTGTATTTTGGCCGATGTTTTTTTATTAAATTACATTCAAGAATTAAGGCTTCAATTTCCGAAGCTGTAACAATATATTCTAAATCGGCAATCCGTGAAACCATGGCCTGCACTTTTGGAGAGTGATTGCGACTAGATTGAAAATAGGAACGAACACGATTTTTTAGTACTACCGCTTTGCCAACATAAATAATGTGATCTTGGGCATCCTTCATTAAATAAACACCTGGTTTATCTGGCAAGTGGTTTACTTTTTCTAATAATTCATCATTCATTTTTTACAAAACTCCTTTTGAGAAAAAAATCACATTGCCAAAAACATAAAACTATGAGATAATTGTAACATACTTTTAGCACCTGCTCACAATAAAAATCTAAACTGACCCAATTCCAATATATACCTGAACTTTAATGAGACGTTCAATGTATACATGCATGAAACTCATTGTAGACTTAATTTTTATATACTATAATTAATTTCATTGGTGTTAAGAGCACATTAAACTTTGCTATTTAAATGGGAGGTCAATGCTGATGTTCAAGAGACTACTTATCGCCAATCGTGGTGAAATTGCAGTTAGAATTATTCGAGCCTGCCAGGAACTAGATATTGAAACAGTCGCCGTATATTCAGATGTTGATGCCGATGCTCTCCATGTACAATTGGCTGACCACGCATACAATATCGGGCCTGCAGATGCAATGAAAAGCTATCTAAACATGGATGCGATTATTATGGCTGCCAAAGCATCAAAGGCAGAAGCCATTCACCCGGGATACGGATTTTTATCGGAAAATGCTGATTTTGCTGAAAAGGTTACCAATGCTGGTTTGGTGTTTGTTGGCCCTAGTGCTGAAATCATCCGCCAAGTAGGAAACAAAGATGCAGCCCGAGAAGCCATGAAGGCTGCTGGTCTGCCAATGACAATAGGCAGTGAACCGATTACTAGCAATGAACATGCTTATAAACTTGCCACAGAAATAGGCTATCCTGTTATTTTGAAACCTGTGTCAGGTGGTGGCGGTAAATCTATGTTTGTCGCCAATAACCAGGATGAGTTAGTTAGTGCTTTAAATAAAGTAGATGTGACATATAGCTCTTTTTATTTGGAAACCTATATCTCCGAAGCACGACATATTGAAGTGCAAATTATGGCGGATACCTATGGAAACATTCTTCATGTTGGTGAGCGGGAATGTTCCCTGCAGCGTCGCAACCAAAAAGTTCTTGAAGAATCTCCTTCTAGTGCTTTAACCCCAGAAATGCGTACAAAAGTCGGAGCCATGGCGATTCGTGCCGCAAAAAGCATTTTTTACACCAATTTAGGTACTGTTGAATTTTTATTGGATGTAAAAACAGGTAAGTTCTACTTTATGGAAATTAACCCTCGGATTCAAGTAGAACATGCCGTTACGGAAATGGTCACCGGTATTGATTTGGTACGTCGACAAATTCGTATAGCTGCTGGTGAACCTCTTAACAAAAAGCAAGAAGATATCATTTTTAGCGGTCACGCTATCGAATGCCGAATTAATGCAGAAGATCCCGATATGTGTTTTGCCCCTTCTCCTGGTTATATTGATTTTTACCACGAAGCAGGCGGTCCAAGAGTTCGTGTCGATAGTGGCGTATGTGCTAGCATGACGGTACAACCTCATTATGACTCTATGATTGCCAAAGTCATTGCCCATGGTCGCACTAGAGGGGATGCCATTAAAATTATGCGCAGAGCCTTAGCTGAATTCCGTATTTCTGGCATAAAAACAAATATTAGCTTTCAGCAAGAAGTCTTGAATAACCCTCATTTCTGTAGTGGTAATATCGACACTCAATTTATTTATAAACGCATGACTCCTCGTAAAGAAGAAGAATGCGAAATAGAAAACGAAAATAGAAAATTTTATTCCCAAGAGTAGGCGCTAGCGCCTACTCTTTTTTATTCTTATGGGATAAACTGAGGACGATTTAACCGCAGAGAGCACAGAGGACACAGAACGAAGCAATGAGGGTTTACTATTATCCTCTCTGTGACCTCTGCGCCTCTGCGGTTAATTCTGTTATTCTCGTATTCCTCTTTCTAATATAGGAGCCAAATATTGTCCGGTATAGGACTCCGCAGTTTTTGCGATTTCTTCAGGAGTACCTTTAGCAATAATCGTACCGCCTCGACTGCCACCTTCTGGTCCTAGATCTATTACATAATCCGCAGTTTTTATTACATCAAGATTATGTTCAATTACTACAACGGTATCCCCGCCATCTGCTAAACGCTGAAGCACCGTAAGCAAACGATGAATATCGGCTGTATGAAGACCAGTGGTCGGCTCATCTAAAATATATAACGTCTTACCTGTACTGCGCCTTGCTAGTTCCGTACCCAATTTTATTCGCTGGGCCTCTCCTCCAGATAAGGTGGTGGCAGGCTGCCCCAGCTTAATATAGCCAAGACCAACATCCTGTAAAATTTGTAACTTCCGTTGAATCTTGGGGATGTTTTGAAAGAACTCTACCCCCTCATCAACTACCATATCCAGCACTTGAGAGATACTTTTTCCTTTATATCGTACTTCTAACGTTTCTCTGTTATAACGATCGCCTTTACATACTTCACAAGGAACATAAACATCAGGCAAAAAGTGCATTTCAATTTTGATAATACCATCGCCACGACAAGCTTCACACCGTCCGCCCTTAACATTAAAACTAAAACGCCCAGGCTTATAGCCTCGCATTTTTGCTTCTTGGGTTTGACTAAAAACTTCCCGAATGACATCAAATAATCCTGTATAGGTAGCTGGATTGGAACGAGGCGTACGACCAATTGGTGACTGATCAATATCAATTATTTTGTCAATATTCTCTACGCCACGAATGTCATCATGGGCTCCCGGACGCTGTTTCGAACCAGGATATACCCTCGATGCCAAACCTTTGTATAAAATTTCGTTGACTAAAGTACTCTTACCAGAGCCTGACACTCCTGTCACAGCAGTAAATACGCCTAAAGGAAACTTCACTGTAACTTTCTTTAGATTATTTTCTTTGGCACCTACGACCTCTAGCCACTTGCCGTTGGGTTTACGCCTTACTTTTGGTATGGGAATGTATTTACTTCCATTTAAATATTGTCCAGTAATGGATTCTGAGCAAGCCTTAATCTCGTCGACTGTGCCTTGGACTACTACTTGTCCACCATGGGCACCCGCTGCTGGGCCAATATCAATAATATGATCTGCTGCGTACATCGTGTCTTCATCATGTTCAACGACCAATAAACTGTTACCCACATCTCGCAAATGCCGCAAGGTGGCCAATAGACGATTGTTATCTCGTTGATGCAGCCCAATGCTAGGTTCGTCCAGGATATACAATACCCCAACTAAACCAGAACCAATTTGGGTAGCTAAACGAATTCGCTGTGCTTCACCACCAGATAAGGTGCCTGCTGCCCGATCTAATGTCAAATAATCTAACCCAACATTTAGTAAAAAGCCAAGTCGAGCATTAATTTCTTTGAGAATTTGCTGGGCAATGGTCTTTTCCCTTTCTGTCAGCTCTAAATTACGGAAAAACTCCTGACTTTCCCCAATCGTTGCTGTAGTCACTTCATAAATATTCTTACCACCGACCTTAACGGATAAGGCTTCCGGTTTTAATCTAGCTCCCTTACACTTAGGACAAGGTTTCGTACTCATATATTCTTCAATGTCTTCCCGAGACCAATCGGAAACAGTTTCTCGATATCTACGGTTCAATAAAGGAATTACACCTTCAAAAACAGCGTAATAAGTTTTGCTTTCTCCATACATGTTGTCATATTCAAAATGGAACTTTTCCAGTCCTGAACCTGTCATAATAATTTCTTGTACCTCAGGAGATAAACTTTCCCAAGTATTCGTTAAAGAATAATTATATTTTTCCAAAACAGCTTCCAATTGACACATGAAATAGGAGTTGGTATTTTTACTTAATGGCGCGATGGCCCCATCAAGGAGAGCTTTACTAGGATCTGGAATGATAAGAGATGGATCAACCTCCATATTGTTCCCCAGACCAGTACAATCAGGACAAGCACCAAATGGACTATTAAAAGAAAAGATCCTTGGGGCAATTTCTGGCAGACTAATCCCACATTCGATACAAGCAAAATTTTGGCTAAAGATTTTTTCTTGGTCACCAACGATATCAACATTGACGACACCTTCCCCCAAGGTAAGAGCTGTCTCTAAGGAATCGGCTAAACGCTGGGTAATTCCTTCTCGCACAACGATTCGATCCACTACCACCTCAATGGTGTGCTTTTTGTTTTTTTCTAATTTAATTTCTTCTGCAATATCGCGAATTTCCCCATCGATTCGCACCCTAACATAGCCATTTTTGCGGATATCCTCAAGCACTTTCTGGTGCTCCCCTTTTTTGCCACGTATTACACCGGCAATTAACATGAGGCGAGTTCCCTCCGGTAAGGCAACCAATTGATCCACCATTTGCTGAATTGTCTGTTGGCTAATGGGTTTACCACATTTAGGACAATGAGGCCGTCCTGCCCTTGCAAATAAGAGACGTAAATAATCATAGATTTCCGTTACTGTTCCCACCGTAGAACGAGGATTACGACTGGTCGTTTTTTGGTCAATTGAAATAGCCGGTGATAAACCTTCAATATAATCCACATCCGGCTTGTCCATTTGTCCCAAAAACTGACGAGCATAGGCAGACAGTGACTCTACATACCGTCTTTGCCCCTCAGCATATATCGTATCAAAAGCTAAGGAAGACTTGCCAGACCCACTTAGGCCAGTAATAACCACTAACTCATTACGTGGGATTTCTATATCAATATTTTTCAAATTGTGCTGTCTCGCACCTTTAATAACAATTTTTTCTTTCACTAGAATGTTCCTTTCTGTCACAAAATATTTAATTGAACCACAAAGACACAAAGGACACAAAGATTTTCACTGGGGATTACCACAATACACCCCCTTACAAGATCCTTTGTGTGCCGCAAAGCGGCATTGTGTCTTTGTGGTTCATAATTACTTTTTCTTTTTACTCCTAGGTGGCGACTCTTTTGGTGCTTTGCCAACTCGCCCTTTTAGTTCAACAATCATATCTCGAAGTTCGGCAGCCCGTTCAAACTGGAGTTGCTTAGAGGCAAGGCGCATTTCTTTTTCTAGATTACCAATTAAGTCTAACATTTCCCCTTGGCTCATGTTTCCTAGACGGTCTGTTTTATATATTTCGGGTGTTTCTGCTACCTTAGTTGTTTCAATCAATTCCTTGACTTTCTTTCGGATAGTCATCGGGGTAATGCCGTGTTCCTCGTTATAAGCCTCTTGAATTGCACGGCGACGATTGGTTTCTTCCATTGCTCGTGCCATAGATTTAGTAATCACGTCGGCATACATAATAACTCGTCCATTCACATTACGTGCAGCTCTACCAATGGTCTGAATTAGAGAAGTATCGGAACGCAAAAAGCCTTCTTTATCTGCATCTAATATCGCCACCAAAGTGACTTCCGGCAAATCTAAACCTTCCCGTAAGAGGTTGATGCCAATCAATACATCAAAAACACCAGCCCGCAAATCACGAATAATTTCTCCCCGCTCAATGGTAACAATATCAGAATGTAAATACCGTACACGGATTCCCATCTCTTTTAAAAACTCTGTGAGATTTTCTGCCATCTTTTTAGTTAAGGTAGTTACTAAAACCCTTTCATTGGCAGCAGCTCGTATTTTGATTTCACCTAGCAAATCATCCATCTGACCTTTGATAGGACGTACTTCTACTTCAGGATCGATAAGACCCGTTGGCCGAATGACTTGCTGGGCAACTTGACTAGCCTCCCCTAATTCATAAGCGCTTGGTGTCGCCGATACATAGACAATTTGGTTAATGCGCTCTGTAAACTCTAAAAAGGTAAGAGGCCGATTATCGAAAGCAGAAGGCAAGCGGAAACCATTCTCCACCAGAGAGGCTTTGCGGGCTTTATCTCCTGCATACATAGCCCGAAGCTGGGGAAGCATGACATGAGACTCGTCCACAACAATCATAAAATCCTCAGGAAAATAATCAATGAGTGTATAAGGAGAATCTCCTGGATTACGCCCTGTTAGATGGCGAGAATAATTTTCGATCCCTGAACAATATCCCATTTCTTGCATCATTTCCAAATCATATTTCGTCCGCTGCTCTAGGCGTTGAGCTTCTACCAACTTACCATTCGCCTTAAAAAATGCCAATTGTACTTCTAGTTCTGCCTCAATATCTCTTACTGCCCTGAGCATATTTTCCCTGGAGGTAACATAGTGAGAGGCAGGATAGATGGCAATGTGCTTGCGTTCTGCCATAATTTCGCCTGTTAAGGTATCAATCTCTAAAATCCGTTCAATTTCATCACCAAATAATTCCACTCGGATCGCTCTTTCCCCATAGGCTGCAGGAAAGATTTCTACCACATCGCCCCGTACCCTAAATTTGCCGCGAATAAAATTAATATCATTTCGTTCATATTGAATAGCAACTAATTTACGTAAAATTTCATCGCGGTCTTTTGTTTGTCCTTGCCGTAAAGATAGAACTAGACCATGATATTCATCTGGCGAACCTAAACCATAGATGCAAGATACACTGGCAACTATAATCACATCACGTCGCTCGAATAGGGAACTGGTAGCAGAGTGACGCAATTTATCAATCTCATCATTAATCGAAGCATCTTTCTCAATATAGGTGTCTGTATGAGCAATATATGCTTCTGGTTGGTAATAATCATAATAGCTGACAAAATACTCCACTGCATTGTTAGGAAAAAACTCCTTGAATTCACTGGCTAATTGAGCAGCCAGTGTTTTATTATGAGCAATGACTAAGGTTGGTTTTTGAACCTGTTCAATTAATTTAGCAATAGTGAAGGTCTTTCCTGTGCCTGTTGCCCCAAGAAGCACCTGGGCCTTTTGCCCTTCTAAAATACCCGTTTCCAGGGTACGGATGGCAGAAGGCTGATCTCCTGTCGGCACGAAAGGAGCTTCTACTTTAAAAGGTATGCCTCCCTCATGATAGGTCGTATTCAACTTAGGAACAGTAGCCATAATATCACCAGTCTTTACAAAATATTAATCCACATTATATATATTTTATCTTATCACAGTACATACGTTCGGTCAAAGTGAAATTTAATGACAGTCATAATTCTATTATATAATAATTCTCTTATAATATATATTGTTTTTAAATTACTATATTTACTATTTATTCCTCCACTTTTTTTTCACTTTCTCCCACAACCAAAACTTATCTTCCGTTAACTCTACATAATATAATTCGTTGCCTTCTGGTACTAAAATCACACCTAACATTCGCTGACCTTTGGAGAATTTCACCTTCGTCTCCATTTTTTGACCATCTCTTACCATTTGTATCATAAATTCGTTGGGGACAAGGGAAATAGCCTCTGCCAATTGATCCCTTCTGTTGATCGGCATACCATGTAAGGTTAACAAAATATCACCGGATTTTACCCCTGCCTTTGGTGCTGGAGTATCAATTACCGTATCTAATACCATAAGCCCCTCAGTTGGCGGTACATAACGAGGAATGCCTTCCAATTCTCGTCGACTGTCTAGTTGAATTAGCATTTCATGGCCTAAGAAAGAGACCATCGCCGCCACACCTTGCAGCCATTTATAATGAATGGATAATAAGGCTAATGCCAAGAGTATAGTACTATAAATAGCTAGATGAAAAGCTGATTTCCGGCGACGCCTTTTAGGTGAACTAGCTACCGCAATATCGGTATAGCCTAAAGCAGCGACTACAGGAATCATTGCGTACATCCATATATGTCCTTCGGGCAGACTCATACTGATTGGCAACAAAGGCCACCAGTCAGGCATAGGCAATACTCCTGCCGGAACCTTACTTTCAGGCAATGCAACCGCCGACATCAAAAGCAAAGGCAGTGGCCAAAAATTTTGTAAATTAAAAGCCCCTACTAATTGTCCATTTCTTCGCTTTAAAATAACAGGCATACTGCCATAATATCCACTGATGGCAATTAGTATACTTTCGGTGATATGAAGAACCGCCACTAGCACTAATACCTGAGATACATCTACCGCTGGCCAGCCAATTAATACTTTTGACAAAGCCACTAAACCTCCCGCATAGGCAAAACATAAGAATCGCATATTAATTGCCATTAGTAATATAGCCACCGGCCAAATGTAGGCAAGACCTAATTGATCTACATTAATCCCGACTACCGTTAATAGAAAACTCCCCAACATACCCCCAATACTCCCTAGCAACACAGCTAAGGTCACCTGCTGAGTGAGTGAAAAATTACATATTCCAAACATACGTTTTTGACTTTTTTGCAATTGCCAATATTGATAAGTAACTAGGGCAATAATCACCCAAAAAATAGGTTGAAAAAAAGCTGCTACTACACCACCAATTGCCAGCCGAATCAATTCCTGCCATGGAAACATCATCTCACCTCAAATTTAATAGTATTTGTGGGTAAAACATGGAACCGTTTAACCACAGAGGCGCAGAGAGCACTGAGGGGGCTAATATCTTAAATCTAATCTTTTCTCTGTGTCCTCTGTGCCTCTGCGGTTCAATCCCTTCGTTCCTAACTACATTCAAAAAACTATAAATCTACCATTAGAAAAAAGCGGCTAAGCAAAAGCCCGCCGCTACCTTTCTTTATTTACCCAACTTTTCTTTTACGAATTGTGTGGCTTTGTCTAGTTGTATATCCTTCGTTGCATCTTTTTCCATTTCTACTTTAATATCTGGCTCAATACCAATTCCATTGATGGAACGATCGTTAGGTGTTAGGTATTTTGCAATCGTTAATTTTATCGCACTGCCATCTAATCTAAGTACGGTTTGCACAGAACCCTTGCCATAGGTTTTAGTACCGATCAAGGTACCAGAAGCAGTATCTTGGATGGCTCCTGAAACGATCTCAGAAGCACTCGCACTTCCGCCGTTTACTAGCACTGCCACAGGATATTTTACCGCTTCCAAGTTAGAAGAGTGAGTTTCTCTATGCCCATCTCGGGTAACTACAGAAACAACCGGTCCCTTGGGTACAAATTTACTAGCAACTTTCACACTTTCTTCTAATAATCCTCCAGGATTATCCCGAAGATCTAGAATAATGCCCTGCATACCTTCGGCTTCTAATTCTTGATATTTTTGATTAAAGTCACTTCCTGTGTTTTCATTAAACATAGAAATACGAATGTAACCAATTTTATTAGGCAGCATTTTGCCTGAGACGGTTTTAATTTGAATGTTGGATCGTTGTAAAACAACATCCTTCAGCGGCTCACTTTCATGACGAATTGTGAGTGTGACTTGTGAGCCTTCTGGACCACGGATTTTACCCACGGCTTCATCCAATGCCATATCCTTTGTATCGTTTCCATCAATCTTAATGATTTGATCCCCGCTTTTGATTCCTGCCTTATCACTCGGTGTACCTTCAATCGGCGAAACGACTGTCAAAGTTTTGTCCTTTACCCCAAGAACCATGCCGACCCCACCAAAGGAACCTTCCGTTTCCACCATGAATTCCTTATACATCTTGGGATCCATATAAACGGAATGAGGATCACCCAAAGAGCTAACCATACCTTTCACAGCACCCGCCACCAAGGTATCCGTGTCTACAGGTTCCACATAGCGAGCCTTGACAATCTGCAAGGCCCGAAAGAACTTTAACGTGCTGACGATATCTGCAGAGTTTCCCCTTAGCAGATATAAGAATCCAGCTGTTGTTACAGTGAAGGTAAATACAACCAATAAGATGGCTGCTACAATAATTTTACGACGACTCAATACATACACCCCAATTCGAGAGTTGAATCAACGTTCACCTCTTCGCTAATATACCCTATAAAAACATACATATTAACTATATGCAGAACACGCATTAAATATTCCATAAGGGCACCCACTTTGGGTACCCTTATGGCAAATTATCAACCTTTTATCCGATGACTAAGCTGCTCTAAGACTCTCATGCGGAAGTTAATAGCAGCTAAGTCCCTGGATAAGTGCGACTAAGATCCAGATGGAGTTAAAACTCCATCTAAATCAAGTCTTCTTTATGGCAAATAGTCCATTGGATTCGTTGGTGATCCGTTCTGCCGCACTTCAAAATGCAAATGAGGTCCTGTAGAGTAGCCTGTCGAACCTACTCGGGAAATAACTTCCCCCTTACGTACTCTTTGCCCTTCACTTACTAGCAGCTCCGAATTGTGCCCATATAAAGTAGAAATGCCATTACCATGCTCGATAATTACGGCTTTACCATAGCCACCCATCCAATCTGCATACATAACGACACCACTATCTGCCGCTCTAACCGAATCTCCATAATCAGCACCAATATCAATACCACTATGGTAACGAGATGTCCCAAAAATGGGATGGGTGCGCCAGCCATAGGGTGACGTAATTTCAGTAACATCTGTCGGCCACATCATAGAGCCTGTACCACTGCTAGGCCCTTGCTTCTTATTTTGGTTTCGGCGAATCATATCTTCAATCTTACGTGAAGTTTCTAGGAGTTCCTGGTAGGACTGCTCTGCAGTATCCCGCTCACTGACTGCCGAAGCCAAAACAGCTTCCCGCTCTTTCTTACTAGACTCAATAATCTTTTTCTTTTCTATTGCTACTTGCTTCAATGTTAAAATTGAGGCACGATCACTTTCTAATTCTGACCTCTTCTGTAATACTAGCTCTCGTTCAGCCTTTACTTTGACAATTAACTCAATGTCTTTGTTCATAATTCGTTTCAAAATTTCCATACGAGTTGTAAAATCGCCAAAATCATTTGCACCAAATAGCACATCCAAATAATTTAACTGGCCATTTTGATAAATATCTCGAATACGCTTATTTAAAATCACACCACGTTCCGACAAGCTTTTTTCCGCTTTAGCCAAAACAGCAGAATTTACCTCAATTTTTTCCTCTGTCTCGCTTAACTTCTTTTGGACAGAAAGATAATCACCTTGTGCATTATCTAGTTCCATTTGAACCTTATGCAACTGATCGGAAACACTCTCTACCTTCCGTTTAGCCTGGGCTGATTTCTCCTGTTGCTCCTGCATTTGCTGCTGCACCTGCTGTTGCTGCTCTGCCAATTCATTGGCTAAGGCAGGACCAACAGCTATAATCATCATAACAAGTGCTAAACCTAAGGCCAAATACCGTTTGCTACTAAACATCAAACCCCTCCTGCTTACCCACTATACTTTCATAAATCGACGTAGTGATATGGTGCTGCCAAGAGCCCCTATCACCGTGCCTGTTACCAATAGCACTACACTTATGTTTGTAATAAATGGGTATTGGGGGATTAGCGGTAAAAATGCCAGGGATTCATACACTTGATGTATCAAAACTCCATAGGTTTCATTTAAACACAATACGGCAACCAACGCTCCACCAAACCCTAACATCATACCTTCCAATAAGAAAGGCCAACGAATAAACCAATTTGTGGCACCAACATATTTCATAATACCAATCTCTTTACGCCGAGCAAATACGGTAATACGGATGGTATTGGAAATAATAAATAGCGCAGCTAAAGCTAAAAATAGAATGATAACCAAACCAAAGATTCGCACCATCTTCGTTAACGCAAATAGCTGTTCAACTACTTCTTGACCAAATTTTGCATTTTCTACCCCTTTTAATTGGGTAATGGCTTGAGCCACTGGTTTCACACGATCAGTCCTGTCCACCTTGACCTCAAAGGCGTTTGGCAGTGGGTTTGCCTCGCCAAGGGCATTCAGTAAACTCTGCTGTTCTCCTAAACGCTGTTTGAAGCGTTTCATGGCTTCTTCTTTATCGATAAAGTTCACTTGCACAACACCAGGCAGCTTTGTAATACGAGTTCCCACTTCACGCATCTCGTGCTCACTTAAACCATCCTGCAGATATACAGAAATCTGTACCTGTGACTCTAAGGTAGAAGCCATATTATTCAGATTTAAAACCATTACTAAAAACATACCTAAAATGAGCAGAGACAAGGCCACAGTACTAACCGACGCAAAGCTCATTAAGCCATTTCGCCTAAGAGAAGAGACTGCTTCTCTGATAAAATACTCCATTGTTCTAATCTTCATAACCGTATACCCCTTTCACCTGATCCCGAGCAATACGGCTTTTTTCAATTGCAATAACTCGTTTTTTCATAGCATCAACCACAGTCTTATCATGGGTAGCCATAACAATGGTTGTCCCATCTTTATTAATTCGTTCAAAGATTTTCATAATTTCCCAAGATGTTTCTGGATCTAAGTTTCCTGTTGGCTCATCGGCAATCACTACTACAGGATTATTAACAATGGCTCTTGCAATTGCAATACGCTGCTGCTCACCACCAGACAGTTCACCAGGGAAGTTCTTGGCTTTGTGCCGCAAACCAACTAAGTCTAATACATGAGATACACGTTTTTGAATCTCTCGACGAGAAGACTCAATTACCTGCATAGCAAATGCTACATTTTCATACACCGTTTTATTCGG
The DNA here is from genome assembly GCF_030269905.1 of Pelosinus sp. IPA-1. Lineage (NCBI taxonomy): Bacteria > Bacillati > Bacillota > Negativicutes > Selenomonadales > Sporomusaceae > Pelosinus > Pelosinus sp. IPA-1. Next base: position 86,735 of record NZ_BSVC01000011.1, on the reverse strand, counting down.
CAACAAACGATAATCTTGAAATACAATACCTAAATTGCGCCTTAGGTAAGGTACTTCTGAAGGCTCTAACTCGCCCACATTACGGCCATTGACAATTAATTTACCTTTTGTCGGCAACTCCTCCCGAAAAATCATCTTTATAAAAGTGGATTTACCTGCACCACTGGGGCCTACCACAAATACAAAATCACCTTTAGGAATGTCAACCGTAATATCAGAGAGGGCGACACAACCATTATCATAAACTTTAGAAACACCATCCAAATGAATCAACTATAGTCACTCTCCCTACTACCAGAAAAATTTCAGCTCTACTTGTAATTCTTTGACGTTTGTACCAAAATCCCTTTTTTTTGCTGTTATTTTTCACAATCCAACTTTTTCAAAGTTATATTTTGTAAAAACAACAGCGAGAATACTATTCTTAGTAATAATAAGAAAGATATGCTCCACAAATTGTATCCAAGTAATAACTGTATTTATTTTAATTGCATCCTAAATTATGGCTACCTCAACTTAGAACCAGCTTATAATATCTTCAGAAATAACCCTTCTTTTTGACCTTATATTATTTTTATTTGGATAGCCAACAGATATAACAGCCATTAATTCTAACTCCTTTGAAGCTCCCAATATCTCTTTTACCAGATTTTCATTTTTTAGTATCTCACCAATCCAACAAGTACCTAAACCAAGTTCATAAGCAGCAAGCAACATATTCTGAATTGCGGCTCCGATTGCTTGCACATGTTTTAGATAAATACCTTCTACTTTATTATCTACCACTTTCGTATCAAGAAAGACTGCTATCAAGCAGGGAGAAGTCTGTAGCCAACTTTGATAAATCGTTAGGGATGAAAGCCTTTTAATTAACTCTTCATTATTCATTACAACAGAAAATTTCCATGGTTGTAGATTATTACCCGAAGGAGCCCAGCTCCCAGCAGTTAGTATTTTAGTAATATCATTTTTACTTACTTTTTCCGATGTATAGGATCTAATACTTCTCCGGTTTACTATTGTTGACATGATTGAATCCATTTTGAATCCCTCTACTCTTTACTATTATTTTTTATTAGGATTATCTCTGATACTATGTATTACTTTATATCTGAAGCAGGATATTCCTGCTACGTTTCCCCTCAAAATTACAAGGCTTAACAATATCTGAATTTATCTGCAAAATAGGCAGGAGTTTTATGTTCTATCGCTAATTTATTATTTTCAGAATAGATGAGTCTTAGATAAAGGAAATTGGGAGGTAAGTATGCAATATCGAATCCAAGGAAATAGTGAAAATGTTAATTGGCAAGAGGTTTGCAATGTACTCCGCGATGCAGGATTGGCAACTCATTCTGCAGAATTGACGAGGAAAGCCTTTGAAAATAGCTATCGCGTAGTATTCATATTTAATAATGAATCGTTAATTGGGGTAGGTCGGGCTATTTCAGATGGTGCGTACCAGGCGGCAATTTACGATATTGCTGTTCGCCCTTCCTATCAAGGAAAAAACATTGGCAGATTGATTGTTGAAGAGATTCATAAGGGCTTAGAGAATATGAATATTATCTTGTATGCAAGTCCAGGAAAAGAGCCATTTTATCGCAAAATTGGTTATCATAAAATGCTTACAGGGATGGCTAGGTTTACGAAGGAAAGAGTAATGCGTGAAAGAGGCTTTATTGAATAGGTTACGAACACAGCTGCCCGTTAACGGTCGCAGCTGTGTCTTTTTTGTAGTACCAAAAAGTATAAGTTTTGTTGTTGTTTGTAGGTCGCTTCGAGTCCATATTATTAAAGCTTCACCGTGTTACTTGACTTACGCTTATAATAACATGGACCCGTCGCTTGATCCGTAGACTAAAAGAACGCAAAGTGTTTTTCTTATGGTATCAGAATTTATAAGTTTCTAGTTAAAAAGATTGAACCACAAAGACACAATGCCGATATCGCGGCACACAAAGAAGATGGGAATGAGATGGATAGAACCCCTTTGTGACCTTTGTGTCTTTGTGGTTCAAAAATGACGCGAAGTGTTATTCTTACGTTCTTTACACTGGTGCAATCTTTACCTGCCGTTAAAGATTGCACCAATGTATAATGTCGTCGCCCCTAATACAATTACCAAACCAAAATACCACCAAGCTACTGCTAATCGCTGGCTTAGGGTAAGGTGATAATAATTAACATCTTCCTTCAGGTCAACATTTTTCCAAATCCGATATAAAGAAAACCAAAAAAATAAAAGCAGAAAAAAATTATAAGTATATAAATATAACCCTCCAATTACAAGACTTCCTAACCACCAAAGACGATGGGTAATGGCAACAGCAATACGACCTCCATCCAGTGGGTCGCAGGGAATCAGATTAAATAAGTTTAATAAACAGGCAGTATAAGAAAGAACTAATAACAAAAGACTATCCGTCCATAAGTAGAAGGCCAAGCAAATCAATGCACTCAAAGTTCCCATCGCCGGCCCACCGATTGCTACATTGGCTTCCATTTTTGCATTGCGGGGCAATTCCTTGATTCTTATAATCGCCCCAATAAAGGGAAGAAATACAGGGCGAGAAACATTTAGACCAACTACCTTTGCCGCCATTAAATGTCCCCATTCATGCAACAGAAGTAAGAGCACAAAACCAATCGCAAAAGACATCCCAAAAGCCATCGCATAAACAAGTATAGAAATCACCATGGATACAGCCATGGTAACCCCAGATCCCATTTTTAACATGGCAATCAAGCCTACTAAAAAAAGGGCTAACTTACCCAGCATCTTCTTACCAAAACTGACCACTTGCCATGCCTTCATCCTTTACCCTCCATACGATATAAAAAATACGTAGCTTATTTTGAACCACAGAGACACAGAGGACATAGAGAAAAGATAGGGAAAGTTAGAGCCCCTCTGCGTACTCTGCACCTCTGTGGTTAAATCTTTTTATCATAACAAAAACGCCCCTCTACATGTGTATGCATGCGAGGAGCGTTTTATCTTTATTGGAATTTATTTCTTCCGACTAACTGCTTTCTTGGCAGCAGCTACAATATCTTCTGCTGTTAAATGATATTTGACTAATAGAGAACTTGGAGTTCCGGACTCACCAAAGGTATCCATTACACCTACACGTTCCATTGGAACAGGGTTATTTTCTACTACTACTTCGGCAACAGCACTGCCAAGACCACCAATAACGCTATGTTCTTCACAAGTGACAATTGCACCTGTGTCAGAAGCTGCCTTAATAATTGCTTCCCGATCAATTGGTTTAATGGTATGTATATTAAGAACTCTTGCTGAAATCCCAACAGCAGCAAGTTCTTCGGCTGCCTGTTTTGCAGTTGCCACCATAATGCCCGTGGCGATAATAGTAACATCTTTACCATCTGCGAGCTGTACTGCCTTACCAAGTTCAAAAGTATAATCAGCGGCAAATAAATCCGGCACTGACATACGGCCCAAGCGAATATAAACAGGGCCATCATAGGTAGCCGCATAAGCCACAGCTTTACGTGTCTCTTCTGCATCGGCAGGCACAATGACTGTCATATTTGGAATGCTGCGCATTAAAGAAATATCCTCAATGGATTGGTGAGATGCTCCATCTTCACCAACTGTCAAACCAGCATGGGTAGCGGCAATCTTTACATTCAGTTTTGGATAGCAAATTGAATTACGAATTTGTTCAAAAGCACGACCTGCGGCAAACATTGCAAAGGTAGATACGAAAGGAATCTTACCACTGGCTGCTAGACCTGCCCCAATTCCCATTAAATTTTGTTCTGCAATTCCTACGTTAAAAAAACGCTCAGGAAAGGCTTTCTTAAATACTGCTGTCTTGGTGGATTTTGATAGATCCGCATCCAACACCACAATATCCTTATGTTTTTCTCCAAGTTCTTTTAGTATTTCTCCATATGCTTCACGAGTTGCTAACCCCATTTTTTAACACCTCTCATTGGCTGATGATAACCGCTTTTTAGCGTTCATCCAACCTATTTATTATTTATTTTGATTCGAGATCATTTAATTGTGCCATAAACAATTCGCACTGCTCGCGACTAGGCGCTTTGCCATGCCAATCTGCTTTATTTTCCATTTCACATACGCCTTTGCCTTTTATGGTTGTAGCAACGATCATGGTAGGTTTGCCTTTTATTGTTTTTGCAGTTTGAATCGCAGCATAAATAGCTTGGATATCATGTCCATCTATCTCAATAACATGCCAATTAAAAGCTTTCCATTTTTCTGGTATAGGCAGTGGTGAAAGTACTTCTGAAACAGGACCATCTATTTGTAATCCGTTAAAATCAACAAAAGCTGTTAGGTTATCCAATTTGTAATGAGCAGCAAACATGGCTGCTTCCCATACCATACCTTCTTCTAGTTCCCCATCACCAAGAACTGCGTATACTCGATTGGTACGTCCATCAAGACGAGCCGCTAAGGCCATACCTGATGCAGCACTTAAGCCCTGTCCTAGGGAACCCGTGGACATATCAATTCCAGGTAAACTCTTCATGCTAGGATGTCCTTGGATACGACTGTCAATCTTACGCAATGTCAATAGTTCTTCCTTGGGGAAAAAGCCCTTTTCTGCCAACGTTGCATATAAGACAGGAGCTGCATGTCCTTTTGACAAAACAAAACGATCACGGTCAACCTGATGAGGATCACTCGGATTTACATTCATTTCAGCAAAATATAATGTTGTTAAAATATCAGCTGCGGATAAGGACCCCCCTGGGTGACCCGATTGAGCCTCCGTAACCATTGCTACAATGTTAGAGCGAATGGATTTTGCATAACTCTCTAATTGAGATACTTTTTCTTGCGTTAGTTTTTCAGCCATAGATACAACCTCCTTTAGTTTTAAGAAAAATGCTTATTTTAACCCTTATTTACTTCTGTAAATCCTTCACCTAACACCTCATGGGCTGTTGTCACAATTACAAAAGCCTTAGGATCAATCTGATAAATCACTTCTTTGAGTTGAGTTACCTCACTGGTGCTTACCACACATAATAATGTTTCCCTAGACTCGCCAGTGTAGCCACCCCTTGCTTGCAGTACAGTCACACCCCGATCCATTTCATTGATAATAGCAGCAGCCACCTGCTTAGGTTGGTTGCTCATAACAAAAAAGGCCTTGGATGTACTAGGTCCTTCTTGCACTAGATCAACAATTTGACCTGTAACAAACATGGAGATTAAAGCATATAAGGAAAGTTCAGCACTTTTAAAAGCTAAACCTGCAAACACAATTACAAAAAAATCGGCTGCCATCATAGCTTGCCCAATTCGGATTCCTAGTATCTTATTGAGAATAACAGCAGCTAAGGCCGTTCCAGCCGTATTGCCCTTGGACCGAAATACGAGTCCCATACCAATACCGCCCACCACTCCACCGTACAACGAATTTAACAATAAATCCGATGTCAGCACAGGGGTAAAAGGAGCTGTAAGATCAATCATTATGGACAACATGGCAGCACCAAATAAAGTATTAATCCCATAACGGGCTCCTAATACTTTAAGACCAATAATAAACAAAGGAACATTAAAGGCCAGCATAATTACACCGACGGGCCAGTTTAACAAATAATAAAGTACTGTTGCTAGACCACTTACGCCGCCCGCTGCTATTTTATTTGGAATTAGAAACATATTCAAGCTAATCGCAGTAATCAAGGCGCCTAGGGTAATTCCCAAATAATCACGCCATACTATTTTCCTCATCATTATGCCTTCCCGCACTTTCTTTGAGAAATAAGTTCCAACGCTAACTCTGCATTCTGAAACGCTTTATCCCGTAACTGGGCACTCTGCTTCGCCTTCGAAGGGTTCATACCTGTACTCGTAGGCCATAGCTGCCGCACCTTCTCAACCAACATCTGACTATCTATATTTTGTAGTGTTCCTACATGACACTCTCCTAAAGATTCAAGAAAACGATCAATCTTTGGATCGTAAGAAATGCCAACCATAGGGACATGCATAACAGCAGCAAAAATCAAAGCATGAAGCCGTATACCGATTAATACATTAAAATTCCCTACTAAGGATAGCAACTCACTCGTCGTGTACTCTTCATCTAATACAATAGATTGTTTCTTTGTACGAATGGCCATTTTTTTTGATACGGCGCAATCCTCTGGCCACTGCATGGGTAAAAACACAATTTTAGCCCCAAATTCCACTGCTAATTGGTCAGCAACTTCCACGAGGGCCTGCTTATAATGTTTCCAATCCTTCCATTCTCGAACGGAAATACCAATTAGTGGTGCTGTACCTTCAACACCAGCTTTTTGTAAAATTCTTCTACCAATCTGCTTATCTACTTGGTGCATTGCTAGCACAGGATCCGCAGTAACGTGAATAGGTGGCTTCACTACTCTAAGTCTTTTTAATTCAGCAAGAGAGCCTTCGTCTCGTACAGTAATTAAATCTACCATATTGCCAATATAACGCATAGCACTTCTCGCCAAGGTTCCCCGTACAGGCCCTATACCTTGGGCATAGAGCATAACAGGCGTACCTAATTTTTTAGCCAGCATCATAATACTTAGGTAATAATATAAACTCCGCTCGCTCGTCACATCCTGGAGCAAGCTGCCACCACCACTAATCAGCAACTGGCTTCGCGATAAAGTCCGGGCAATCTCCGGGTAATTTAATCGATAGATAGCCGCTACTCCATGGCGCCTGCGAGTATCCTCTGGATTACCCGAAAGTACTGTAATCTTTATATCGGATGCAAGTTCAGTTAATACTTCAATCATGGCTGCAAGCATGGCTTCATCACCAGCATTACCAAAACCGTAGTACCCTGAAATAACAATCTCACTCATTCTCAGTAGGTCTCCTTCCTAGGACAACAGACAAATAGCAGAGCAACTGTACACCAATTACCGCCAATATACCCATACCAATCCCTGCTACCATACCATCTATACCACGGACAAAAGACATAAAGACAGGAGTGCGTATGTGGGCAAAGGTTTCTACTAAAGAACCTTGAGCGATGGTAGCAACTACAACTAAGGTATAGTGTACTACTCTTGGCCATTGGCGATACAAGGCCATCACAGCAAGGAAAAAGGCAGGATGCCCTATCATAAACTCTTTTTCCCGAGGTCTAGCAAACATTACCCTCTCCAAAAAAGCCCGCATTTTAAGTTCAATATCAGGCACAGGCACACCTGCCGTGTGACCCGATCTACCCACAAATACCCATCCGGCTAGAGCTACTAAAGCAAATATCACTAAGGTCTTAATTTGTACAGGATAATTCAGCAATTTCACTACTTGCTGCCAAACATCTTTGCGATTTTCTTGCTCCGTTACCAATAAATTATACCGAGTTAAATACACTACAGTAACCAAGAGAAGAGGAGCGACAAAGGTTAATTTTACACCACGGAATATTTCCATTTCGAGAAAAAAACGTACATCACCAAGTACAGCAGCGACATACATACCGCCAATCATTGACAGAATAACGATAATTATTAAACCACCGATCCCATCTCTAATAATACCAATTAGAGGTTTACGACCTTGAATCGTCATACCTCTCCAACGATCAATTTGCCAGGTCATGGCCAGAACAGGAAAGATAATCGCACTAAATAAGGCGACAGCCTGGCGAACCACATCCCCACTACCTTTTACTAAAGGAAATGCAAAGATAAGACCTAGAAGCAGCAACAATCCATATTGGTATTTAAGGGCGAACGGACGCACTAACGTCAAAAACAATACTCCTGCAGCTACTGCGCCAAGTGCAATGATCGCTAGCAAAAATTTATTAGGAAAGTAAGGTTGGTATGTACCGGCACGCCCTATGGTAAAACCGTTATTGATCAAACCATCACGCACATCGGCCACATATTCCAAATTCGTTTCGATAAGGGTTTTGCCCGGTTCCGCTTTGTCATACTTTCGCAAAAGATTAACCCGTATATTACGCTCTTGATCCGTTACGATCCAACGCTGTACAGCTTCTGCCTGTTTTAATTTAGGCTGTTCATCTTTGGGAATCACATAAACTCGCGCTGCCTTATAATCATTGGCAACCGCCATAGGCACAAGACCTTCTTGTTTAAAAAACTGCAGTTGTAATGGATGCTCAATTAAGTCTAAGGTTAGCTGCTTTTCTTTGACTTTTTTCAAGGTTAAGGATAAAAGATCTGGATATCCTAATGCTTCATCTCCAGCAAACATTATCGAAGAAACCTTATCAATACCTGACAACCGGTCAAACACACCTAACACATCTGATTCTTGTACTTTTGAATAGTTACTAGGCCGAGCTACGACCCAAAATCCTTGACTTGCCACATAACGCATCTCATCTGTAGGCAACCCAAGATTCCATTTGATTACTTTTTCATAATTGGCTTTAACAGCTAAAATCTGTTTTTGACTATCAAGAAGGGTTACCCTTTCACGGCTTAAACGTTTGCTTAAATCTTCCTTAACCTCAGCAAAAACTTGTGGGTCACGACCAATTACATATACATCTTCCGCTTTAATACGCCCTGTCTCTACCAAGTTACGCCAAGCAATATCACTCAGCATACCGGTTTGGTATTGCTGTAACAATTGGGCACCAGAAAGAGTCGTCACCTTACCGCTTTTATTTAATTTTTCTAAGGTAGTCTCGTAGACTGCGAGGGAAGTAATACCTGCATCCTTAATTCGTTGCATCAAAGCATCTATAGGAGCACCCTCAAGCTGTGCTAATTCAAGAACATCCTCATATTCCATAACCATTTCAACGGTTGTATTATTTTCTTCTACCTTATGACGCTGCCATACAATAGACAAGGCTGCCACTAAGCCAATTGCAATCAATGCTACTAATATCCGATTATATGTAAACTGTTTCAACAATCGATCCCACCTTATCATAAATAAGTCCATGTAACTATATTCTAACCGCTTTCTGCAATACTTTATGCAACTTCATCATATTCTGTCAAAACTGCCCAATATCCTGCTTATCTGTAAAATTTTTATTATTAAATAGAGAAAAAAACAAGCTTACTAAAAAAAAATTGCCCTTGGGTGAAGGGCTAGTGGGAGCGGTTATCCAAATATAAATTCACTTTCCCACTTTCCATTACAATGTCACGAACATTTACGTGGAATGGTAACTTATTTAAATCCACTAGAGGAATCTCTGTTAAAAGAGTACCACCAATATTGCCAGTCATTCTATTATTAATTAAAAATCTTTCCGTAACAAACTTGATTTTTTGGCCATCGCCTACTACTTTACCTTCCATACTCACAGCCACATTGGCAAAACCGCCAAGGGCAAAGGTACTTGTCGCCTTTATCTTATCCGAGGTAATATCCACGACAGCGTTTTTTACCCCTTTTACAGACTGGTTCAAGTATTTGGCTAACTCTTCTTGGGTCACTATAGCCTTAATATCTACATCACCAACAGATTGAAGGGCGACTACCTTGCGCGTTAAGAGTGCTCCCATATCTAATTGGGCATCTTTCAATGTTATATCCATCTGGGCAAATTGAATTTTATCCGCTTTTACCTGCTGGGCGTTAAGGGCAATTTCATCAAACTTACCACCTAACATGTATAGTGCAGGCCTTTTGGTGAGGGTGACTGCTACTTGTTCACTCCCCACTAGCCCCATCATACCTTTAGCCACAATATCCGATAGTACCGTTGGCAGCAGTAGCTCTGCTGCTACTGCCAAAATAAGTACTGCTACTACAAGACGCAAGCCCTTTGTCACAGGATACGCCTCCTTAATTCACTACTTTCCGCTTTTTAAAAAAGCTTCGATGAAGATGTTTAACTCCCCGTCCATAACAGCGTGGACATTGCCTACTTCCGCACTGGTACGGTGATCTTTTACCATATTGTAAGGATGAAATACGTAGGAGCGAATCTGACTGCCCCACTCAATTGCTTGGTAATCGCCACCAAGCTCATTTTTTATATTCTCCTGTTTCTGCCGTTCTAATTCATATAACTTAGCCCGCAGCATTTTCATACACTGTTCCCGATTTTTAATTTGAGAACGTTGGGTTTGGCATTGCACGATACTGCCTGTTGGAATGTGAGTCATGCGCACAGCAGAGTCCGTCTTATTAATATGCTGCCCACCAGCACCACTGGCGCGATACGTATCAACTCGAACATCTGCCATATTGATGTCAATTTCCACATTGTCATCAATTTCTGGCATAACATCAACTGCCGCAAAAGAGGTATGACGACGCCCACTGGCATCAAAAGGAGAAATACGTACTAGGCGGTGTACCCCTTTCTCCGATTTTAAATATCCATAGGCATTGGGCCCGGATACCAGAATGGTAGCACTTTTCACGCCGGCTTCATCACCAGCCAAAAAGTCCATGGTCTCAACCTTATAGCCATTCTTCTCTGCATAACGCACATACATACGAAGTAACATTTGAGCCCAGTCCTGAGCTTCTGTACCACCAGCTCCAGCATGCAACGTAAGTATAGCATTACTACCATCATGTTCTCCCGAGAGCATTAAGGCAACTTCCAAACGTTCAATATCTTGAGTCATTTTATCAATGGCTGCTACTACTTCTGGGTATACACTTTCATCCTTTTCTTCCATACCCATTTGCCACAGCAAACCTAAATCTTCATATTCAGCAGATAGCTGTTCAAATTGAGCAACACTATCTTTAAGTACGTTTAGTTCTTGAGCCACTTTTTGGGCAGCATTCGTGTCATCCCAGAATCCTGGCCCACCCATCTGATCTTCTAATAGAGAAATGCGCTCTTCTTTGCCAGCAACGTCAAAGAGAAGCCCTCACTTCAACTAATTTTTGTTCAAAAGCAGCAATCTGCACTCGCAAATCTTCTAACAACAACTGTATCAACTCCAATAAATTAAAAATTATGATATAAATATTTAAACATGAAAACGTGAATCCGCTAATACGGATACAAGGAGACGATTAACCACAGAGGCGCAGAGGACGCAGAGAGGTCTATATTATTTTACCCTCTCCATTCCTCTGTGTTCTCTGTGCCCTCTGCGTTTCATACTTTATTATATCTCTTCATTCTTTACAAGTTCCTTACTTCGCAGCACCGCAGCATTTTTTGTACTTCTGACCAGAACCGCAAGGACATAAATCATTACGACCAGTATGATCTTTATTGACGACCGGCTGCTGGTGTTTTTCCACTGGTTCTTCTGCATCATCTCCATGTACAGCATGGGCTTGCTGCAAACGATCCTCCGGTGGAGCCACAATATTTACGCGGAATATATATTTTACAATATCTTCCTGAATCAAATCAATGAGTTGTTGGAACATATCATATGCTTCAATTTTATATTCAATTAAAGGATCACGTTGACCATACGAACGCAGACTAATCCCTTCGCGTAACGTATCCATTGCATCTAAATGTTCCATCCATTTGGAATCAACTACTTTTAACATAACGACTTTTTCCATTTCACGCATATTGTCGCTGCCAAACAAAGCCTCTCGTGCGTCATAGGAAACAGTTGCTACCCGCAGTAATTCAGCTTGTAGTTCTTCACGGCTCAATTTCTTTAGATCTTCTTCTTGCAACTGGCCTTCTGGTGCAAATATTTCCTCACAATACTCGATTAATCCTTGGTAACCCCATTCTTCTGGATACAGTTTTTCGTCGGCAAATAGCTCCATACCCCGGGTTACCAACTTTTCGATCATATGGAAAATATTTTCCTTCATGTTTTCCCCCACCAAAATCTGGCGGCGTTGTCCATAAATCACTTCCCGCTGCTGGTTCATTACATCATCATATTCTAACACGTGCTTACGCATGTCAAAATTGCGGCCTTCTACTTTCTTTTGGGCCTGTTCAATAGAACGAGTGATTAAACTATGCTCAATGGGTTCATCCTCTTCCATACCTAACTTATCCATGATAGTAGCAATATTGTCGGAACCAAATAAACGCATCAAATCATCTTCTAAGGATAGGTAGAAATGGGACGAACCAGGATCGCCTTGACGACCTGCACGGCCACGTAACTGATTATCAATCCGGCGGCTTTCATGACGTTCCGTACCAATGATGTGAAGTCCACCTAACTCCGCTACGCCTTCACCTAATACAATATCCGTACCACGCCCTGCCATATTGGTAGCGATTGTGACAGCCCCTAACTGACCAGCCTGCGCTACAATCTGTGCTTCCATCTCATGGAATTTAGCATTCAAAACATTATGGGGTACATCTTTCTTCTTCAGCATATCACTTAAATGTTCTGATTGTACAATGGAGGTGGTTCCTACCAATACAGGCTGACCCTTCGCATGGCGTTCCACAATGGAATCCACTACGGCCTTGTATTTAGCCCGAGTAGTTTTGTAAATTACATCAGGTAAATCCTCACGGCTAACTTCTTTATTGGTTGGGATAGTAATAACATCCAACTTGTAAATTTTCCGGAATTCTGCCTCTTCCGTTTTTGCCGTACCTGTCATACCTGACAGTTTTTTATACATACGGAAATAGTTCTGGAAAGTAATCGAAGCTAATGTCTGGCTTTCCCTTTCTACTTTTACGCCTTCTTTTGCTTCAATGGATTGGTGAAGACCATCGGAATAACGACGACCAAACATTAAACGGCCTGTAAATTCATCGACAATAACGACTTCTCCGTCTTTTACCACGTAGTCCCGATCCCGTTTCATTAAACCTTTGGCTTTTAGTGCTTGGGTAAAATGATGGGACATTTCAATATTTTCATGGTCATATAAATTTTTGATACCTAGTAATTTTTCCGCTTTCGCTATACCACTTTCCGTAGGTGCTACGGTACGAGTTTTTTCATCTACCGTGTAGTCTTCTCCTTCTTTGAGCTTAGGAGTAATTCTTGCCATTACATGATATAACTCTGTTGATTTCTCCCCTGGTCCGGAAATGATAAGAGGTGTGCGGGCCTCATCAATCAAGATACTATCTACTTCATCCACAATGGCATAATTTAATGGACGTTGTACCATTTGATCCGCGTAGATAACCATATTATCACGAAGATAATCAAAACCAAATTCATTGTTGGTACCGTATGTAATATCTGCATGATATGCTTGTTTACGATCAACAAAATCCAGTCCATGGACAATCAAACCAACGGATAAGCCTAAAAAGCGATATACCTTGCCCATCCACTCGCTATCCCGTTTCGCTAAGTAATCATTCACTGTAACGACATGTACCCCTTCACCTGTAAGTGCGTTCAAATAAGTAGCAAGGGTACCTACAAGAGTTTTCCCTTCCCCTGTACGCATCTCCGCAATATTACCTTCATGCAGGGTAACACCACCTAAGATCTGCACATCAAAATGTCGCATTCCAAGTACACGACGTGACGCTTCCCTCACAACCGCAAATGCTTCAGGCAAAATATCATCCAAGGTTTCGCCCTTTTCCAAACGTCGTCTAAACTCAACTGTTTTAGCTGACAGTGAACTATCACTCAGCTTATGCATAGTTGGCTCAATTGTATTTACTTGCTCTACATATTTCATCATACGTTTTATTTCTTTTTCGTTATCATCACCGAATAGATTTCTTAAAAATTTAAGCAACAGGTATCAACTCCTTAATAGTTGGCATATATCATATTCTTCTATTAGTTTACAGTATATGCCTAATTTAAAATTTTATCAAAAGATAGTAGATAAGTCAAAATAAATAAACTTAGTGAGCTTCCTTAGAAAGTATAACTTCTTGAATCAAGCTGTATATTTCTTTGTAAAAATGGAAATACTTAGTAGTATAATACCATCTAACGCAAGGGGGAATATATATGCAAGCCAATAGCATTAATGTCATCGGACAAATCGCTGACTTGAAAGATACAGATTACAAAAACACACTGGCAATTAGCACGCTAATAGAGTTATTAATAGAAAAAAATTTCTTCAGCAGAGAAGAATTTGCTCATAAGGCCCTAGAATTAGAAAATGCTACAGTCCGTGAGATTTCATCACTGCGACGTGTCCAAAAGTTGACAGTGTAAAACATAGGCTTTGCGAACCACAGAGGCGCAGAGAGCACAGAGTGGCTGCGTTCTCTGCACCTCCGTGGTTTATTGACTTTTCCCATAATATATCAATATTTTACAAGAAAAACCGGGGCAAATGCCCCGGTTTTTTCTTGTAACTTTTTAGCTTAGTTAGAATCTGGTTCAATTAAACCGTATCTTCCATCTTTACGACGATACACTACGTTAACTTCTTCTGTTGTAGCATCTCTAAAGACATAGAAATCATGATTAATCAAATTCATCTGCAAAATGGCTTCTTCTGTATCCATCGGTTTAACAGCGAATCGTTTGGTTCTTACGACCTGTAGTTCATCTGTTTCTGACGGTACAGTCGCCGCAACTAATTCCCCTTTGAAAACTCCAGCTTTTAGTCTGCGGGAAATTTTGGTTTTATATTTTTCAATCTGTTTTTCAATCTTATCAACAACAAGATCGATAGAAGTATACATATCAGCAGTAGCTTCTTCGCCTCTGAGAATCATACCATTAATAGGTACGGTGAGCTCTATAATGTGACGACCCTTTTCTACAGCTAAAACAGCTGTAATCTCACCTAGAGTTTGGAAGTATTTTGTGATTTTACTGGTGCGCTTTACTACGTAATCCTTTAGTGCTGGTGTAATTTCGATATTTTTGCCTCGTACAGTGATTGCCATAATCGCCCATCTCCTTCCAGTGTCTATATAAGTATTATTCTCCATATTAGCAATAAAATCCTTTATGAATTTTAATTATTTTAAAAATTAAATCATATTACAAAAAACCTACTGATTCATTTATAATTAAGAGAAATCTGTAAGGCCGTTAACCACAAAGGCACAGAGAAGAAAGAGAAAATATCAAATTATCCGCTCTGCGTTCTCTGTGGTTAAAAAAACAACGCATAATATCAAAAAACCCGGCTATAAATAGCCGGGTATATTTGTCAAAATCTATTAAGCTTTAGCAACGTTAGCTGCTTGCGGTCCACGTGCGCCATCAACAATGTCAAACTCAACTTGTTGACCTTCAGTTAAAGTTTTGAAGCCTTGATCTTGAATTGCTGAGAAATGTACGAACACGTCGCCGCCATCTTCTCTTTCAAGGAAACCATAGCCTTTTTCAGAACTGAACCATTTTACTTTACCAATCATTATGAAACTCCTCCTAAAAATAAACAATAAACTGGGGCCAACCACGTGACCACAATATAAAGTATAACATTACTGGATAATGGTGTCAATGTGACACCAACTGGAATTGGCATAATTGCCATCCAATTTTTTACAATATTTTGGATAAAAACGCCTTTGTGCGTTCCTCTTTTGCACTATTAAAAATTTGTTCAGGAGTGCCTTCTTCTACAAGACGTCCTTCATCCATAAAGATAACACGGTCACCAACTTCGCGGGCAAAACCCATTTCATGAGTAACAATTGCCATAGTCATACCTTCATGAGCTAAGGATTTCATAACATCAAGTACCTCATTTACCATTTCTGGATCAAGAGCAGAAGTCGGTTCATCGAACAACATGACTTTCGGTCTCATCGCTAAGGCTCTCGCAATAGCGACCCGCTGTTGCTGTCCACCTGACAATTGTTCTGGATAAGCATAAGCCTTATCACCTAAACCCACTTTTTCTAGTAAATCCAACGCTACTTTTTCCGCTTCTGCTTTTGGCATTTTGCGTACTGTCATAGGTGCTAAGGTTACATTTTCCAAGACAGATTTATGAGGGAATAAGTTAAAGCGCTGAAATACCATCCCCACTTCTTCTCTTACCTTATTAATGTTGGCTTCGCTGGTCAGAGGAATACCATCTACCACGATTTCCCCCTCTGTTGGCTCTTCCAAATAATTAATGCAGCGAAGCAGCGTACTTTTACCTGAACCACTAGGTCCAATAATAACCACTACTTCTTTCTCTGCAATATGAGCATTAATGCCTTTCAATACATGAAGCGCGCCAAATTTTTTGTGAATATTTTTAATGCTTATCATCGATCTTGTACCTCCGCTCCAAATAATCTACCAGGCGAGAAATAGTGAAGGTCATAATCAAATAAATAAATGCTACAGATAACCATATCTCAAAGGATCCATAAGTACGAGCAATAATCAGCTGTCCTCTTCTCGTAAGCTCTTCAAAGCCAATTACAGATACCAAGGAAGAATCTTTCATCATCGCGATAAATTCATTGCCAAGAGGCGGAATGATTCGTTTGAAAGCTTGAGGCAAAATAATATGATACATAGTCTGCCGCCAAGTCATACCCAGAGAACGTCCTGCTTCCATTTGTCCTTTGTCAATGGACTGAATACCGCCACGGAAGATCTCAGCAACGTAAGCACCGCTGTTGATACTGCAAGCAGTAATCGCAGCGATAAAAGGATCAATTCGTTGTCCCACCAAAATAGGCAGAGCAAAATAAATAAGGAAGATCTGCACCAGTAAAGGTGTCCCACGAATAAAGTCAACATACACGGCAGCTAATGCCTTAATAATCCATGTATTGGATAAACGGGCGATCCCAACAAACATCCCGATTAACATACCAAGACTTACACTAAACGCTGTAATTTGTACTGTAACCCCTGCACCGACTAATAAAAGCGGAAAAGATCGTACAACTAAATCAAAATCAAAGTTCATCGTTTTCACCCTTAATTCAAAAAATATACATACATGCATATTAATGCAATACTATGATTATAACATACAGCATAACCCTGTCAATCCTATTTCTAAAAACCCCTAACGTCCTTTAAACGTAGGCGTTTGAACCACAAAGGGGATAATTTAACGCGTTTTTTAACCACAGAGGCGCAGAGAGCACAGAGAAGGGATTGATAGGGTTAAAAAAATCCCCCTCTGCGTACTCTGCGCCTCTGCGGTTAGTTATTTTCCCTCTTTCTAGATAACAATAAGACGCAACATGATATTGCGTCTTATTGAGGCATTTTTATTATTGAGGTTTTTTACCAAACCATTTCATGTAAATTTTTTCATACTCGCCATTTTTTTTCAGTTCATCTAAGGCTTTATTCACTTTTTCAGCTAATTCTGTGTTTTTCTTGGTTACTGCCATACCATATTCTTCTGCATTCATAATATCGCCAACTAGCTTGGCATTTTTTTCGCCGCTTTTTGTTAAATAATATTCATTTACTGGTAAGTCATTCACTACTGCGTCTACCCCACCAGCTTTAAGTTCCATGTAAGCTTCTGAGTTACTATTGTACTCTCTTACATTCGCATCTTTTATTTTTCTAGCTTCTTCAGCGCCTGTAGTACCAATCTGTACAGCAATTTTCTTGCCTTCTAAGTCTTTGAAACTCTTGATTGTAGTATTATCGCTCTTAACTACAATAGACAAGCCTGATTTATAATAAGGTTTAGAAAAAGCAATCTTTTTGCTACGCTCTTCTGTAATACTCATACCGGAAACAATCATATCAATATTGCCTGCTTCTAGCGCAGGAATCAAACCATCAAAACCGATATTCTGGATTTCTGTTTCATAACCCATTTGTTTTGCAACAGCCCGTGCTAAATCCATGTCAAAGCCAACATATTCTTTATTGCCTTCCTCTTGAAATTCAAAAGGCGGAAACGTCATTTCAGCACCTATCTTAAGTACCTTCGCTTTGTCCGTATTAGCAGTCTTTTGACCACAGCCAACTAACCCCAAAGATAGTAGGAAAATTCCTACAACAAGTAAGCTCATCATTTTCTTAGACAACCAAAAAACCTCCCATAACCCTCTATTTATTTTCCCTATACCATTTTACATCTTTTTGCCAAATCATCAAGTGTTTTGTATTGAAAAAGTAGTACAAAGTTAAAATTCGTAGAGGAAAATTTGAACTACAAAGACACAAAGGGATAAATTTAACGCGTTTAACCACAGAGGCGCAGAGAGCACAGAGAAGGGATCGATTGGGTTAAAAAAATCCCCTCCGTGTACTCTGTGCCTCTGCGGTTAGTTATTTTCCCTATGTTTTGTATTGAAAAAAGTAATACAACCTTAAAATGTATAGAAGAAAAATTGAACCACAAAGACACGAAGGACACAAAGGGAGTTATTTAACACTTTTTTAACCGCAGAGACGCAGAGAGCACAGAGAAGGGATTTATAGGAAAATTCTCCTCTGCGAACTCTGTGCCTCTGCGGTTAGTTATTTTGTCCTCACCTTTTCTATAAGAACATAAAAAAAACACAGGCGAACTTCACATTTATGAAACCCGCCTGTGTCTATTATCGCTTTTTGTTATTAAGGTTTTTTACCAAACCATTTTACATAGATTTTTTCATATTCACCATTCTTCTTCAGTTCATCGATGGCTTTGTCTATCTGAGTGGCTAATTCTTTGTTCTTGCCAGAAGCAGCGATACCATAATCTTCAGCAGTCAGAGGCTCGCCAACCATTTTAGCATCTTTGCCACCTGCTTTTGCAATGTAGTATTCATTAACTGGTTTATCATTTACAACAGCATCGACACCGCCAGCCTTAAGTTCTAAGAATGCTTCTGGAGCACTGTTAAACTCGCGAATTTGCGCATTTTTCACCTTTTTTGCTTCATCAGCACCAGTAGTACCGATTTGAACAGCGATTTTTTTACCTTCTAAATCATTAAAAGTTTTAATGGAATTGTTATCAGTTTTGACCACCATAGTTAAACCAGATTTATAGTAAGGTTTGGAAAAGCTAACCTTTTTCGCTCTTTCTTCGGTAATTGTCATAGCGGAAATGGCTACATCAATATTATTTGCTTCTAGAGCAGGAATAAGTCCATCGAAACCCATATTTTGAATTTGAACTTCAGCTCCCATTTGTTTACCTATGGCTTTAATTAAATCAATATCAAAGCCAACATATTCTTTTGTACCCTCATCTTGGAACTCAAAAGGAGCAAAAGCTGCTTCTGAACCAACTTTAAGAACTTTTGCGGGCTTAGCAGCCTCTTGTTTGCCACAACCTACCAAACCCAAGGATAAAACAAATACTCCCACAATGAACAAACTCATTATTTTTTTAGACATTAACCCTTCCCCCTCAACACTTTCTTGTAATCTTGTAATGTTTATAATTATACATATCATTCGCATAATTAGTCAACGTTTTTTTGAGATTTTATAAGAAAAGAACTTGGTTTTCACCAAGTTCTTCAATGTATACAGAATACTTTATATGATTTAATTCCCTGGTTTTTTACCAAACCATTTTACGTATATTTTTTCATATTCGCCGTTCTTTTTCACTTCTTCTAACGCTTTATCTAATTTACCCGCTAACTCTGTGTTCTTCTTAGCAACAGCAATACCATATTCTTCTGCTTGCAAAGGTTCACCAACCGCTTTGGCATCATTACTGCCTGATTTTGCAATATAATATTCATTTACAGGTTTGTCATTCACTACGGCATCCACGCCACCTGCTTTTAATTCCATGAAAGCTTCTGGTGCATTATTAAATTCACGAACTTGAGCATCCTTAATTTTCTTAGCTTCTGTTGCACCTGTCGTACCGATCTGTACAGCAATTTTCTTACCCTCTAGATCTTTGAAACTTTTGATCGCGTTATTATCGTTTTTCACTACAATTGTTAAACCAGATTGATAATAAGGTTTAGTAAAATTAACTTTTTGGCTTCTAGCATCAGTAATCGTCATACCAGCAATGGCTACATCAATACTGTTGACTTCTAGACCTGGGATCAATCCATCAAAATTCATATTTTGAATTTGCACTTCATAACCCATCTGTTTACCAAGTGCTTTTATCAAATCTACATCAAAGCCAACATACTCTTTTGATTTTTCATCTTGAAACTCAAAAGGAGCAAAACCTGCATCCGTTCCCACTTTTAACACCTTCGCAGTAGATGCTGCATCTTTGCCACACCCAACTAAACCAAATGATGCGATAAGCACCATTAACATTATCAATGACATAATCTTCTTCGACATTTCATATACCTCCTGCTGAACTACTTTGTTTTATATTTATAATTATACACTTTTAATGTATATTTAGTCAATACTCTTTTGTAAGTTTTTTATAGTACAGCGGACAAATTGTGCGAACCACAAAGACATGAAGAATAATAAGATTAGGATATGAACCACAGAGGCGCAGAGAACCCAGAGAAGAGATAGATAGGATTAAATATTCCACTCAGCGCCCTCTGCGCCTCTGCGGTTAAATCATTTTTTCTTCCCCCTCTTCGACAAATCACATACATTCTAACATAACAAAAAAGCTCGGATGATTTCTCATCCGAGCAGCATTACATATTTATTATCTTTGAGCGGCAAAACATTCGCGACAGTAAACCGGTCTATCATTACGAGGTTTAAATGGTACTTGTGTGGTTATCCCACATCCAGCACAAATTACCTCGTGCATTTCACGTTGCGTTGTTTGACGATCCCCACCATCGCGACTACGTTTTTTAGCATCACGGCACTCGCGACAACGTGCAGGCTCATTTTCAAATCCCTTTTCCTCATAAAACTCTTGTTCCCCTACCGTAAACACGAAATCTACGCCACAGTCTTTACACTTTAGAGTTTTGTCCTGAAAAGCCATTAAAGAAATCCCCTCACCTTTGTGAATTTTAAGGACCACACTGCTTAGCTGACCTGGTCTTTGCCCCCACACCCGCCTGCTGGAAGGTTCGCTAATAAGAATTCAATCTCCTCACTACTGCCACTCTCGAATCTAGCTGACGTAGCTAATAACTCGGCAGGACTTACCCCTAAACCGCACCATGCTCAGAGCCACTTTGGACTCCTTATGTGGATCGTTTCGCCTGCGACTGGCCTCGACTTTCAACCACAGACCTAAGCAATAGGTTCTTATGTTATAGTATAGGTTTTTTTCTAATGAATTGCAAGCTCAAAATAGAGTTTTTTTGGATAAAGTATAGGCATGAGGCTGAAAGTAAATGAAAATCACTTATACCTTTAAATCTAAGAGCAATTTTGCCAGCTGTAAATCTCTCAATGAATCAATATCAATTGAATGATCTTTAGACATGGCATAGCCAACCGTCTCTTTAGACAAAAAAGATTTATTTGTTATCAGCCAATCACATTTCGCAACATATACTGCTCCATTTAAAGCATATACAACAGGTAAATCCTGACGCCGTGTAGCCACCTCATTATCAGTCTGTAAAATTGGTTCAAGGATACCTTGAGAATTAATGTGATACATCCAAAATGGGCTTTTATCTGGCTCAGTAACTGAAATACAACAATTTGCTTGCTTTATCATGCAATATTCAATACATCCATCAATATCTTCGGCGGTACGAAGTGGAGAAGTTGGTTGCAATAAAATAATATAGTCAAATCCAGGCAGCATTGAAATCGCATGTAAAACAGGATCTATACCGGGTGTATTATCTTTAGCAAACTCATCCGGTCTTTTAAAGGGAACCTCACATCCACACTGAGTGGCTACGCGAATAATATCATCATCATCAGAGGAAAGAACCAGTCGATCAATATATTTTGATTTCTTCGCTGCTTCAATTGTCCAAGCAATCAGTGGTTTGCCAGCAAGATCAATAATATTCTTTCCGGGAATTCCCTTAGATCCACCTCTAGCCGGAATAATTCCTAATACTTTTTTACTATTGATCATCCGAATACCTCGTCAAATTCAACGTTTGCTCGTTCATAATCATTTATTTGCCCTATATCCATCCAATACTCTCTGATGGGAAAAGCCGCTGTTTCGCCACCTGTACTAATTATTTTGGTAAAAAGATTGGGCATATCGAAATATTCATTATGAGCTATCAACTCTAAAGCTTTAGGTTCAATTATATAGATTCCTGCATTCACGAAAAAGTGTTTCACCGGTTTCTCATCAATGCCTGTAAGTCGATTTTGTTCGATCTTTACAACACCATAAGGAACCTGATAGTGATATTCTCGAACACACATAGTAGCCTGGGCTTGATGCATACTATGAAAATCAAGAAGTTGCTGAAAGTTAACTTTCGTTAGTAAATCACCATTCATAACTAATAATGGTTGCGCAGTCTTTTCCTGCAGTAAACTTAACGCGCCTGCAGTTCCCAGCTGTTTTTCCTCATCAATATAATGAATCTCGATTCCCCATCGGTTTCCGTTTCCAAAGTACTCCTTGATCATGTCAGCTTTATAATTTACTGATAAATAAAATTTTCTAAACCCATACTCCATAAAATTTTCCAGAATAGTTTCAAGAACAGGTTTTCCGCCCACCTTTAAAAGTGGTTTAGGACAATCATTCGTTAGTGGACGAAGCCGGGCACCTAGCCCCCCAGCCATTATAACAACAATGTTATCTTTGACATCTTCCTGAATTAAATCTTGCAATGTCTCCACATTAATAACTTTTCCATCATCGTCAATGACGGGTATATGATTCAGCCGCTTTAGCTTCATAACAGCTAAAACAATATCGCGCCGCTCATATGATTTTGCTACAGTCGGATGAGGATTCATAATCCGTTTAACGGACTCCTCCAACATAATGCCTTTTAAAATGCCACGGCGTATATCTCCATCTGTTACAGTTCCCAATAAACGATTTTTTTCGTCAACTACCAGTGCAATCTGCATTGCACTGGAATCAATAATCTGGAGTGTATTATGGATTGTTACATCTTGCGAAATTAATATCTGCTTCCATTCCTTCATATTATACCTCCCGTGCTGGTACACCAATTACTTTTGTATCTTCTGCTACATTCTTAATCACAACGGCTCCTGCACCCACTACACTGTTTCCCCCAATTTTTATACCTTGAATCATAATAGCTCCTGTACCAATATGCACTCCATCTCCAATCTCTACACCACCAGAGAGAGTTACCCCAGGAGCTAAATGAACATGCGAACCAATACGGCAATCATGATCTACAGAGACTGCCGTATTTATAATAGAGTTTGAACCAATATGGCAACCTGGCTGAATGACCGCCCCTGCCATAATATGAACACCTTCTCCAAAGATAACTTCTGAAGCCACTATCGCCGAGGGATGTATAACAGTTGCAAAAGAATAATCTAGCGTTTTAAAGTAGTCGAAAATCTCCCTACGAATTGCAGGCAATCCCACTGAACCCATACCATTAACCAGAAAAATCTGCTCTGGCTTATAATGTAAAATCACTTCATCAGTACCGATTACAGGGATTCCCAATACATACGTATTCATTTTCTCTGGATTAGAATCAGTCGCACCAATAATCTCAACACTGGACCCTCGCAACATATCAATCACTACTTTAGCATGGCCTCCAGCACCGACTATAATAACAGGACGTTTCATATTCCTATCCTTTCATCCTGTTCATAATCCCGTTCAGCAGATTTTCCAAGCCACTCCCAATAATAGATGGGTGAAAGACCTGTTCCCGCACGTTTGGTAGTTATATTCTTTTCTGTAAATTTTTCGCCTTTTTTGATTGCTTGGCTTGCAACCAAACTTTTGCGAGCCACAATCTTATTCTTAACCTCAGAAGGTGTTGGAATCTTATAGGAATATCCCAAAGCCTTTTCAATTTGCCGTATCGATTCAACCATATTTTTCAATTCTATTGGTTCCAATGACGCTTTGTGATCCGGCCCAGGTAAACTTCTATCCAACGTAAAATGTTTTTCGATAATTACTGCGCCGCGAGCGACTGCAGCTAGTGGAACAGCAATACCAGCAGTATGGTCAGAAAAACCGACGGATAAATCAAAGGCACATCGCAAAGTATCCATTGCTTTTAGATTTACTTCAGCCAAAGAAGCTGGATACTCAGTAGTACAATGCAATAAACTTACCTTTTGTTGCAATAGCTGGCGTCCAAGCAAAGACGAATAAGCTTCTTGAAAGTTTTCTATACTAGGATTATTACCTCTATCCATGTATCCAAAAGCCAGTATACCTAAAGCTATTTCAACTTCACCTAACGTACTCATCCCTGTAGACAAAATAACCGCCTTACCTGTCCGGGCAATCTCTAACAGAAATGGTGCATTAGTTAAATCCCCTGAAGAAACTTTTATATAAGGTAATTCGAAAGAACTTATTAGTAATTTCAAACTATCTAGGTCAAACGGAGTGGATAAAAACTGTATACCTTGCTCATGGCAATATTCAATTAGGTTGTGATGGGCCTCTTCACTCAACTCTAATTTTTTAATCATATCAAATTGAGATTCGCCGATATCTGTATTCCGTTTCTGATAGTCAGCTTTTGCTGCATCTTTACTGACTAATTTTTCTGCACGAAAGGTCTGAAACTTGATAGCATCGACTCCACATTGGACAGCAACGTCAATAAGTTTTTTTGCCATCTCAATTGAACCGTTGTGATTAACCCCAGCTTCAGCGATGATATAGGTCTTTTCTGTTTGATTCATATTGAGCAATTCACCTCGAAGAAACATTTTTTAATTAATTGATTTTCGTCCAAATCGTCTTTTAATACAGCTAATATTTGTTGTGAGCTTGTACCATCGCCATATGGATTGACAATATCCGAACAATCTAAAGTAAAGGAGCGTTCAACTGCATTAATAATAGCTTGCTTTTTCGGTATACAGTTTATCACTGAAGGCACTTGAATACGCCCTTTTTGCCTATCTCCCACATTAATCGTCACTTTTTTAAAAGACGGGACTTCATATATTCCACTGGATGAATTTCCTAAAACTGCATCAACCTGCTGAATAACACTAAAATAGCGTTTTTGTCCCAAATTGGTATGGGCACATGAACACTGAGGATGTTTAGCTACATATTCATCAATCATTTGAATTAAAGATCTTCCATAATTATCAGAGTTTGGCTTGGTAAATAGAACTCCCAAATTCTCTCCAAAAGAGTCCAGCGCGTCCAATATCTCTTGAAACTGTTCTGCAGGATGCTGATGTTCAAGCGTAGCAGGGTGAAAGGTTACTAAAATATTGTGAGGTTTAAATCTAAAGTTTAGTTCTTTTTCCAATTCTTCCTTAGTAAGCAAATGTAAAGTCTTAATCTGGTCAATGCCTGGACTACCGACACAAAAAATACGTTTAGGATTTTCGCCCATTTGCTTAACCCTTTTAGCTGCGATCTCGTTTGTTACAAAGTGCAAATGAGACATCTTGGTAATACTATGACGAATGGCTTCATCAAAGGCACCTTCCGTTGTATCTCCTCCTGCAATATGTGCAATGGGGATTTTAGCGACCATCGCAGTCTGTACAGCTGCCAATATTTCGTAACGATCTCCTAAAACCACCATAAGGTCAGGATGTAACCTGTCAAGAACATCTGCGAACCCCATAATTCCTATTCCAATGGATTTCGCAATGCCTACCGGAGTATCACTAGACATTATCATTTCCACTTTGGCATCAATCGTAAAGCCATCTTTTTCAATTTCCTTATATGTCAAGCCAAACTCTGGAGAAAGATGCATCCCTGTAACAACCAATTGCAGTACCAGTTCTTTGTCAGCTTGAATCTTTTTTAATAAAGGAAATAACAGTCCATACTCCGCTCGTGTACCAGTTACCACGCAAATTTTACGTTTGGAAGCCACAGAAAACACCTGCTTATAATTAAATTAGTTTTAAGTAGAAATTAACTCTGCCGAAATCCTCGAAAAGAAGCATCTCTCTCTATATATAGTTTTCGTAGATTTTCTTCAACTTTTATTTGTCCTGCACTATAGTAATTATCGAGAAGAATTTTATTCGCCTGATATAAGGCACGATAAAACTCTTCATCACTCATATCTGTGAAATTAACACTTAATAAATCCGAATTCAAGTGCTTATTTTCATAAAAATCCTGGCAATCTTTTAAAAGCCCTTTTTCAATTGCAAGATCATATAAAGGAGACCCAGGATAAGGCGTTACAGGTCTGATTGTTCTCATTTGGGCATGATCATCATACTTCAACAAAAATTCCACACCAAGTCGTAATGATTCCGCATTCTCACCAATATTCCCAAAGATAATATTATACCCAGGACTGATTCCTGCCGCTAACGTATTTTCAATACCTGTAGTAATCTGTGATACGGTAAGTGCTTTTTTCATATTACGCAACGCTTGTTCATCCATTGATTCGATACCGTAATTGATAAAAACGCAACCTGCATCTTTCATCAGATTAAGAACATCAGGAGTCGCATAATTTAGACGTCCATTGCAATCCCAATGGATATTTAATTTTGCTTTAATAAAAGCTTCACATAATTCCGTGGTACGTTGTACCGAATTCATGAGCAATTCATCAGAAAAGGCAATATAGGATATAGCATAGTCTTTTTGCAAAATTTGAATTTCTTCAATAATGCTTTCCGCAGACCGCGGGCGGAAACCTTGATCCATCCGGTAACAGAAATTACATGTAAATGTACATCCTCTACCTGATAACACTGGCATACAACGTTCAGAGTTCTTTATATTGGGTAAGCGTAGCAACGCATAATGATCCATAGGAAATAAATCCCAGGCAGGAAGCGGTATACTGTCAATATCTTGAATCAATTCCCGAGGAGCCGTTTTAACAAAATTTCCGTTCTCAATATAGGCAATTCCATTAACATCCTGTAAGCTTGTTTTATTTTGCAATGCCGTTAGCAGTTCTAACATTGTGACTTCGCCTTCACCAATAACGATAGCATCCGCCATTGTTTTTTCTAAGAAAAATTTAGGTTCAGGTGAAGCCAAATGTCCACCTAGCACAAAGAAGGGACGATTCTTTGATTGATTGATTGCTTCTGCAATTTTTAATGCCTTTCTATATTGGTAATAGCCGCCACAAGCTCCCAAACCCACAACATCAAACTCATTTTTTTCTAAGAAGTCGATTAAATGCTCCTCTGGCCAGTGGTAAACATCCTGATTATAAATAGTTACCTTATGCCCGGCTTTACGACATACAGCCGCAATGTAACCAAGCCCTGGGGAAAACCATGATATATAAGAATCATTATCGTATGCAATTAATAAAATATTCATGTAAAAGATTCCTTCCGTTATTTGTAATTTTACTACATTCTATGTTTACTTAGTTTTACACTACTAGGAATATTAATAAGACGTGCTTCGATATTCTCTGCCACTGCTAAGTCCATATGTGGACACGACGTAAACATTGATAATTTATGCATCAAGATCCACGCAGGACGAGTCATTATACCAGCTATATTAGTAGCTTCTAATATTGTATCGCGATATTGTTTATAATCACTTTCTAACAGTAAAACATTCAACCAGTAATTACTCTTTGAAAAGTTTGTCTCACGAAAAATTTTCATCCCGTGCATAGATGAAAAACGTTCTATATATCTCTCGGCTAATATCCTTTTTTGAGCCAGAAATTCTGGCAATTGCTCCAGTTGTGCACACCCCAAAGCAGCATTAATATTAGGCAATCGATAATTAAAGCCAACCTGATCATGGTAGAAGTCCCATTTATGAGGCAGTTTTGCCGTTGTGGTGATATGTTTAGCCATTTTCCCCAACTCTTCATCATTAGTTAAAATAGCACCACCACCACCTGTAGTGATCGTTTTATTACCATTAAAACTCAATGTAGACAACTTACCCCAATTCCCTGTATGACGACCTTTATAAAAAGAACCAAGAGATTCGGCTGCATCTTCAATTAGTTCTAGTTTAAATTTTTGACACACTTCAACTAAAGGATCTAAATCTACAGGATGTCCAAAAGTATGCATTGGAAGCACAGCTTTGATCCTACGCCCTGTTTTTTTATTAAAGCAGCCATCTGTCTTTACTTCCGCAATTTCCTGTAAATATACGTCCAATTTATAAGGATCTAAACCTAGTGTTCTCTCTTCACAATCAGCAAAATGAGGTATCCCACCACAATAAGTTATGGCGTTAGTAGTAGCAATAAATGTGAGAGTAGGTACGATGACCTCATCATCCTTTATTACACCTGCTATTTTAAGGGCGACATGTAGTGCAGCTGTCCCATTTACTACTGCGACTGCCCTTTTGACACCCGTATATTCAGCCAATTTCTGTTCAAATTGGTCAACATATTTCCCCACAGAAGATACCCAACCGGTATCTATGCACTCTTTTACATACTTCCATTCATTTCCCCCAAAATAGGGCTCGTGAAGGGCAACCTTTTCCTGCTCTATTGGTAAACAACTTTTTAAAGCTTCAATCACACTATCTACATTAAAACGCTCGTTTCTCATATATTATAGATATCGGCTTTGTATTGTTTCAAATTTCCCTCCCGAGTAAACCACGCCGCCGTATCTGCTAACCCCCTTCTTAAACCATCTTTACTCCCGTAGAGAGGTTCCCATCCGAGAAGTCTTTTTGCTTTCTGGTTATCAGCCCATAATCGCTCCACTTCACTTTTAGCAGGCCGCAATCTTGCTTCGTCAGCGACAATATCAATCTTTGCCCCCATAACCTCTGCAATCAGACTGACCGTTTCTCCAATGGATACTTCATAATTACTGCCAATATTGATGACTTCCCCGATTGCTGAATCAGATTGAGCCATAGCAATAAACCCTCTGACAGTATCTGCTACATAGTTAAAATCCCGGGTAGGATGCAAAGCCCCCAGCTTGATTTCACGCTTTCCACCAGCAATTTGAGTGATTACAGTAGGAATAATAGCTCTGGCAGATTGGCGTGGACCATACGTGTTAAAGGGACGTATGATTGATACAGGCATATTAAAGGAATTGTAAAAAGACATCGCTAATTGATCAGCTCCAATTTTCGTTGCCGAATAGGGGGACTGTCCCTGCAATGGGTGTTCCTCGGTTATAGGAACAAAACGTGCAGTACCATACACTTCGCTAGTAGAAGTATGAACAATTTTTTCTACTTCCAGCTCCCTTGCCGCTTGTAGTATATTGAGAGTTCCCTTAATATTTGTATCCACATAGGTATCTGGAGAATGATAGGAATAAGGTATGGCAATAAGTGCTGCTAAATGAAGAACAACATCACAACCCTGCATTGCTGTTTTTACACCATGGGGATCACGAATATCACCCGTGTGGACTTCAATCTGTTCCTTAATTTCTTGCGGAGTAGAATCCAACCATCCCCAAGAATTAAATGAGTTATACAAGACAAACGCCTTAACATCATAGCCGTGTCGCACTAATTCTTCTGTAAGATGAGATCCAATAAAACCGTCAGCTCCGGTTACTAAAATTTTTTTTCCTTTTAAATTCATCATTAAGTCCTTTCCAAGATAGATTAAACTCAAATTATATTACTTTCTTATATTAAGCATATGTCCATTTCCTAGAAAAGAATCATTTTCATAAGCTTGGTGAAGATTAATCTCTTTACGCCCTGTCAGCATTTTTTTACTAATACTTAAACAATTGTCTTTTAATATTTGCTGACTCTCGTTATCGTTATCAGTAATTTGGATCAATAATTCCTTCAAACTTTCTTTGATTTCCGGCTTACAATTATTGATATCAAACTCACCTTGTAGAGCCACAATACTATCCATTATAATTTGTTTTTGCGCAACTAATTCGTTAACAGTATTTAGATTTTCTTCTTTGATTGCCTTCAACTGTTCAACCGATAAACATAGGAGATTACTATAGTGTTTTATAAAAAGCAACCCCTTATCTTCCTGTTGCATTTTCATCCCCCCATAAAAATACAATAAACTACTTACTTTTTAAGATAATACTATCCCAAGCTTCTTTTAAGGTAGATAATAATTCAATGACCTCTCCCACTTTTGCAGAATCTTTTGCCATATTAGCCTCAGCTAAACACTTAAGCATATATACATATAAACTACGCAGGTTTTGAGAAATCTCGCCAGCATTCATATTCAATGTTATGTTCAATTCTTTAATAATATCTTGTGTTTTTATCAACAAAGTATGGGCACCATTTATATCTTTGTGAGCAATACAATTCTGTGCACCGCGCAAATTTTTTAATGCTCCATCATAGAGCATAATAATTAATCTACCTTGGCTTGCCGTTTCCACCTGCATGCGCTTATAGTGATCATAAGGATTATTAATCATTACACATGTTCCTCCTAAATTTCTCAATACAACGATGAAGTAGATCCTCTAGTGCTTTTGTCCCTTCAAGAACTTTTTCATAATAAATCCTGTAGTCGGCAATGGCAGCATGAAAATCATCCTCTTCCGAATACTCTGCTGTATGAGTACGCGAAAATATCCCATGTAATTCATGCTGGAAATACGCTTCAACCACTTCCCGTATATATGGATCATTTTCAAATTTTTTATATATTTTAGTAACAGCCTTTAAATGTTGCTGCATTTTTTTCGTTTGCTCATCTTCACAGGCCTTTTCCAATTGTTTTAGATGCTTAATGGCCTTATTGGCATCAATAATGGTTTTCTTCGCATCTTTTAGGCGCAGTTCCAGTTTTTCCAATATAGGTTCCATGTTAGGTATTTTAAAAGAAATTTGTGCTTCCCTAATCAATTCTTGTACATCAATTGTTGTTTCCTGACAATATTCATCAATCACTTCTCGCAAAGTCATGATCTTTGTACCCGGGATAAATGCTCCCCCTTCTGTAGCGTTTATATATTCACGATCGGAATATCTATCAATCCACTGTTCGAAAAAAATAAGAAATTGATAAAACGCCCGGTCCGTAAGGAGTTTTCCCCCATCATTTGCCTTCACCTGAAAATAGCTTGCATTTTCTCCTCCGCAGTAGACTTTATCCTCATAAATTGTCCCAGTTGCATGAGAGTGCCCATCCCGCGAATATGCTAAATCCTGCCCCACTAGTATGATAGGATCCGCCCCCATTTTATAAGCTGCAACAAAAGCATTATTAGCAACTGAACCTCCGCTTTCAATCTTCCCCTTTTTCTCTATACTATCGCCAAACCAATTTAGTATCGGCATATCGCCCGATACGAATACCGGTCCCTGGTAATTCTCAAAAATCATATGATGCGTTTGTATTTCTGCAACCAAAGCGGCCCTTCCCACATCTACACCTTTCATATGCTCATAATTCAACGGATGGGGATCTATACTGAATATAAAATCCGCTTCAATGTCCCATTTTTTTAGTGCCTTAACAGCTGTTCCCACAGCAATAATAACCGCCTTACCTTTTACCTCTTTTAACAGCTGTATATTTTTATTTAAGGATGGTCCTGCCGATACAATTATGGCAGGCATACCTTTCATACGATTAAATAGAGAAACTATACCAGGATAAGTGGAATAATCTAGTAGATTCAGTATAGAATTCGATACAAAATTCCAGCCTAATCTAATCCCTGTTACTAGATTAACTACATTCGTACTAACAACTTCTTTAATCTGTCGCATAGATTGATCGTAAAAATCGCCATATACTGTTCGATGGCCGGCCAACCCGGTCACTATAATATCCTGATGCTTGGCTGCATTATACACCGAAAAGAAGTAGGCTTTAACAGTTCTAGGCAAATCGCTTACAAGAATATAAAGACGTTCAGAAGAGAGAAGATGTCGCAAATCTCTAGCTGCCATTGCTGCACAAAATAAATCACGCTCAGGTTCGATAATAAATATTGGACTTCTCTCATCCACTGTTTCCAATAATGCCTCTACCAAATATCCCAAGCCAAATCCATAAACAACAATCACATTACCTGGCTTAGAGGAAACACTCTCCGCTATTTTTTTTGCTTCTTTCACAGGATCAACAGAGCTATGTAAGAAAACCTTCTTACCAGTTGAGGACATCACTCTCACTGTCGGCATTCCTATTCGACTATCTATAATTTCGATTCTCTCTGAGGTAACTGTGGTATCCAACTTATTAAAACTGTAACGGTCCTTATATATAGCCCAGTTTTCAGCTTCCCATACATGCTTTTTCTCTTGCATCAATCTATATTGCCCTCTCTTTATATCGTTCCTGCACTACCCCTAACATCCCTTGAGAAATGCGAATAACTGGCACCAAATCATATTCGATCAAATCCGCCAATAATGAGTAATCTTCACTTTCCGTTGCTTCAACTATACTGGTAAAGACCTGACATAATTGGTCAAACAATAACAACACAGTCGTTTCTTCATATAACGGTTCTGAGAAATCAATTGTAAGTAAAACCGCGGCAGATTTCAATAATTTTTGATAACAATCTAGTCCTTCCATAATCCGGGTCAACATCTCCAACGATTGTAACCTATCAACGCCATGCAACGTAACCGACAATTCTTGGCTACCCTGTGCCACCTTATACAAATAATTTTCCATATCTGATAATAGACCGCCCAACTCTTCAAACTGTTTTTCACTTTCAATTTTCTTCGTCCCTTGCATCTTGTGCCTCCCCTCCTGCATCACATAATATCCGCCGCCATTGCCTCTGCGCACTCCTACTCGCCTTACTTTAACCAATTGAGATAATTGACTGCGAATATAGGATGGCGTTACCTTCAATATCTCACCGATTTCTTTAGAATTCAATGGTTTAGCATAAGACGCTGTATGTCGGTCCAGTAACTTGAACACTTCTTCCTGCAAATAATTATACATACTTTCCTCCAAGCTAACACAACTAGACACTAGTGAACATTATATATTATCATTATAATGGTCAACAAACGGCGTTAACCATTATAATGATAATTACATTACGACTTACTGCTATTCAAACTAGCGAGCATTGATGTCATGTAAGATCCCTGAGATTGAAGCGACGATAAAAGAGTCTGCATATTTTGATATTTAGTATACAAAGTAGCCTGTTCTGCTGCCAAGCGAGTCTTTAAATCTGAAATCCGATCAGTATTATTCTTCATCGTTTTCGTAATTGATCCATCAGACCCCGTTATGGCATCAAACGTGCCACCGTATTGCGTGTTACCGTTTAACATTGTCTGCAATTGTACAAAAATCCCTGCATTACTTCCTGAACTAACATCATAGCTATAGTCAGCAGTTATTGCCGTAGCAGGAAAATCAACAGAAGGATCACTACCGAACTTAATCTTTCCCGTTGTATAATCCAAAGAATATTCATAACCTGTTGTCTCTGTATTTGCGTCAGTCACTGAGCTTACATGTTTTTTAGGCGTTCCAGAAACCTGAGTATAAGTTTGAGTACCGACCTTAATTATCGGCGTCCCTGTTACGGAGCCATTTTTAAGAGTATATACTCCGGCAGTTGCAGTAACGGTTTCACCCGTGACGGAAGCCATTGAATTACCAAATAGGGAAGCAAGAGCTTGAGGATTGGATTGTAATGCACTTTTAAATTTGGTTGTATCCAATTCCAAATGTCCACTCTGAACTGCAGCTGCGTCAAATACCCCTGGTTTACCAGTGGTAATACCAACTTGAGAAAGTTGTTGCATACTAGACGATTGATTGGTTACAACAGCAGACGTGATGCTCCGTAGCATATTGTTAACACTTGCTAATGTAGGATCACCAAATAAATCCCCAACTGACGCATCTGTCGAACTAGTGTCAAATTTTCCTGAACCTTCATTCAGTTTGCCATAAACGGCATCCATGGCAGCATTATAGGCAGTAATAAAGGTTTGTACCTTTGCTATAATAGCATCGGCATCAGTCTGCACCGAAACGGTCGCGGTTCCCTTACCCACGAGGGAAAAAGTATTTCCATTAAATGTCACTTTGTTATCTACTGGGGTTACGGCTACGCCATTGACCGTCACAGAAGCCTCAGTACCTTTTTGTTGATTTCCTTGTGCCAATCCTATTTTCGACAAGAAAGGTGAACTGTCTGTGGTAGCCGTCCCCAACGTAATATCCTTAGCACCAGCCGTTTTGGAAGTCAAAGATATCGTGCCAGTATTCGAATTATAAAAAGCCGAAACACCAGCTGTTGTTGAAGTATTTATTTTGTTAATAATTGTATCAATGGTATCTGTAGTTGAGTCTACTTTGAAAAATGTCCCATTGATGGAAAAATATCCGGACGTGGCACCCGCAGCCGTACCAAAGAGATCATCCAAGGTACGCGTCTCATCCGAATTGACCCCAGAAACTACAGTTGCCCCTGTTAAACCAAGGGGACTTAAAAGATTGGAGGAATCATTGATCGTAATCGTTGGCGTTTTTCCCGCTGTATTTTGCGTGATAGTAACTGCGCCGTCTGTCCCTACTGACGCCGTGACACCTGCACCAGATGCCGAAATTTTATTCACAATCGTGTTTACCGTGTCATCCGCAGTTACAACAATACTTTTACCATTGATGGAAAATGTACCAGTTTTATTTAATGGGGTATTGTAAGTAGTTAGATCTTGAGCAGTTCCTGTTACATACGCCTTTTTACCAGCACTGGTATCAACGTTTCCGTTAGTTACATCTGCTTGCGGTATACCTGCATTCGCTAAAAATCCGCTGTTATCGGAAAATGTAATTTTAGGACCCGCGGTATTTTGTGTGATTGTAACTTTGCCGTCCGTCCCTACTGACGCCGTGACACCTGCAGAAGAGCTATTAATATGATTCACAATCGTAGTAAGAGAATCCCCGGCGGTTACACCGATAGATACACCATTGATCTGTAATGCACCGGTCGTAACAGCAGTTCCGGAATCATAAACTTGCGTCCCAGCAACATTCGCTTTACGTCCAGCGTTTCCAATAATCCCACTCGTATTACTGGTAATCGTAGCTGTAGCTCCAACATTAATAATATAACTACCACTGGTGCCGCCGTTTTGCGAACTTGCAGTAACTATCTTTTCATCTGTCGAAGATGCCTTCATTGCAGAAAAAGTGTTGGAGTAAGTCAAATCAGTAGCCGCATATTGCAACGTGCGCAAAGCTACTTTAATTGTATTATAATCGGTTAATTGGGCTTGCAACTTTGTATTTTGATTTTGGAGATTAATCATAGGTAAGCTGTGTGATTGAATCGTCGCACTAACCAAGGCATCGACATCAAGTCCTCCAACCGTATTGTTCATATGGGTTGTACCAAGGGACGAAGACGTAGTCGTAGACAAGGAAAGGGATGAAGTAGCCATACTTTCACCTTCTTTTTAAATTTTCTTATCCAATATCTTGAATTCTTGCTCCACCATTCTCGCCATCTCCAGAATCTGCTTCGGAGGAAATGTGGAAACAACTTCTTTCGTGGTTTTATCCACGACTTGAACTATGATACGGTTCGTATCTTTGTAAACAGCAAACTGAACATCATAATTTGTTTCTTCGACTTTTTTATTCAGTTTATCAACTGATTCTTTTAGTTGGGATAGATCTACCTCACCTGGATGATTTGCTTTATCGTTTTGTATTTTAGAAGCTTCTTCACTATTTTTATTCTCTATATTCTGCGTCGTTCCAGCTGAGTTAACCATATCAATTTTCATGTGGCAACCCTTCCTTTATTATTAAAAACCGGCCGGCATATCGCCGGCCGGTTTAAACTCGGAATGACTATGATTATTGTAATAATTTAAGAACTGATTGGGAGGATTGGTTAGCTTGCGCAAGCATTGCAGTACCTGATTGAATAAGTACTTGTTGTTTGCTGTAGTTAGCCATTTCTTTCGCCATATCAGTATCTTGAAGGTTAGAACGAGCAGAACTTAAGTTTTCAGATGCAACTTCTAAGTTGTTTACTGTATGTGTTAAACGATTTTGAACAGCACCTAAATTAGCACGGTTGCTGGAAACTTTACTTAGAGCAGCATCAATTACAGAGATAGCCTTCGAAGCTGAACCTGCAGCACCAAGAGCAACACCAGTAATGCCTATACCGCTAGCAGTATTTTTCATATTAGCAATCTTCACAGAAATTACTTGCCCCTGATTAGCACCAATCTGGAAAACAAGAGGAGTCGTACTAGCTGAACCATTTAACAAGTTCTTAGTGTTAAATTGAGTGGTAGTAGCAATACGTTGAACTTCCGCAAGCAATTGTGTAACTTCTTTTTGAGTTTGCGCACGGTCAGAATCCGTATTAGTGCTATTTCTAGACTGTACTGCCAATGTACGCATACGTTGAAGAATAGAAGTAGTCTCAGTCAATGCACCTTCTGCTGTTTGAATCAAAGAAATAGCATTTTGTGAATTCTGAGTAGCTTGATCCAAGCCATTAATCTGAGCAGTCATTTTTTCACTGATAGCCAAACCGGAAGCATCATCAGCAGCTCTGTTGATTTTTTTACCTGAAGACAATTTTTCCAAAGAACTACTCATGCTATTTTGGCTAGAAGTAAGATTTCTCCAGGAATTTAAAGACGCAATATTAGTATTTACAACACTCATTATAATTTCCTCCTTGAATTTTAAATGTGGCATCCTTGCCAAAAATATGACTGCTGGCCAGCTGAGTCATTCAGTATTTTATACTGTCACTATATATATCGTAGCTTGTCCGCAGTCTATTAAGGGGTGAATTTGTCCAAAAAACTCGGTTTTAAAGCTGTTTTTTTCTATTTACCCTTTATTTCTCGTTTTTTCAGTTCTTTTCATTTTTTTTATCTAATTTTGTCATTTTTTCAAAAAACACAAGTCCCTCTGTATTTTGTACGGTTTGTGCTGATCGAGCATTGGAATCTTTAACAGCCTCATACAATTCTTGCCGCAATATTTGCACTTCCCGCGGTGCAGTAATCCCCAAACGAACTTGATCTCCCTGAATGTCGATTACTGTTAAAAGAATATCATTGCCAATACGCAAAACCTCATTTTTCTTACGTGATAAAATCAACATTTCAACTAACCTCCTGCTGGTTTTGCAGACATCAATTTATAGCGTGTTGTATAATTTTTATCAGAAACTAAAACTTGAAATCCAATGCCGACATTTTGATCAAGCACAATGGGTCCCATGATATTCGCAGTAATATTTTCGGGATTTGATGCTAGGTTTACAGTAACAAAGACTTTTAAATTTTTCTTATCCTCCATTTGCTCCTCGTATGCATCAGGCAAATCAAATTCATAATCCGGGATAAACCAAAATGGATTGGTAACTACCAATCCAAAATCTTTGTCTTCCAAACTCTGAAGTAAAAAAAACAGGTCATGTCCAGGTAATTCCTTTAGAATAAACTTTCTATGTTCTTCTAAACCAATTAAACCACTGGGAAAATCTATTACTTTTTGCTGAATATCTTGTGCTACAGCCATCTCTTTTTCCATTTTTCATCCTCCGGCTATGCTTTTATATTAATATATGGTTCACGTTCCATATAGATATCAACCCGTCCCCATGTAAAATTGCTAGTTACTTTTCCTTCATTGAACTTTCCATTTATATGGGCAGGAGTATATGTTCCTTTTACCGTCCCCATTTTCGCCGAAATTTCCGGGGGAACAGAAGGCATAAGACCGATTACTAATTTCTTTTCAGGGGGTTTACTGGCCTCGGCTACAATTTGCCCAGCGGAAGGTCCATGGGGTTCAGTAAATTGATTTCCTATAGAAACTCGCCGTTCAATACCTTGCAGACAAGCCTCTTTTGCCGCTTGCGCAGCAGAATCCGCAAAGGTGTATGTATCTTGTAAACCCATACTATTAAATGATGCGCGCAAATCAATGATGATTTCCGGTTGTTCAATATGTAGCGCCAAGTCAGCAGGCGTTGTTTTGATTTGCAAATCAGGTTGTGTGGTCTTTAAATTTAAATTTGGTTGGGTAATTTTTAGACCGATTTGTCCAGCCCTTTGCTCAATCTCAATCTGTCCCACAAACCATCCTCTCCTTTTATTGTGACATACTACTACTTATACAGGGACTAAGATTCAGATGGAGCTAACACTCCATCTGAATCAAGTTTTCTTTATCACATGTAATCAAGCAACGACTTAGGTAAGATGCGCGCCCCTACACCCAAAACCGCACTATAGACATTTTGCGCTTTTTGAAGATCAATACTAGCCTTAGCTACATCAAGATCTTCATTGTCCGAACGATCTGATGCAATCGTAAGAGAATCGTCTACTAAGCGATCTTTTATCGTTTGATAGGCCGACTGTCTTGCTCCTATGGAAGATTGCGCCAAAATTACCTGATTGCTAGCTGCGTCAATCGTACCCAGATCATTCGTCAAAACTGCCGCATTGCCTGATGCTGCCGTAGTACCATTTAGTACATCCTGTTTAATTTTCAATAGATCTTTAAAAATCTGAGGCTGATTTGGAGGAGTACTCGTTGTATCAATTGTCCCAAAAAGTGCTTGCCCATCAACATTAACCTTATCCCTTAGAGGATCGGCAGCTCCTGGACTGATTGTCATGGTTATCGTTCCAGCAGTAGCCACATTAGGATTTGTAATAGCATTAAATGGCAAAGCTGGATTTTTCAGTTGGCCATCATAGGTACCGTTATAGCTCACTGTACCATCTGAATTACGAGTAAAAGGTGGCGTCGTATCATTTTGTCCGCCAAAAATATATCTTCCACCCATATCAGCATTCCCGAGCTGAACCAACTCATCAATTGCCTTATCTATAATACCTGCAGCCGTTGTATAGGAAGAAGCCGGCCCTGCCGAAATCGCCTTTGAGACTTCAGTCCTTATGCTAGTCAGTACGTTTTGGATACTTATAATATTCGAATCGCTTGTCTTCATCCATGATATTGCGTCATTTGCATTTTGCGAAAACATTGTATTCGAATTCGCAGCACCACTGAATTGGAGACCTCGTACGATCCGGACAGGATCATCTGAAGGCTTATTAATATCCTTAGAAGTGGATATTTTCTGTTGTATATCACTGAGTTGCGATAGGGACTGATTATAACCAGTAAGGTATTGATTGCTGAGCATGTTACTTGTTGTTCTCATCTATTATTCACCCCTTAATTTGTAACATTTATTCTTTAACCAACACTTGTTTTGTTGATCAAAGTATCAAGCATGGAGTCCATTGTTGTCATTACTTTTGCACAGGCACCATAAGCTTGTTGATACTTAATGATGTTCGCCAATTCCTCATTCATATCTACTCCAGAAATTTGTTCTCGAGATTTAGTGGTCGCATTCACAATAACCCCTTGATTACTATTCATACTTTGCGATTGCTGTGACTGTACTCCCAAAGCACTAATCACAGAGCCATAGTAATCAGAAAGGCTATTATCACCTAATGCAGCAGAAGGTGTAGAAGGTTTTTTAACTAGCAAATTGGATAACGCAGTTGCATTAAGACCATTTGCTGTTCCTCCAGTGACGGCATTCTTATCCTGTGCGGCAATTAAATTTACTCCATTTGCAGTATAAAACGCACTATTGACTGTTAATTTACTAATCCAGCTGGTAGGGGGAATCTGAGCCGTTGGATCATTTGCCGTTAATGTATAGTCTACGCCTGTTGTGCCAAAAAAATTATCACCAGCAACGCCATTCATGTCAAATCCTTTTTTATGCTGAGCATTAAAATCCTGCATAAAAAACTGTGCCATATCATCCAACTTCTTTAAATAACCATTTGTACCACCAATTGTCTCATCTCTTAGTTTGGTCAAACTAGCAATCGAGCCATCCTTCATAATAACATTTATCGCGCCACCATTGGCAGTAATACTAGTGGTAGTATAGCCATAAGGAGGAGTGTTCGCAGTATCTTTCACTGTTAATACAGTAGCATCATTCCCTTGCACCAAGGGAATTCCACCAGCAATAGACACTGTATAGGCACCTGACTGATCTTCCGATACATTCACGCTAGTCATAGAAGACAACTGGTCCACCAAATAGTCCCTTTTATCCCGCAAATCATTTGCTTTAGCGCCGCCAACCTCCTGAACGATAATTTGTTTGTTCAATGCGGCGATTTGGCTAGTAAAATTATTGACTTGTGTAACCTGTGCATCAATTCGAGTCGATATATCGTTGGCCTGCTGAACGAGACTTGCAGCATCTTGTTGCAGCGTTTGCGCTAATGCATTGGCACTTTCACGGACAACTGTTCGAGCAGAAATCCCAGCAGTACCATCAGGATTACTAGCCAATGTTCCTAGTGCAGTATTAAATTTATTGATAACATTTTGGAGACCCGTAGTTTTCGTATCGCTAAAAATATTTTCAATACTTCCAAGATTGTCTGACTGACTCTGCCAATAGCTTTTCGTTGAATTCTGCTGCCAATACTGGGCATCCACCAAGAAATCCCTTGCTCTCGAAATGGATTGGGTCGTTACCCCAGTTCCCAAATAAGACTTCCCCGACGCAGTATAAACTGCCTCTGGTATAGTAGTAACTAAGTTAACCCTTTGTCTAGAATACCCATCCGTAGAGGCATTTGACACGTTATGACCTGCCGTATTTATATTAAGTTGTTGCGCTGCCAAACCTGAAACAGCTGTATTAAAACCGCCAAATGTTGATGTCATCACTATTCTCCTAACTAAATATTTTTGTCAATTAACCCTTTGTTTCTGCTATAAATCGTATTACTACTATTATTTTCATAAGTGGGCATTGTACTTACTCCCAAGAGAATATTCATTTTATGCCTTGAAAGATTCGATAGATGCTGGGTAATGATAGAATTGGTCTCTGTTTTCAAACGCAATTCCTCAACCAATTGTTTTAATTCTTGTGTTAGTAAAGTAACATGAGCCTTACTTGATTCATCTAGCAACGCAATCAATTGTCCAAAGGTTACTGGGCTGTCCAAAACTTTCTTTTGCAACGTAAGACGAGACTCTTCTACTATTTCAACCAGTGATGCCAGTTCTTCTTCTCTTCGAACAATCTCTTGTAAAAATGTTAGATTATTTGCATCTAACGATTTCTTTTTATCATTACCTAAGACATTCAATTCCTGATAAATAACAACCAGACGTTCCAAAATACTGATTAATTCATCAGCTACATGCTTTGTTTGGCAAATCATTAATAATCAGCCTTTCTACTTGTTTTGTGGTAGCAAAAATATACTTACACTTTATGATCAAATAAAGCCCGATTATGTGACACGGGAGGGGCACTTTGATTTGAACCATACGTGGGATCAGCCTTACTTTGAGATATAAGACTCAATGTACAATTCACAATAAGCATAGCCTGTTGTACTATTTTTTTATTTACTTCATTCAACTGAGTCATTTCCAAAATCATTTTATTATATTCTTGTTCTATATTCTTTAACTTATATAATATTTCAGAATCAGCCAATTGACTAATCTGGGACAAGGTTGGTTTCTTATCTACAAGACCATGCAAAATGGATATTTCTTGAATTACAGCCTCTCGAATTCCATTCAGTTTGGCTAACTGAAAAATCAAATTTTCTTCCTGTTTCGTGACTTCTTCTATTCTTTTTAAATCCCGTTCCACTAATGCTTCCCTTTTTTGATACCCCAATCCAAGAAGCTCTTTATATATGTTAAGAATTTCCAAAAGAACAGACACTAACTTTTCCCACTTTTCTTGCACAATATCCTCCTTAAATCAAGGTATCGACTAAGGACCGCCCGACCATTTTATCAGCGACATCTTTAGAATCTACCCGATAAGTACCTGCTTGAATTTTCGCTGACAATTCTTTTACCTTCTCTGGCCTAACATCAGACATACTAATCACACTCTGCAATACCTGGCCAAATTCTTGTACCCCTGAAGACAATATAACCTGATCTTGTCTTTTAGTAGTTTGTGCTTTTTCACTCTTCGTATTTTTCGTCACACTATTTTGCTCGCCATATAACTTAAGTACATTTTGAATTTGTTTATTTGAAATAATCATACTTTTCGCACCTCACAATCTAAACAAAAAAATCTTCCTCATTATTATTATCGACAAAAATGGCCGGGACATTAATCCCCGCCATAATTTTTTTTTATTAATTTAATCTTTAGCATTTTTTGTGTACATCCGCACACCACGTTGGGAATCCACCGAAGGTTCATCTGTTTTCCAAGTCTTTCTCACTTGTTTGGTAAAATCACTGCCACATTTAGAACATAAACGCCCTTCGTAAATAGGAGCACCGCACATATCGCAAGGATAATTGACTAAGTTTTGCCCCTCTGCAAACAAGCGACCACTTTTGAGCATACGCAATATGACTTTTTCCTTCACACCTGTTGCCTTGTGTATTTCTTCAACAGATGATTTGCCAAACTCCCGTAAATATTCACCAATCTTATGCTCATATATTTCTTCTTGTTTGTAGCACGCTGGACATAGACCACTAGGATTTTCCATAAACAATTTACCACACTCTGGACAATTTTTTACACCCACACAAATCTCCCCCTATTTAAAAAGCTATAGAAAAGTAGGATCTAACGAGTTTTTTAATGATTCAATAAATATATTTTCTGCTATCATTATAGCAATACTTTGCAATAATTCCTATCAAATCTTGACGTACTCTTTTTTTATTATACCTTTTTATATTTTTTTAGCAAGATTCTGTTGTTTTTTGCCAAAGCATAGCATAGAATATACTTTGATATACTTTATATGGAAAGGCAGTTTGCCATGGTTATGTTAACACTTATGCAAGGTCCTGAAATTTATTCTGGCGATTCGGAAACGATAGACAAAGTCATCGCCAACCTTATGCAGCTTATCCAATTGAAAAGTTCAAATTTATACTTACACAGCCAGCAGGTAGCCAACTACGCCGTTAGCGTTGCTGCCAAAATGCGTCTGCCTCGCGAGGAAATTGAACGTATTCGCTTGGCTGCTTTGCTGCACGATATTGGACATCTTACCGTTCCTAATGCCGTTTTAGCAAAAGTACCCTATCTTTCCACCCGTGAAATGACCGTCTTTAAAAATCATTGCAATGCGGGCAGCTACATGCTAGAAAATATTGCTCAATGCCAAGAACATATTCCCTATATCCGTTACCACCATGAACGCTGGGACGGTAAAGGCTATCCCAAACGTTTAAAAGGGGTTAAT
The DNA here is from genome assembly GCF_030269905.1 of Pelosinus sp. IPA-1. Taxonomy (NCBI): domain Bacteria; kingdom Bacillati; phylum Bacillota; class Negativicutes; order Selenomonadales; family Sporomusaceae; genus Pelosinus; species Pelosinus sp. IPA-1. The sequence continues at coordinate 43,774 of NZ_BSVC01000011.1, read as the reverse complement.
ATCCCTCTTGGTGCCCGTATTATTTCCGTTGTAAACTATTATGACCGCTTTATCAACCCTTGCACAGAGCATTGGGAAAAAACGAAGGAAGAGGCTGTAAAAGAACTGCAAAACATGTCAGGCACTGCCTTTGATCCTGAAATTGTAAAGGCTTTTATTGAATCTTTGGGGTAAGATTATCTAGCTCCACTTGCAATTGTTAAGGCGTAGACAGATTTTGCCCCCGCTTTTTTCAACACTTTAGCGCATTCGTCTAAGGTAATTCCTGTTGTAACAATGTCATCCACTAACAAAATATTCTGATTATTAACCCTGTCAGGGCGCGTTGTGATAAATGCGCCCTTTATGTTTTGCTTTCTATCTGTTAAGGTTAGCTCCCATTGGGGGATTGTATGCTTTTTCCGCATTAATAGATCGGGCATCCAACATAAATTCTGCTCTTTCGACCACTCTTTGAAAATAAGCTCAGTCTGATTATACCCTCGCTCTTTTAGACGATCACTGTGCAGGGGCACAGGTACTACATAGTCAATCTGAGAAAGATATTTTGGGAGCTTACAGCTCGCAAGTAACCACTTAAGATGAATGGCATACTTTTTTTGCTGGCGAAATTTCATATCATGAATGATCCGCTTCAGCCCCCCTGTATATTCGCACACCGCCCTGCAGGCCGTCAGATACTTTAGGCGATGTTCTATTAGATTAATGTCTCGTACTGATAGGATATTTGCTAAACATTGCTGGCACCAGGCACCATGTTCCTGAACCAATGCCTTGCAAGAGGGACACTTTGGTGGGTAGATGATATCCACAAAGGTACTCCAGTAGTTAGTTATCATCACATGTAACCTCCTAACACACCCCGTCGCTACGCGCCCCCCCCTCTCTAGAGGGGATTTTTTCACTTCATTCCCCTCTAGAGAGGGGTCCCGCAGGCGGGGTGTGTCTTCGTACAGCCTAGGGTCTACAGTTCCTCCCCACGCAGGCGTTCCGCGAGAAGGGAGTAGCGGCGTTTGGTACGGTCGTTCATTAGGGCGGTGTTGAGGGCAGCTTTGCTGCCTAAAAGGATGACCCTTTCCTTGGCCCGTGTTACGGCTGTATATAATAAATTCCTCTGCAACATAACGTGGTGTCCCGAAATGAGTGGCATAATAACCACAGGGTATTCACTCCCTTGGCTCTTATGCACACTCATGGCATAAGCAAGATGCAGTTCCTCTAACTCGCCTCTTTCATAAATCACATCTTGCTCTGGATAGCGAACGGCTACCCTGCCATTTTGAATACCTGTAATAAAACCAATATCCCCGTTATATACCCCTTTGGTATAATTATTTTTCATTTGCATAATCTTATCCCCTTCTCTGAGGACTTGATTGGCACCAGAAACAGAAGCTTTACCATCGCTTTCAGGATTCAAAGCCTGCTGGAGCAGCTTGTTCAAATTTTCCACACCACACACTAGCCTGTGCATAGGGGCCAATACTTGCACATCATAGGAAACATTAAAACCTTCTTTAGGAAGCACATCACGACATAGTTCCACAATAGACTGAGCTACTGCATCACTATCATTAATTTCTTTAAACTGAAAATCATTACTGCTTTTAAAATCAGGCAACATTCCTCGGTTAATCTGATGGGCATTCATGACAATCATGCTTTCTCCTGCCTGACGAAAAACTTCCGTTAAACGTACGACTGGCACCGTTGTGGAACGAATAATATCCTTGAGTACAGACCCTGGGCCAACTGCTGGCAACTGGTCTACGTCACCTACTAAGATAACGCGGCAGCCATCAGGTATCGCTTGAAGAAAATGATTCATCAAAGAAATATCCATCATAGAAACCTCATCAATGATGACAACTTCCGCATCTAAAGGGTCCTTTTCATTGCGCATAAATAAAGGTGCGCCTTCCGTCCCGCCAGTCGATTCTAGCAACCGATGTACTGTCATGGCCTCTCGGTCCGTAGCCTCATTTAGCCGTTTTGCTGCTCGTCCAGTAGGTGCCCCTAAGAGCAGCTTGAAACCTTGATCTTCTAGTACATCTAGCATGCCCCTGACAACTGTGGTTTTCCCAGTGCCTGGCCCACCCGTCAACACTAATACCCCATGGAGCAAGGAAGATAGAACCGCTTCTCTTTGGGCCTCAGCCAAAGTAATCCCTGACTGCCTTTCCCAGCGATCAACAATAGCCACCAGGTCTTCATCAGGCGCCTGTTTCGCCCTATCCTTCAAACGCAATAACCGTTCCGCCACTCTTTTTTCCGCATAGTATAAATGACGAGGATAAATAAGGGTCATGCCATGAAAATCTTCAACACATAAGCTATCATCTTGAATTAACTGGGATACACGCCTAGCTACATTGATAGGCTCAATCAATAAAAGCTTGGCAGCCTCCTGCACCAATATGTCCTCGGGGACACAGCAGTGTCCGCCTTGGGAAATCTGTAATAATGCAAAATCAATCCCCGCCGCAATCCGTTCCTCATGGTCCCGCTCTAACCCTAACGACATGGCAATCTGATCCGCAGTACGAAAGCCTATCCCTTGTACTTCTTGGGCTAAACGGTAGGGATTCTCCTGTAATACGCTAATTGCCAAAAATCCATATTGAGCAAAAATTTTACCGGCGTAGGCCCCTGTTACTCCGTTCATTTCCAAAAATAGCATGACCTCATGCATTTCAGATTGTTGGGCATACGCTTCGTGAATGGCCTCCGCTTTTTTCTTGCCAATTCCCTCTATTTCTTGTAACCGTTTCGGCTTTTCTTCAATTATTTTTAAGGTATCAAGACCAAACTGTTTTACTAGCCGTGCCGCCATAGCTGGACCAATGCCTTTAATAGCACCAGAAGCCAAAAAACGTTCAATGCCCTTTACACTGGCAGGTGCTACTTTCTTGTAACTGGCGGCTTTAAATTGACGGCCAAAACGGGCATGCTCCGCCCATTCCCCAGTTAACTCCAACTGTTCACCGACCAAAGGCACCAGCATACTGCCTACAACAGCTACAGACCCATTTTCGTTAGCTGGTTTTAGTTTAAAAACGACAAAACCATTGTCAGTATTTTGAAATATGATATTTTCTACAGTACCTTCTAAATATTCCACGGCGTTCTCCACTCAATATAATATATCTTTTTTATTCGCAGGTTTCTGCTTAAATCCTGCTGGTGGCATGAAATAAGAACAATAATGACTAGACAGACAGAGCATTTCGGTGTATCTTTAAAAGAAATGTGAACCATAGAGGTACAAAGGACACAGCGATTTCTACTAATTATGTGCCTTGTGGTTTAAAATTATTTACAAAGGGGTTTTATCAATGACTACTTACAATACAACAGGCATTTGTGCCAAAGAAATAAATTTCGACTTACAGGACGGAATTGTCCGCAATGTAAAATTTAATGGCGGCTGCCCTGGAAACCTCCAAGCTATTAGTTCCTTATTAGAAGGCATGCCTGCTGATGAAGTGGTAAAAAAACTCAAAGGTATCACCTGTGGATCAAAAACAACTTCTTGCACCGATCAGTTAGCAACTGCTTTACTAGAACAAATGAAAAAATAAATAAAATAAACGAAAAACCCGAGAGCATCATTTACGATACTCTCGGGTTTTAGTTTGCCCTATAATTTTGTCGCTATGATTTTAGCCAAATCATTAATACTACCAGTCAACTGCTCCAATTTCCCTTCGATGCGTACCAAAAGGTAAACGCTAATCACCGCAGGAAATCCATAGTTAGCTGCATAGGTTAGGATTTGATCCATATCTTTAGCCTCCTTTACCTAATGCTACGCTAATACCGCCGTATCTTTGCTAGCCATACGAGCCTCCACTACTTGCGCGAAATCACCCGTTTTACTAGTAAAAATATTCTTAGCGACAATGTCTTGCATAATCACCTTAACTTCTGCTAATGTCAAATTTTCTTTGGGATCTGCAACATTCAAAGTCACTTCCTTACCGCTGGTATTGCGGAAAACCATTTCCAGGGTTTTTGCCATCTTACATCACCTCCTTCTTACTTCAATTCAGTTTCAGCATGTTAGCCATTTACCAAGTAACAATCATCTTGTCGGCTGATGGCTATTACCGCATGAGTTTGTAGCCCAGCAATTCCTTGAGCCACGGCATACACATCCGCGTCACTCGCGCTAGCCTTTACGTTTTTGTAACTCCGCTGACGCTGAATTGGCTCTCCGCTTGCATTCACACCATTTTCCACTGTGATAACCATTTTGCTTGTTTGTGGTACTTTATCGACTGCCATATCTCTCACCCCCTTTCACTGGTATACATTCCAGCGCAGAGGGTTTTTAAACGCGCCACACCACGCTGCCGCAAATTAAATACAGCTTGTACTGTAATTCCTAGCTTAACCGCTGCATCTTTTAAGGTGCCGCGCTCCACAACCGTTTGCAATATGACTTGCCGCTGCTTGTCGGGTAAAGCTGCTACAGCAGTCATCAATTGCTGAGATAGCCACTCTAATTCTACCTCCTGAGCCACATTGGTCTTATCCGGCAGCTGGGCGAAGGCATCCAACTCCTCATCCTCTGCTGCACCTTCTAAAAGAACTTCCTCTTGCCAACGGCGACGCTCTTTTTTAAACAAATTCCAAATAGCGAATTTAACTTTACTATCCACATAACCAGCAAAATGAACACCACACTTTTCATCATAAGACTTCACCGCCTGAACAACGGCTAGCCAGCCTTGTGCTGTTGCCTCCTCGACAATAGGACGTAAATGGGGCTTATTGGCATGCTTCTTCACTAATCCTGTGAAGCGACTGCATACTTCCTGAAAGGCTTGCTTATCACCAGCTTGAGCTGCTTTGACTAATTGACCTAATTCCATTTTTTCTCACCTTATGGCGAGAAACCGGTTCCTCTTAAATTAGCGCTTGATTCACTCTACCACGCCAATTTGGGCAAAACAAAAGCCGACCTATGTGTCTCTCGACACACAAGTCAGCCTAAAAAGATATAGGAAAGAAAGTAGTACGGTTTATTTAACCACAGAGGCGCAGAGAACGCAGAGGAATTTATTAATCTCTGTGTTCTCTGCGCCTCTGTGGTTATTTTTACTCTCCGCCTTCTGTTAACTCTACCCAAGCATCATACTTCTCTGCCAGGGTAGTTTGGGCTTGGCTGTATTCCTCGGCTAATTTGCTGCTCGCCTCTGGGTCACCATGACTGGCAGGATCGTTTAGACGATGCTCAAGGCCCTTGATCTCTAATTCTAGCATTGCAATCTCGCCTTCTAGCTTTTGCAAATTCCTTAAGTTTTTTTCTGGATCTGCCTTACGCTGTCTAGGTTTCTCCGTTTTCTTGGCACTGGCCTCCACTTTAACAATTGGCGTCTGCAAAGCAGCAGCTGCTTTTTGATTCGCCAGCTTTTTCTCCCGATAGTAACTATAATTCCCCGCATACTCCGTTAACGAACCATCAGCCAATTCCACCATACAATTGGCCACTTTATCAAGAAAATATCGATCATGAGATACGGTAAGGAAAGTACCGGGAAAGCTTAGAATTGCTTCCTCTACTGCTTCTTTTGCTGGAATATCAAGATGATTGGTCGGCTCATCCAAAATTAAGAAATTGGCTCCCGTCAACATGAGCTTCAGCATGGCAAGCCTAGACTTTTCTCCGCCACTTAAATCACCAACGATCTTAAATACCTCATCCCCTCGAAATAGAAAAGCCCCCAGGTAATGCCGTGCCCGTTCTTCGCTAAAACCATATTCCATCATAATTTCATCGATGATTCGATTTTTCCCATTCAGACCTTCATGTTCCTGAGAAAAATACCCTACCTTGACTCTGCTACCAAGTTTGACTCTACCGCTGACAGGAGCCAATTCACCAGTCAATAATTTTAATAAGGTAGTTTTGCCTGCACCATTAGGCCCTACTAGAGCAACTCCATCTCCCTTACGAATAAGCAGAGACAGTTTTTCGAAAATTTTTCGTTCTCCATAGGCCGCTGCTACTTCTTCTAATTCCGCTACTCGCTCGGCACATTCACTAGGAGGATTGAAACCAAAAAAATCAAAACGGGCAATGTCAGCAGGCAATACAATTCGTTCCAAACGTTGCAATTGTTTTTCCCGCCCTCTGGCTTGCTTAGACTTGATTCCCGCCCGATACATCGTAATATATGCTTGTGTTTTGGCAATATGGTCTTGCTGCTTTTCATACGCATTTTCTAAGGCTGCCATACGTTCCGCTTTCTGCTGCATATAAGAAGTATAGTTCCCTTTATAAGCAGTTAGGGCCTTATTTTCTAATTCAATGACCCGATTCACTACTTTATCAAGAAAATAGCGGTCATGAGAAATAATGAGTACGCCCCCTGGATATCCTACGAGAAAATCCTCCAACCACTCAACCATTCCAATGTCCAAATGATTTGTCGGCTCATCCAAAAACAAGAAATCTGGTTGGCGAATTAGCGCCCTTGCCAAACAAATTCGTGTCTTTTGTCCACCAGAAAAGGTTTCAATCCGCCTTGAAAAATCCTCGCTAGTAAAACCTAAACCAAAAGCAACTCGGCGAATGATATTTTCATATTCATAGCCCCCACCTCGTTCAAAGGTTTCGACTACTTTAGCATAGTCCTTCATCAGCCCTTCTAAAGCAGTTTCCTCTTTGGTTACAGCAATGACCTGCTCTAGCTCATGCATTTTCCTCTGACAGGCTAAGACATCCTCATAGGCTGAACACAATTCTTCATAGAGTGTCCCTTGGCTTAAACTAGCATCCTGCTGTACATAACCAATTGTTTCACCAACGGGCACCGCTACCCGCCCGCCATCAATGGACTCCAGACCGAGTAAACAACGCATCAGCGTCGTCTTGCCTGTACCATTCGCCCCGATGAGGCCAAAAGTATCTCCCCGCCCTAGCTCAAACGCTACATCTGTAAATAATGTTTCAATACCAAAAGCCTTATGCAAGCCTTCTACCCGCAATGTTCCCATGTATCCACCTCAAACAAACCCCGCAAGGCTGTACTTATTCTTATAACATTATACTCGGCAACTGTAGGACCTGCAAGGGATGAAGACGGAAGAAAATAACCGCAGAGGCACAGAGAACACAGAGCGGGCATATTTACCCCACCATCTCTGCTTCCTCTGCGCCTCTGCGGTTAAAATCTTTTCTACCTACTACTCAATTGTACAAATAGCATCTGGGCGACGTACTAATAAAGCTGTTGTTTCTAGCACTCTGAACACATGATTCATGTTAGTAGGTCCCATGTAAGAAGTCGTCATATCTTGACCAACTGCCAAGTTTACATTATGACCACCAGTCGCTAATACGACAGCCTTATTACCACTAATTGTGTTGGAATAATAAACCCCACCACTAATTAAAGCTTTCACCTGGTCTAATTCAAGCATGCCAGTATTTCCATACACTCGTACCATACGGCCGAAAAGTACAGGGCTCACTACCATAGCATAAGGACCATAATGTCCAGCTTCACTTAAAGCACTTACCGCTTTTACTGCATCTGCCAAAGCACTGCCTGGCTCATCCCAATTGCTGATTTTCACAGTCTTACGACCCTGAACATTCATCAAACCGACTTGGCCAAGTTCTTTATTACCATTAAAAATAAGATTGTCTTCTTGAACTGCTACATAGTTGGCAGCGACTGCAGCCGTACTCACATCAAGGGGTAATCCCATATGACGGTCGGCTTCCACATCACGCCACATAATTTTAAAATCTTTATAAAGCATAGGTACGCTAGTAGTAGCACGAGAACTAGGTGCTACGATAAAATCGTCCTGCTCTCCCACCATATCAATACCCGTTGAAGAAGTTCCACTAAAAACGGAATAAGGAATGGTATAGACTCCAGGGCCCATAGGTCCAAGAACTTCAATTACTTTCCGGCCTACTAACATACGACGAGCCGTAGTAACTACAGCCTCATCAATTTTTGACCATTCAGCCTCCGTCAACGGTGCTGAATCGCGATCTAAAATATCCATAGTTATCTCTCCTCTCTTTTTAATCTATTTTTGTCCAAACATATTGCCAATTGTTGCTACTTTTTCATCCACTTCTTTTGCGCCTTCATTTACAACACGTTGTTCGGGGGCCATTGTATGGTCCTCGGCAAATTTCTCCCGTTGAATCATGTCAATGCGAGCTAAAAGATGAGTAATCTCAGCGACATGCTCTTTTTCGTCATCCCGAATATGTTCTAATAATTCTCTAACTTCCTCATTATCAATCTTATCAATATGAGCCTGGTATTGGTTGATTGCTTCCAATTCTCCTACGAGATCTTCGCGTAACCAGATCAATACTTGTTCTAATCCAGAATCCTTGGTTCCTTCATTTGCGGTTTTACCATAAGCCATACATATCAACCCCTTTTTCGAATTAACAATAGAACCCTCAGCCACAATTCCCAAAAGCAAAATTGAGGCTAAGGGTTTGTTTGTTATTATTCTTTCGACACAACCCATGAATTTCCTGTAACTAAACTATTATTTATTATTATTATTTATTAATATTCTTCATTACTTGTCTCTATGACACGACATTTCACTTCATCACAGATCATAGAGCAAAATGGACATCGTACTATATTATCATGATAGGAAGAAAACATACCACCACAACGATTGCATCTGTAACCTTCCTCTACATTGTCCAGTCGTTCATTCAACATGATTTTTCCCTCCTTATTCCCTCATTGCTATTCAGTATGCGACAGAATAAGACTTACTATACAAAAAATCCCTTTATTCGATGACTAAACCGCTCTAAAACTCCCCTTTTTTTCAAGTGGGAGTTAAGAGTGGCTACGTCCCTGGATAAGAAGGGCTAAGATTCAGATGGAGTTAAAATTCCATCTGAATCAAGTCTTCTTTATTAATTTCCTTGTCATTTCATCCAATTTTTGTTATTATAAAAACAAAAACATCGAACACATGTTCGATTTAAAGGAGCTTTTTATGTTAGAGAAAATGCCAAATTACAATCAGATTGCCGCCATACTTCCCCGTTATACCAACGCTGGCGATACTACTACGATCATTACCACTGACGGACAAGAAATATCAACTAAGACACAAATTCGAACAATCTTGCGCCGCTTGGCTCACAGCCGCTCGAAAGATCTGATCGCGCTAAGAGAGCATACAACCCGCGCAACAGGACGACGCGTTCTACAGCCGCTCCCCTTAGCCCCTGGACTTGTCCTCTGTCCGGTTAAAACTAGAATTCCTCGCATTACTGGAGACACGAGTACAGGCTACGTCAATTACCATGCCGTAACTGGCGTAGCCGAAAATAGCCTTATTACTTACCAAGCCATTGTCAGTCTTACAGGTGGTACGAACATTCCTGTTCTTTGGACTTCAGATACAGTTAATAAACATCTACAATCTGCTAGACTGGCAATTTCTCACACCGTACAATCCCCTGATGCCCACCCTGACCTTATGCCTATCGCACAAAAGTTGGTGGAGATTATCTATGATATTTTAGTGCTGAAACATAAGAAAGAATGAAAGCACACGATGGAGCTTTAACCGCAGAGGCGCAGAGAACGCAGAGGAGAGGTTGGATTATTGCATTATAATTCCCCTCAGTGTACTCTGTGCCTCTGCGGTTCATATTCCGAATCCCATTATCTGGCTACCCGCTTGACCATAACTTCTTGATAGTCTTGACGAAGGAGACCACAAACTGCCACCATAAAATCCTCGGCACTCATTCGGTTGGCTAAATCCATTACATGAACCACGGCACCACGGCACAAAGCAATGGCCTCGCCCACAGGGCGTATACCAGTAGGAAATGACATTATACTAATATCTGGGAGTTCTTCCGCTAGTCGCTCTAAAATGACTGATGTCAAATCATCCAAACTTACATCTACTACTACAATATCACAATCAACCTCGGCCCGTTCTATTTCATGAGCCAAATACCGCAGCAAGCCTTCCACTCTATAATCTAAATCTTTTACCACGACCAAAAAACTACAACTTGGCACAGATATGAAACGCGGGGCAAGCCACCATTTCCAAAGATCCCGAATAAAATACCAAATACCGTACATGGCCAGTGATAACAAAATTACACTCATCGAATAAGAAAAAAACAAAATATCCTACCCCCTTCATTATGGGATAGGATATGATATGCAAATAATATATTAGAAGTGCAAGGAGCGTTAAAATGATTAAACCACAAAAGTACAAAGGACACTATAGAACGCCTCCTTTGTGCGACGCGATAGTTGGCATTGTATCTTTGTGGTTCAATCATTTTTTGCATTTACTCTAGAGTAACAATCTTATTTTTTATCGCATAAAGTACCGCCTGGGTACGATCATTTACAGAGATTTTGCGAAAAATACTCGTCAGATGATTTTTAATGGTTTTTTCACTCAAAAACATAGTCTTGGCAATATCTAAGTTGCTTAAACCCTTGCAAACCAATTGCAGGACTTCCAGTTCTCGGTAAGTAAGCCCCTCTTCCCTACGATGCTTTATACTCGTCAATGCCTCAGGCGTCTTTTCATGACAACGACTGATTTCAGAGAATAAACTCTTAGCCAAGGTAGGATAGATATAAGACTCACCATTATATACCTTACGAATCGCCGTTACTAACATTCCTGGTTCAATATCTTTTAGTAGATAACCCGCCGCGCCAGTTCTTACTACTTCTAGTACATAACTTTCGTCATCATGCATGGTCAATACAATAATCTTACTGTTTTGCTGCTCTTCTGTGATTCTTTTAATCACTTCCAGACCATTCACTTTTGGCATATTTATATCGAGCAAAAGAATATCCGGTGCTAGGGTAATGGTTTTCGCGATTGCTTCTTCCCCATCACTAGCTTCACCAATTACCTGAAAATCTGGTTCTAATTCCAGAATATTGCGAATTCCTTGCCGTAATAGGGCATGATCATCTGCAATCATAATGCTAATTGTCATAACCACCACCACCACCTTCTTTGTGTAAAATTCTACAAAAAAGGCAAAAATCCTGTTAATTCTAACAGGATTTTTACAACTAAAGAAAATTATTTTGCTTTCATAGCCGTTAACCTTGGCCCCATTATTCGTTTGTACGCTTCTACACCTGGCTGGTCAAAAGCATCTACATTAGCCAATTCCCCTTCATACGCTACAGATAATGCCAGCATGTAGAGCAATTCCCCTAAATGATATGCATTTAACCGTGGTAATACAAAGGTTGCATTAAAACGCTCATCATTAATCAAAGCCTGCGCATTTGCCTCCCGCGCTACATCCAAAGCTTGACTAAGACGAAGGGAAGAGATCTCGGACAGTTTTGCTGCCTTTGGAAACACATCAGGAATAATAGCATCCTGTTCCCATTCTACTATTTTTACAAACTGGACCACTTTATCCTTCTTACCATCTTGATGCTGCTGCGTCTGCGCATGCATATCTGTAGTTCCTACGGCTACAATGGGAGTCCGTCCGTAGAATACTTCCTTACCTTCCCGATCGGTACGTTTGCCTAAAGACTCTGCTAACAATTGGACGTACCACTCCGCCACAGATTTTAGATAATCTGCATAAGGCATAAAGACTTCAATATCGCGACCATATTTCTCCGCTGCGATAAATTTAAGCGCCGCATTCAGCTTCGCAGGATTTTGGTATATATCAGCATTCTGACATACCTTATCCATAGCCTGTGCTCCTGCTAAGAAGGCATCGATATCGAAACCGATACAAGCTGCCGTCACCAGTCCAACCTCAGAAAAGATACTGAACCGTCCACCTACCCCATCGGGAACACTAAAGGTAGGCCAACCTTGTTCTGCAGCCAACTTCTTGAGTAAAGTAGCTTTTTCTCCTTCGGCAGGGTCCGTTACCGCGACTACTTCAATCTCTAATAGAGGTGCCTGACGTTTTAAGGCATCATACACTACCATAAAGGTAGACATGGTATCTAGGGTTCCGCCAGATTTCGAGATAACTACTAAGGTTACTTTATAGCTGTCCGATTGACCATGTACAACCTTCAAGCGGGCCTCTGCCAAAAGATGTTCTACCATGTCAGCAGTCCGTCTCGCATCAATATTATTCCCATTAAAGTACAGTTTAGGATATCCATTGCGCTCTTTCAAACTTTTGGAATTCCAAAATTCGCCGCAATGTACATCAAACAATACCTTATTCCCTAAATAGGAACCGCCAATCCCAAAAGACACTACAGCGTCCACTCTATTTTGCAGAGATTTGCCAAACTCTTTTAACCTTCCAATGGAAGGTGGCGAATTTAGATTCCCCTCTACTACATAAGGCAGCTGGGTAAAGAGTACCTTTTCTGGGGTGCCATCTTTAGATAAATGTCCCCGCACTTCTCCTGTAGAGCGCATATATACAACCGCCTCTTCAGCAGCAGCCAACCTCTCACTTAAAGCCTTCACATCGTCTGCTGTTACCTTTCCTGCACCGTACAGATTGCCATAGTCAAATGAAAACCCCGAGGCCAATGTTATACAAGAATCTTTCTGATTACTCATTCAATAACCCCCTCTTATTATTTAGCCAAAGCTACTTACAATCTCCACCACTACCTTCTTTACTAGAGCCTAAAGACCCTACGGTCTTCAATAGATAAGGCAAGAACTTATCCCGCAGATCAGGACGTTTCAAAGCAAATTCAATGGTTGCTTCCAAATAACCCTGCTTGTCCCCTACATCATAACGACGTCCATCAAAATTATAGGCATATACAGAGTTCTTTTCTATCGCCAAGGTTCGCAGAGCATCAGTCAACTGTATTTCTCCACCCTTACCTGGCTGGGTATTTTCTAAAATGTCAAAAATCTCAGGCTGAAGAATATACCGCCCCAGTACTGCTAAGCGAGAAGGAGCTTCGCTAGTAGCTGGTTTTTCCACCAAGTCCACAGCCTGCCATAAATTTTGTTTTACTGGTTTCGGTTTTACTATCCCATAATTACACACCTTATCCCGGGGTACTTCCTGTACTCCTAAAATTGTACTAGGGCAATCTTCATAGACACTCATCATTTGCTTCAAACAAGGTACGCTGGCATCGATAATATCATCCCCCAAGAGCACGGCAAAGGGTTCATTCCCTACAAACTGTTTGGCACATAACACCGCATGCCCTAGGCCTTTGGCTTCTTTTTGGCGTACATAATGTATGGTGACATCAGCGATTTCTTCAACAAGGTTCAACAAATCGTATTTTCCCTGTTCTTTTAACAGCATCTCTAATTCAACGGATCGATCAAAGTGATCCTCTATAGAACGTTTATTCCGCCCGGTGATAATAAGGATTTCCTCAATTCCTGACTGTACTGCCTCTTCAATAATATATTGAATAGCGGGTTTATCAACAATGGGCAACATCTCTTTAGGCTGCGCCTTCGTCGCGGGCAAAAACCGAGTGCCCATCCCCGCTGCTGGAATAACCGCCTTACGAACTTTTCCATGACCTCTTACCATCTATAATGCACCATCCTTACTTTTTCTTTTGAACCACAAAGACACAAAGTACACAAAGATTTTTTTACACAGCCCAAGTCTATTCTTATCCTCTTTGTGTGCTGCGCTAGCAGCATTGTGCCTTTGTGGTTCGATTTTTTTACTCCATCAGTCCTTCAATCCTATTCATTTTCCTAACATTTCTATACAAGCCAGTAATTCTGCCGTTTTTTCCTGCATCAACAACATATTACCCCTGCTCTCCACATTGAGACGAAGTAACGGTTCCGTATTGGACATCCGTAAATTAAACCGCCAATCTTGATACTCCACGCTAAGCCCATCAGTACGATCCACGGTAGCCCCCTCTAGGACAAACTGCTTCTCTATTTCCTCGACTACCTTATGTGCATCTGTTACGCGGCGATTGATCTCACCACTCACAGAGAATTTTTTAATCCGTTCTCCTACCAACTCAGACAAAGATTTTCCAGACACACTTATATTTTCTGCGACTAATAACCAAGGAATCATACCACTATCACAATAGGCAAAATCTCTAAAATAATGATGAGCTGACATTTCCCCACCATAAACTGCATCCTCCCGGCGCATGCGTTCTTTAATAAAAGCATGGCCTGTTTTACATAACACAGGAGTACCGCCAGCTTCTTCTACCATTTCAATAGTATTCCAAGTCAAGCGAGGATCATGAATAATTTTCGCCCCAGGATAATGACGTAAAAAGGCTTCTGCCAAGCAACCTACGATATAATAACCCTCAACAAACTCTCCCTGTCCATCGAACAAGAAACATCGGTCAAAATCCCCATCCCAAGCAATACCAAAGTCAGCGCCATTCTCTTTTACCACCTTGGCTGTGGCCTCTCGATTTTCCACTAACAAAGGATTGGGAATACCATGAGGAAAGGTTCCATCTGGTTCATGATTTACTTTAATAAAAGTAAAGGGCAATAATTCCTCTAAGGCATCGAGGATAGGACCGGCGCAACCATTACCTGAATTGACAACGATTTTTAATGGTTTCAAGGCAGAAACATCTACATAGGTAAGCAAATGGGCTACATACTCTTTCATCACATCGTAAGGTTTAATCTTACCTTTGGTTAACCCTGCGCATTTGGCCTGCGAGAAATCACCATTCACGACCCGCTCTTCTAGCTCTCTTAGGCCTGTATCGCCGCTAATTGGTTTTGCATCTTTACGCACTAGCTTTAGGCCATTATAATCCATAGGATTGTGGCTAGCTGTTATCATTATCCCGCCATCTACTCCTAGATGAAAGGTAGCGAAATACACCATCTCCGTACCGCAGACGCCTATATCTATTACATCACAGCCCCTATCCGTTAAGCCCCGCATTAATGCTTTCGTTAAACTCTCACTAGACAGCCGCACATCCCGCCCCACGACCACACGCTTTGCACCAAACAATTCCACAAAAGCTCGCCCAATTCGGTAAGTCACTTCCTCATTCAGCTCATCAGGCACTCTACCACGAATATCATACGCCTTAAAGGCATCTCTTTTAACTGCTATCTCGCTAAACAATACAGGGCCCTCCTTATCGCTAGCCAATTTCAGCTTAATTTACAAAAAAAGTAATCTCTCTATCAACTACTTTTCGCCAAAACCCAATCTCTATCCTGCCACCAAGACAAGAACGACGTAAAAAATTCTCTATTCCCCCGCTAAGAATTTTTGTTTCTTTATTATACCAACAATGCTTCCAAAAATAAAACAGCTGCAGTAAACCACAGCTGTAAATGTATTTCTATATGTATTGCTACCTCTTCATTTCCTTGCCTCTATCTTCAAATATGCAAGATTCACTTAATGCAACAACTTACTAGTTAGCCCCTCCAGGTTAAAACATTGTACATAACGATTGCCATCAATCCCTAACTGCTGCATATTGCAATACAGTATTGCTATCTCTTTATTCCCTTCTTTTTTCTCATAGGTATGATGAACGCAAATTTTCAATACAAAGAGTGACTCGTGGATGATCATTTTTCCCCTCCCAGTACTCCTATAATTCAATTTTTAAAGAGATCTTGTGAGATGACTTACAAAATGAATTTACTATTTTCTTTTCCGCTATACTATAGATAGGTGAGATAGAACGAATTACTCATGCCGATACAAGCTATCTTACTTTAAAAATTTCCTACGCTTTACTTTTTCATCACCTCCTTAACTGGCTTTCGATTTTGGAGATCCGAACTCTTCATTTAACAATTCTGATAAAGTGATTCCTAATGCTGTAGCAAGTTTTTGTGCGATAAGAACGGTCGGCTGCTTCTTACCTGCTTCCAGTTCTGATATGTAGGTTTGTGAAACACCTGCTTTATCGGATAACTCTTTTTGGGACCAACCTTTCTCCTTACGAAAGTTAGCTAAATTCTTCAAGTCATCACCCCCTAATGGTTTTATTGTAATGCTTTTGCGTTAACAAGTCAATGCTAACGCGTTAAAATTTCTATTTATTTTTATGTTATAATTGCTTTAGCGTTAATTGGAGGATTTAAATTATGACTATCGCCGAACGTATTATTCAATTAAGAACAAAAAAAGGCTATAGTACCAATAAACTTTCTCAACTTGCAGAAATCGGACAAGCGACCCTGCGTGAAATAGAAATTGGTAAAAAAAGTCCTAATATTATCACATTGGAAAAAATCTGCAAAGCTCTCGAAATATCTCTATCAGACTTCTTCTCAGAAGATGGCATAAGTACAACGAATCATGATGATAATGAAATAGATAACCTTCCCGAACATATACAGAAAGAATTAGACATAGCCCGAGAATTTATTCTGTATAAGCATGGTATAAAAAAAGCGTTTTCAGACAAATAACGAGAATCCAACAAACATTTATATCAAATACGAAATAAAAACGAGGAGATAAAGTCGTAAACGACTTTATCTCCTCATTTTCTATCCAAACAAAAATGTCTACATAATTAATCCGTTATGGAGTGGGCCCCCTCCCCATCATCGAACCACACAATATCATCTTCCTCCAGATACTTCCCATTCTGTACCTCGATTATCTCTAACGAAATCCGTCCTGGGTTCTTCAGACAATGTTTCGTAGACATAGGGATAAAAACACTTTCGTTTTCATGTACCATTTTCACTTCGTCTCCAAGAATCACTTGTGCCGTGCCACCCGTAACAATCCAATGCTCACTACGATGATAATGCATCTGCAAACTTAGTCTTTGTCCTGGATTGACTCTAACTTGTTTCATTTTATACCCAGGTCCCTCACCTAGCACCGTAGTACTACCCCATGGTCTATATAAGGTAGTATGCTCATCTGCTTCACGACGATCACGGTCCTTCAACTCATTTACCAAACTTTTAACCTTCTGCGATTCGCCTTTTTTAGCCACCACTATGACATCATCAGTTTCCACCACTAGCAAATCCTCAAGGCCAATACCAGCAATCAAACGACTACGTCCTAGCATGAGTGTATTCGTACAATCAATAGGTATGCAGTCTCCTTTTACTGCATTGCCATCCTTATCCTTATCCAATACGTCATAGATAGCATCCCATGAGCCAATATCGTTCCAATAGGCTAATAACGGAATGGTCACTACTTTATCAGACTTTTCAGCTACCGCATAATCAATAGAAATATTAGGCATAACTTCAAATTGAGCTAAGGTATCTGCAAAACTGGTAGCTGATAACTGATATATCTCCGGTTGATGCGTTCGTAATTCTCTCATGATTTGCCCCATTGTAACACCAAACATTCCTGAATTCCAATAATAGGAGCCTGCTGCCAAATACTTCTCGGCTGTTGCCTCATCAGGTTTTTCTTTAAAAGACCTTACTGCGAATCCATAACCACAAACATCACCGGCTTCAATATATCCGTATCCAGTTTCGGGTTTATTAGGCTTAATTCCAAAAGTAACAATATTATTCAGTTTAGCCATTTCCTCTGCCTGCCCAACAGCCTGTATAAAAAGATCGTTCTGTCGAATAATATGGTCGGAAGGAGTAACAAACATGACTTCGTCTTCAACTGCCCCCAATTTATCGATACAATAACTTGCTGCCAAAGCAATCGCAGGAGCCGTATTACGCCCTACTGGCTCTAATAAAATATGTGTCTTTTCCATTCCACAAGCCACTAACTCTGCCTTGACATAATGAAGATATTCCTGATTGGTGACAATCACCATGTCTGATGCCTTTGCCACTGGCGCAAACCGCATAACCGTCTGAACTAATAGAGATTGATCATTACCGATTTTCATAAATTGTTTTGGAAAACAAGTACGGGATAATGGAAATAGCCGCGTACCACCGCCACCAGCAAGAATAATTATTTTCAAGGTTATTCCCCTTTCCAATATATATCTACACTTTCTTGTTAAACCATCAGCAAGAGTTTCTAACTATTATTCATATTTGTGCCCTTTTTTTCTGTTCCATCCCATAAATAAAGAATCTTTCTCTTTATCTGTGAAAGCAGCAGTCTCACTTTCATATACACTTTTCTTGAAAAACTAACTTTCGTATACTTACCTATCAATTGACTAATGTCTGTCGATTCTGGCAATTCTCGAAAGAATTTATCTCTCTTAGGATTATAATCAACCGATTTTATAGCCGCTGAATTATACCTGATCGCGTGATCTATATCAATTTTTTCATATTTCATTTGCTTTGCCGCGGCTAGAAATATTTCTTTCCCTTTATTGGAGTTTACTAGAATAAGGGACGTGCCCTTATCATCATCAAAACTAGGTAGAATGTTTTCTATTCCCCAAAAATCAGCTAGTGTTATATCACTCTGGCGTGCAAGTGTTTTGAAGCTGCAATTATAGCAGGATGGACGCAGGTATACGTTCTTAAGAAAACCTTGCATAAATGCATCGGACTTTAGGTCTTTTATATACTCTTCGTCATTCTTATATGTTATTTTCAAACTAAACCGTTTCCACCCGAATGCCTTATCCCTAAAACTAATAGACATCAGCTCGTTATTGTTTTTTAAGTTATTTCGATACTGCTCCCAAACCAAAGGCGAGGGAACGCCATGACAAATAATATCCACACAAACTACTCCTTCATATTCCTTACCAAGATAGGACTTAAACCCAGCAATCTGGCAAGGAGTACCTGAAAATAAAACTTGTCGTCCTTGATTCAAAAAATTCTTTGCTTGCTCATAGGTATTACCGATGCAGCTCTGCACATATTTTGATCCTCTAAAATTACTAAGATCATCTATGCTATCCACTGAACTATGAAGTACGTTAAATTCCCTGTCGAAGCCTGCCCCAAAAACAACGCCATGATTCGCAAGCACGCTTGCCGCTACAATTGTAAACACGCCGCCGGAGGAACTTTGCTGCCTAATTTGATCATCTTCAATTTGGCAAGCATACGCTGTAGGTTGATTCTCGACAATAGACTTATTTAGAATCGGACACACCTTTTCACACAAACCACAATTTATACAATCTTTACTATCCACTTTCGGATACCAGAAGCCTTCATCGTCTGCTTGCATACTGATACACTTCTGCGGACAACGATTAGAACAGGCATGGCAGCCACAACAATTGGCTTTATCAATTATATTAATCATAAGATGCACCTCTACGAGCTTCACATTTAATAAAAATCTTTTTAACTGGCGACAAAAATAAATCTTTTTCATAGCTATTGAGTCCGAATAGCCACATTAAGCAACTATAAATGATTGAGAATATTACTATTTTACCAGCAAGAAGTAACAAACTATCCTGTACTATAAAATGATTGATTCCATACCCACATAATAAAGACATCACCACCGGCATAGACATCCTAGCAATATTTTTCCAGAAAAGCGGTATATTAAGTCCGATCTGTCGATAATAATAAATGTTAATGATAACAACGTTGCCGATAAGTAAGGATGCACATGTCGCTACGGCGCAACCGAAGCCTCCCCACACTTTTGCTAATGGAATACTGACTAGCACGTTAAGGATTGCAATGGAAAGATAGACAACTGACCTGAATGCATTCCTGTTTTGGGCCTGCAAAATAGTGATGCCTACATTTTGAATCAGTGGAATGGTAATAGGTATTATTATAATTAAAAGAATATAATAGGCATCATCATAATTTGGACCTGCCCACAGGCTTATAAAGGTCTGCCCGAATAGTACAAATCCACCTAGGAAATATGCCATAATCACGTATTGGACTCTGCCTATTTTAATCATCATCTGAGACAACTCTTCATCACTGGCATGATTGGCTACCATCATAGTGATCCTAGGTAGCAGCACGCCACTTATAGAGTTAGAAACTAGGATATACATATTGTTTAGCTGTATAGCGATAGAATAAATCGCGACCATTACCGTTCCAGATACGATACCCAAAATAAACTGTCCTGTACTCCAATAAACCTTATCCACAATAACATTCAAAAAAATAAAGAAAGAATAACCTACTATTTCCTTAAATAGAATCACATCAAATTTTTTAAAATAGATCCTTGTATTTAAAATCTTAAAACAGTAGACTACATTGACCAGCAAACAACTAATATTTAATACCGTATTTACCACGACCATGGACACTGATCCATAACCATAAAATAATAACGGTAACATGATGCATGGGTTTAATATGGAACGAAGTATACCGATCAGCCGTACAAATATAAATCTCTCATGAGCTTGCATGATTGAGCCAAAAACACCTAAAGGAAATGACACGGCAAAATTTAAAATTAGCAATATCACCATAATTTTGGCCTTTTCCATTTCTAGGACTGTGAGAGTGGCACCAAACATAACATTGATATGAAAATATAACACTGCACCGAGAATCACAGTTAAAACTCCAATAAAACTGTACAGAACCAAAAACATCCCATTCAGGTTTGACTCGGCATCTTTATCACCTAAGGCTCTATTCCGAGCAGTATACCTTACTATGGCATTACCAAGACCTAGGTCTAATATGCTAAGATACCCCACCACCGAGCCGATAAGTGAGTACAACCCATATTCAGACTGACCTAGAAGCCTGAGCATAATTGGAGTATAAAGAAGTGTTATAATAATTGTCATAAATATCGAGACATACGACAACAGTACCCCAGTTTTAACTTGATTCACTTTCAAGCTCCTACTTTTCTTGTTTATTTTTTATCTTTTTTGATATGCAGCCATACTCATCGAATGGGAAGCCTCCCTATTGGTTTACTCTTGTTCAAACTATCAATTTCAAGATTCAATCGGGATTTTGGAGCGAAAACAATCCACATTATCAATATAACAATTGTAGGGTTTGTTAGATGCTCTTCGAAGAAAAAGTTTAAGGCAAGAGTTAATGCAACCCATAATTCGCTTCCTTTTAAGAAAAATGATTTTTGAATTGCCCTGAAGATTTGAAAGATAGTAAAACCTAAAAAAGGGATACCAGCCATTAGTCCAAGCTGTAAATATGCATTGTGTACAGCAAAGTTAACTTGATCTTTAAATAAGGCGCCTAGACCAAATGGATTCTTGACTAATAACTCTAAAGCATCCATATTTGATGAAAGTCTATCATTTTTATTATTTTCAATATATACACTATCAGACCATCTATCTTCTCCACCAGGCAAACCAAATAGCAAAATAATGGACATAATAGCGCAAATAATCATTACATTTCTAATCACTTGCTTTTTTTGCCCATTTAGTAGCCAAATTAACATTAGTAAGCATGAAACAATAAATGGTGCACGAGTATACGTAAGGCCACAACCTAAAGCAGTTATGCAAAACCCGACAATAACTACCCAGAACGGCTTTCGAAACTCTTGCACTAGTCCCAATGATAATGGAAGACTAATACTAGTAACAAGAGCCAGCGCATTTGGGTATTCAAATAAGCCTGCATATCTAATCGAGCTACCAATGTTAGCGTACCAAGAATCTCTCGAACCAAGTCCAAGCGCGACCATAGAATCAAAATTACCATTAATCTGCAGAAGAATAACTACAATATTTGCCGCGGCACCGCAAACCATACCTACCATTACCTTATATCGATACGTAGATTGGAACGGTACTCGAGCAATAACTAACCCGATCATAAAAGCTATGATCCACCGAAATGTTATAATTAAGCTACTTGGCCCAATAATTAGTAAGTCTTTCATCAACCATAAGCTTATAGCTACTAAATACAAAAAATCGAAGATATGAAACTTGATTTCCATTACTATATTTAGTCGTAAAAGCACAAACATTGTTACTAAACATCCAATGATATCCGTCACACGAGGTGGTTTTTCGAAGGGTAAAATAACGATATAAAAATTGAAGAAAACTAAAAATCCTAGTAAAAACCAAAGACTATTCGTTACGCTTTCTTTTTTCATCTAACTAACCCCGCATTTAGCGTCAAACCCGCCCTTTATGTCACGAATTATTTGATTGATTTCCTTTATCTTGCGTTCTATACAGAATTGATCGGCAACGACCTCTTTAGCGCGCATACTAACGCAACTACGAAGTTCATTGCTATCCAGTATGCTACAGATCTTCGAAACAATTTCTCCTATCTTGTACTCATAATCAAAAATATAGCCACTTTCGCCATCTATAATAATTTCGTTAACGCCATCGACATCTCGCGCAAAGACTGGACATCCTTGTGACATAGCTTCTATTAGCACTGTTGGAAGTGGATCTCTATCACTTGTAAGCACCAACAAATCAAAACGCTGGTACAAGGATAACAACTCATCATGAGGCACTTCACCTAAAAAACGAACAGGTAATGCTTCTTCTTGTATGCGCCCTTCAACTTCCCTACCAACTTCGTCCTCAATAACTTTTCCAACCATAACACCAGCAATGTCATTGCGAATCAATAACAATTGACTTACTATATTTAAAAAAATATCGGGTCTCTTACGATGACAGATAGTGCCCACAAATCCAATTACTTTTTTCTCTTGAAATTCGTTATGCACAAGAGTTGACGACTCCCCTTCCGTATTGTATATTGCCGTTTTTAAGGATAGACCATTATAAACCACTTTTATATCACAACTACCGTAACATAACAATTCTAAACGCCTCTTAGTAGCCTGAGATGGAACGAGTATCACATCTAGCAACCTAGAAAACATCTTCAGATAAATTCCAGGAAGAGTCTTCATAGTAAGCATGTCATGGCAATGAGCGATTACACGGAATCTTTGCCCCTTGAATATTTTTATTAAACATAAAGTTCCTAGATCCGTACTGTTATTCCCATAGATTATGTTAATACCATTCTTGTTAGCTATGCTGATTGCACGCCATACATTTAATAAAAGACTCAAAATATATAAAGGTAAAAGTAGCGGATTTTGCTTAACAAGATAAGATCTCATGGAATTTGCAGATAGTACTGAATCAGAACCTAACAGGTTTTCAAAATATTGTCGGACCGAAGATAGCTTATTAGTATAAACAAGGATTTCTACATCACGATTATTTGCCATATATTCGCCCATTACTGTTTCGGCTCCGCTAATCATATTGGTTTGGGCAATAACGAGAATTTTAGGGTTGCTATCCATTTCTGCACACACTCCTATCATTCATCTTACCTTTGGCAAAATAAAGTACTGAAAGTAACGAATACAGCCTACTTTTAATAATTAGATGTAGCAGGCGCTTTGGTAATGATAGTCCCGAAGATTTCAAAGTAAAAAATGAGTTGCGTACATGTTCTTTAGAAAATAGATTTTGTACACGTTTACTCTTTGTCTTCCATGATTCATGATTATATCGGCTGAAGATATTTGATACTGCCCAAAGAGTATCAAAAAAGATTCGATAGCTTAATGCTTTAGTATACTCTTCATCTAATTTGTGCTCTTTTATAAAATTTGTGATATGGTTAACCATCAAGTCCTGATTATGTTCTAAGTCAGGCTTATAACGATTGCACGCTGACAAAGAATTTTGTCGATAATGGTAGTACAGTTTATTCATAATTCCAACGGCTTTGGCATGGCTATATGCAGTGAGATTAAACAATAAATCTTCATACACTTTCAGTTGGGTATCAAACTTCATATTATATGATAAAAGAAACTTCCGGTTATATAGGTGCACACAAGAATATCCTGCGAGGGCCTTATCATACCTAAGATTTGCCTCCGTAAACGATGTCCCAATAAGCATTCTAATAAATTTACTCCATATATCACCATTTTTGTAAGGTATCTCTTGTTCATAGGGCAGAGTGATTTCTTCGATAAGACTGCTGTCTTCTCGATTCATTGTCAGACCGCATCTTACTATATCAACGTTTAAAGCAATTGCCTGCCGATACATAGATTCGTACATTTTCGGTTCAATCCAATCATCGGAATCCACGAATCCAATATATTGCCCCTTTGCCTCTATGAGACCTACATTTCGAGTATCGCTCACTCCAGAATTCTCTTTGCAAATAAGCTTAATCCGTGAATCCTTTTGAGAATACTCTGAAATGATTGCCACACTCTCATCTGTACTTCCATCATCTATAACCAATATTTCAATTTCATCAAGAGTCTGTGATCTAAGCGACTCCAAGCAATGATCCAGATATTGTTTCGCATTAAATACAGGAACAACAATACTCACTTTAATATTCATCGACACATGCCTTTGGATACAGGCCCGTTGGCGAAATCAGCCTTTCGCTAATCGCCACTATTTGTTTTTCAGCAAGATCTTTTGATTCAGATACTTTAGATACTATTTTACTTCTCATCACTAAATAATCCTTATCTATCAAATCAATACAGGACATTATGTCTTCTGCGACTAAATTCGATGCCCACCTACTCGAATCACTGCAATCTAGAACAAGATCATCCATATCAAGTCCACTTGAAATAACGCCTTTATACTTTACACTGTATGCAAGACTGATTGCCGGCCTTCCCATTTGAAATGTAGATACTGCAGCGTGCATGCGCCCAGTTATTGTAAAATATCCATTCCCCAATATCATCCTAAGTTCATTTGGCATTAACTCATCGAATATAGTCACTATATCTTCCTTCTTATCAAGCAACTCCATTATTTTAGAAATGATAAATCGATCATCAGATTCTGTATTAATAACATGAGGTAACAAAACAATCTTATAAGAACTGTGGACTCCTCCTGCTTTGAGTTTGCGAATGACATTTACAAAGTTTTGAACATATGCTTCTTGATTCCTACAATAATGAGCATATAAACCCGAAGGTACAATTGTTATATATTTTTCTTCCTGCAATCCGTAACGACTTAATAAACTTTGTTTTAGCGTGATATCATTCTGTCCCGGTAGTTCTAGAAATGCAAGATCTCTCGATTCCTGTATATTGCTTAAACCCAATTCATCCCTTAGATAATTGAAATTTAATTTTTCGCGAGTATAGATATTGCAGCGTTTTAATACAAAACATGCAATATATTTACGCCAGCCAGTAAATGGTCCTACTGTTTGGCCAACCAAATACACTGGCATTTTAAGTGAATATAAATAAATGCTTAGTAAGCCATACACTAAGTAGCTTGTACCGTAATACTCGGATAAGTCATCCCCACCTAAAACAACATGCAGATTGGCCTTATCCATAACAATTTGATATAGCT
Organism: Pelosinus sp. IPA-1; assembly: GCF_030269905.1. Taxonomy (NCBI): domain Bacteria; kingdom Bacillati; phylum Bacillota; class Negativicutes; order Selenomonadales; family Sporomusaceae; genus Pelosinus; species Pelosinus sp. IPA-1. Next base: position 18,584 of record NZ_BSVC01000011.1, on the reverse strand, counting down.
TGTTCATATATAATTTCATTATGCGTATAGGTTTTAATCCGTTATTAGGATTGGCAAAAAGTTTCTCATCACATTCTCGACCAACTACATCCACATTCGGCAAAGAAGAGGTCAACCGCATCATATTGCTATCATTTGGTGCATCTGTATAAAATACAGTATTGGAAGGTATTTTTGCTACAAGATGATGTATTAAATTAATCGCCATCATAAAACTACCATTATTATAGGTATTGGAAATATGACTAACGCGTATTTTCATTTTCATGCCCCCAGTTGATAATATTCATTTTTCACATAGTTGTTTGTATAATTCAAAGTACGCTTTCCCCATTGCTTGTACTGTAAACTCAGACATTACACGTTCATGAGCTTGCACCCCTAACAGCCTTCGCCTGCTATCATCACTAAGAAGACTATTTATAGCTCGTGACAACTCTTTTGAATTTCCTGGATCTACTACGATCCCTGTAACACCATTAAGATTAGCATATGGCACACCCGTATTTAGGTTCGTTGAAACAACCGGAACGCCACATACTTGTGCTTCAAGTTGCACAATCCCAAATGCTTCGCTCGGGTCAATAGAAGGAAGTACAAATATATCCGATGCATGATAATATGCTGGTAAATCCTCATCACTTATAAATCCTGTAAAATGTATCTTATCTTGGAGGCCTCGGTCTTGAACCTGCTGTTCAAGTTCTAATCGAATTTTCCCAGATCCTCCAATTAATAAATCTGCATTTATATCTTGCATAGCGTCAATCAGATAAGATAAGCCTTTATAGTTAACTAGCCTTCCCATGAAAAATAGTATTGGGCGTTTATACCTAATTTTTATTTTAGCCGCATCTGCAAGTACTTGCTTGTTAGGTTCAAACTGTTTGGGGTTAATCCCTAGAGGTATAACCTTACATTTATCACGATATGGCTGAAGAAATTCAGAGTGTTCAATCATATTTGGAGATGTCGTAACAATACAATCCATACTTTGAAGAAATTTGTGTAATAAGGGAGTATATAATTTTAGAACTTTCTTCTGTCTCACAATATCGCAATGCCAAGTAACAACGGTACGAGCCTTTAGATGCCACTGATTCATAAGATACGAAATTTCCCCCAAGGGGAAGGGAAAATGAAAATGCATTAGATCTACTGCGGTATATTTTGCAATATGAAAAGGAAAAAGGGGGGCAATCGGCATAGATAGCAGAGTTCCTACGCTTGGAACTCTTTCAATATTAGCACCGGCTATCGTCTCATTTTTTCTGCAAAAAGAATTATTTGCTATTAAAACATTCATCCCCACATCACCTGATAATTGCTCACATAAGTCTAAAACTACTTTTTCCACTCCCCCTACATGGGGATAAAACAGTTTATTTACTTGCAGAATTTTCATAACGCACCTCAGAAATATTCTCAATGATTTCCCGACATGTCTTTTCGATTGTGAAGTTTCTTGCATAGAAAGTCCCCTGAGCCCTTAGATCTTCCTTTACTTGCAGGGTCAGAGACACCGCTTTATCAATCGCTACCGCAAAAGCACTCGGATGATAACTCTCCATTTTTATAAAGAGTTTTTCAAATTCATCACATTCTGGATCTATTTTACCAATCGGTATGCACCCATGTACCAATATTGCCTTCAACGTTGCATTATTGGTACTTACACAAGGCATAATTGGCAGTATTCCAAAATCACACATAGATAATATTTCTGATACTTCCCTTTCATTACATCGCAAGTGTACTGAGATATTGTATTTCATCATATCATCTATAAGATACACATAATCGGAACTGGTGCAAATATGCAGCTCATAAATTCCTTTACGGTTAAAGGTCTTCCAACCTTCCAGCATTTCCTCAAAAGCTTTTGTCTTTGATATTAGCCCAAAATAGCAGAAACTATTCGGCTTAAAACGATGTTCAAAAGACCTAACATTAGGCTCAATATTGCTTGGAATATAACGCTGATATATTATTTTCTTGCAATGTATCAAGCCAGCTATATCCTGAGGTTCCGTTGCAAAAATAATGTCACTAATGGCTAATATATGCCTAATCATATACTGCCTTAAGAAATTTGCGCGCTTATACTCATGTAAAGAAATGATTAATTTCCCTCGAGATATCCAAAGTGCAACTTTATTGAACCAAATAGCAAGTAAAATCATTGGATTCCATTCATAGAAAGGGTACTCAACAATAACACAATTGGTACGTCCATAAATTACACTACAAGCACTACGAAATAATGCAACAGTCATGGCTAGAGAAATGACAAGACTCGTCTTGCCACTCCCTAAGGTATTACCTGTGAACACTTTGACTGTATATGCTGGGTATATTTCATTAATTTTTTCTACTATCTTGCTGCAATAATGACCTATCCCGTCCTGTATAGAACCATAATTACTGCATACAAATGCTAGTTTCATAATCTCCTCCTTCTGTTAGCAAATCATCCAACTTGGTCAATTTCATACCTGGACAGATCAGCCTTCCCATGGCTACTCTTAACCCCTTCGGTGCTACTTTTGGTTACTAGGACTCTTATTGTCTGTAGCATTATAACCAAATCCGTTAGCACATTGCATTTTTGTATATAAATCAAATCATAAATCAGCTTATTATACGGCGTAGTATTATACTTTCCATACACCTGAGCCAAACCTGTAATCCCTGGTTTGACATTGTGCCGGTATATATATTCAGGTATTTCTGCCTTGAATTGTTTAACAAAAAATGGACGCTCCGGGCGAGGTCCCACAATGCTCATATCACCTAACAGCACATTAAAAAGCTGAGGCAATTCATCAAGACGGGTAGCACGCAAGAATTTTCCCGATCTTGTAATTCTTGGATCGTTTTCCCCAGCTAATACGGGGCCAGTAGCATTCTCCGCATCTGCACGCATGCTACGAAACTTATAAACTTTAAATTCTTGCTCATCACGTCCTGTCCGGATCTGGCTGTATAATATGGGACCTGGACTATCGAATTTTATGACTATTGCCACAAGAATGAGTAAGGGCCATATAAATAATAGGGTTGTGCCTGAAACGGCTATATCAAGCATGCGTTTTAAAGTACGCTGCTCTAATGCCGGTTTTAGATAACAAGGATAAAAGACTGGGATGTCATCAATCTTATCCAGTTCTACTCCACTGCAGAATATCTCGTACATGTTGGGAATCAGAAATACTTGTTTATTATTGGCGTGGCAATAGTGAACGATTTCAGCCTTATCTTTCAAACTCAATTCGGCACAGACAATAATTAAATCAATGTCTTGATTGACATTTTTCCAGGCCTCACTCTCACAATCCGTACAAACATATCGTACATTATAGTTTAACTGTGGCTGCGCTTGTAAACGAGCAATAAGCCTTGCACACTCGATTGGATTACCAATCAGCAGTGTATTTTTACGTTTACCTAAAGCCTTTTCCGCCTGCCAAAAAATATATTTCCAAACTGCCAGCATTGTGAATTGCAGCATCATTGTAATGAACAACACACTACGCGAATAACCGAACTCTCTTAAGAAAAAACTGATAGCCATCATCACAACCAATAAATTAAACAGTGCTACCCCCAAACTTAGTAATAGTTCACTGAATTTTTTGCGGGACAGTGAAAAGAGTCCGTTTATATTGAATAAAATACCTGCAGTTACAATCATAATTGGAGTCATATTGTAATACGTAGGCAAGTTCATTTGAGAGGTACGATCATAAAAGACCATAACGACTGCTAAATATGTCGCCAGTACCAATAGCCCCATGTCACCAATTAATAATATTAACTTTCTCAGCATGGGAAATCGCCTTTGCACAAAATCACCTCAAATTAAATTATTTATACGCTTAAGATATCTACTTCGCTATCTTAGTCGTATCACTTCCATAGTAATAATAGTAATAAGCATACTCTTCCTCTATCTCCACACGATTCAAAATGACTCCTAACAAATGCCCATTGGCTTTTATCAACAAATCTTTCGCTTTTTGGGCCATTTCAGGGCGAACCATACCAGAATTGACAACTAAAACAATGCCATCAACTCTAGAAGCCATTACACAAGCATCTGTAACAGCAATTACTGGCGGTGCATCAATAATTAAATAATCAGCCTGTTCTTTCAGATAGTTTAATAAACCCTGCATTTTTGTAGACCCCAGTAATTCTGAGGGATTAGGGGGGATCGGCCCACTGGTCAATATCCTGAGATTTTCCACCAGTGTTTCTTGGATCAAATCTTCAGCATAAAATTCCTCAACCAAAATATTCGTAATGCCCTGATTTTTCTTACTAAATATTTTATGCAAGGTCGGTTTCCGAAAATCACAGTCCATCATAATAACTTTCTTGCCGGACTGAGCCAATGCAACTGCAGTATTTGCTAGCGTCGTTGATTTGCCCTCACCTGGTCCAGAGCTAGTGAACAGGATCGTTTGTAATTGACCATCTGTTTTTGAAAATTGAATATTCGTTCTTAGTGTACGGTACGCTTCAGCAATTGGGGATTTAGCTTCTTCATGTACAATAAGCTTGTATTTATCAGTACTCATTATTATTCTCCCTTGTTGGTTTTAGCCATTACTAACTTTTTGATATTCGCCCACATGCCAGGGTTTGCTACCAATTTCATTTCACTTTCAAAATGCGGAATACTTCCTAACACAGGAAGATCAAGATAATCTCTAACATCCTCTACACTTTTCACCGTTCTATTCATATATTCTGTCATGAAGGCTATTCCTAGGCCGGTAAATAAGCCCAGTGCCGCAGCAATGATCACATTGAGTGTCTTTTTGGGACTGATCGGTTTAACTGGCATGGCAGCTACGTCAATGATCTGCACATCGGTAGGTTGCATGACCTCGCTGATCCGTGCTTCTTCATGGCGTTTTGCCAACATGACATATATTTCTTGCGCAACTGTAGCATCACGCATTACACGTATTAGCCCCTGTTCCTTCGCAGGTAATTTGTTTAGTATTTTCTCGCCATCTGCTACTATTTTGCTAATCGCTTCCTTCTGTGCACTGCCAGCAGCAATCTCAGCTTCTGCTTCTATCTTCCCTTGTAATAGCCCTAAGTGTATTGGATTCATTGAGGGAGCTTCTGCATTCAGTACACGGGCTGATTCGGTATTTAATTTGGCTTTTGTCTCTATAATAGCAGCTCGTGTAGACATTACCTGAGGATGCTTATCCGTAAAATTCTGAGATAATGTCGCTAATTGGACTTCTAAATCAGCTAACTTACCTTTGTATTGTTGAATAAGGGGACTGTCAGCTACAAACCCTGGTTTTTCCTCCGCCAATTCTCTATTCACACTACTAACTTTGGCCTGTGCAGCGGCAAGGGCTACCGTGTTTTCTGCTGATAGTTTGTTAATAGCAGAAAGCCTCTCTACTATAGCTTTTGTTTCTTCAGTAGGGGCTGCAATATTTTCATCCGTTTTATATTTTTGTAATAGATTTTCCGCTTTTTCTAGCTCCTTTTTTGATTCTACCATCCGCTCGCCAATAAACTTGCGCACTTCTGACTGTTCAGACCGTACCAGCAGAGTCATTCTTTCTGTAAATGTATCAACCAATGTATTGGCAACAACCTGTGCTTCTTCCGCTGATTTTGCCGTTACTTTTATCTTTAATAATTCACTATCCTTTACGGGTAGTGTCGAAATACGTTTTAACATTTCATCATAATCCGGTATATCTTGTTTGTCAGCCTGCGTTTTATTAATGACTGATTCTACTACCGATCTGCTTTTCAAAATTTCAGCATATGTGTTCATTAACAGTTTCGTGTCATTACTACTCCCTATTGGTAGATCAGCCAACAGTGAATCAGCAAGTCCTTTAGGCTGCTTCACACGCAAAGTCGTTTCCGCTTCATAGGTAGGGGGAATGAGAAAGCTCACTACCACTGTAGTTATAACCATCACTGCAAATACATTTCTAATCAAATTGCGGCGTTTTTTAATGGTTTTTATAATTTCTTTTAAATCGATTGTTGTTTCTTCCATTCTTTTTCCCTCCAAGAAGATTATTAGCACAGTAATAGTTACATATGTGTCATATAATAGCCGCCTGTAATGATAGGAAGAATATCAGTGGCAAAATTAATCCTACCATTATCAGAAAGGTATACTACATCTCCATCACAAAGTGCATAATTTTGTGTCATATCACCTTTTTCCCATATGTTCATCAAATTCACCTTTACCGGAGTATTCGTTTGATTTTGATGAATAATATAGACTTTTTTCTTAGCTGCATTTCGAGTATAGCTTCCAGCCACACCAAGAGCATCAAGCAGATTATGCTGTTTTTCCAATTCATACATCCCTGGTTTCACTACCTCACCCAATACGTAAACCCGAGTTGTGTGATATTTAATAATATTGACGGTTACTTTAGGATCATTAACATAATGACTGAGACCTTCAGTAAGTAGTTCTGTCAATTGACCTGCAGTAATTCCCTGCGCGTTAACTTCCCCAACAATAGGAAAGTTAACCTTGCCATCAGGTCTGATCATAAGTTCTTTGGTTTGTAAGTCATCATAGCCCCACACTCCAAAACTTAGAATGTCACCGGCGCTAAGGCGATATTCTTCTGCCCAAACAACATGCATAGCCATACTTACTACAAATACAGTTATGATAACGATATGAACAACATACTTCACTAAAATACCTCCCACGTACTAATCGTTCTTAAAGTTCATATTATTTCGTTCCCAAAAAGCTAAAAAGACCTCTTTAGAGGTCTCAATTCACCTTCTACAATTTGCTTTTTTGGCACCTCTTAGCAAACTCGCAATAGTATTCTAATGTTTCGATTAATCTACAACTCTGTTCATGGGTAATCATACCTAAACTAGTGTCACCAATCGATTCTCTGACAATATCGTTAATTTGAGCAGGATGATACCCCGCAGCTACTATTAACTGCTTTAGTTCCACTATTCGTTCTAGCTGATTCTTCACAATATCATCCCCTTAACAATTTATGGCATGCATATATTGTATGCCCAGTATAATATTGATTATATACCCAGTAAAGTAAAAAAATACCATTTTTATTGACATCTTCCCCCAAGATATATATATATAATTATCGTTTCATCAATTTAAGGTAATATATTATTAGGGGATGCCTTGGAATTGTAATAATTTGTTTTAAATTTATTTCTATTTATGATACAAATACCTAATTTTCACTATAATTCACATACTTGATTTTTGTATTTTAATTCTACTTTATCAGTATATGCTGCATTCTAGAATTAGTACCTTTTATTTCTTACAGTTATTACATAAGAAAAGACTTGGCTTAGGCAAGTCCTCAGACGCAGGCAGAAGCCTTAGTCGCTCTTACTTGAAATCAAGGAAGTGTTATACTTTCTGATTCCGTAAAGAAAAAAGAACGGTCGGCAAGTATTTTCATCGAAAATATTTGCTGACCCTTCTTTTATAATTGAATTTATTTACTTCATCTCCATAATCCAGCTATCCACTTCATAATGCCCTTGTTTTTTACATTTATTTTTATTTCGTCAACTTCAGGTATATTTATATCTCGGCCAGAAAGGATATTCTCTGGATTTACAGCTATAATGTCCCAAGTTGCCTCTGGTCCTATCAACTGTTTCATTCTTGCCACAGCTGACTTCAAGTCGGTATTACGTTTATGCTCTGAATGGGCATCAGAACCAAGAATATGAACCATCTTATTCATAAGAAATAGTTCAGCCGTGACCATTACACGTTTCCCCATATGGCCGGTAATACTTGTCCCATTTACTTGGGTCAATACACCTCTATTGATCCATTCTACAAGGATTTCTGGATTCTTTCCTAGATCCGGATGACGTTCTGGATGTGCAATAATAGGGGTTATACCTCTAGCCTGTAGGGTGAATAAAAAATCATCAATAAAATTGGGAATGTGGGCAGCAGGCAACTCCAATAATATATATTGTCCACCATTGATACAATAGGCCCCCGGGCCTTTTAGCAAATCTAAAATGTCAAGATGTATGGCAATCTCTCCCCCGGGGAATATAGGAATTTTTATCCCCGCTGCTAGAGCCGTCTCTCGTAGCAAATTACATTCAGCGATAACTCTATCCCAAGTTGGCAGCCATTTTCCTTCTATGACATGGGGAGTCGCTACAATTCCTTTTGTACCATTATCAACTGCCATCTGCAGCATCCCTAAGGACATCCCCATATCTTTTGCACCATCATCCATGGCTGGCAGTATATGGCTATGTAAATCAAACATTGTACTGCTCCTTTTCACCTCTATGTAATCTAGCACATAGTAATGATTGTAACTATAGCACTATCGCGAAAAAGCTGATATACAACAACTCATCTCCCATATTATACCAATTTACTATAAAAGGGAATAGCAGTATGACTATAATGCTTGATCCGTTCATTTACTATAATATTTTTAGTATATTTACATAATTTCAGGTAATATTATGATCTTATGGAATATATATACATATAATGATATGTTTAAAAATATCTAAGAACAAAAGGAGATTGAAAATGAATCCATACTGGGCCAAAAGATTTCTTGTTGCTTTTACTATCGCATCCAGCACTAGTTTGCCTCTAGCGCATTGCGAATCTACCGCAGAAAATACCATTAATAAATATGTGGTATCCCCTAACGTTTCCTTAAGCAGTTATGTTTACGACTATCTAGAGAAATTGGACGGCCTAGGCTATCTTGATGCTATGCCGACAGGTTCCAAACCGTATACCAGGCTTCAAGTCGCAACATATATTCGCCAAATTTCAATGAATATGGATAAATCATCTGCACCCCAGTATGCACGTTCAATGCTTGGGGAGCTAACTAAAGATTTTAACAAAGAATTATCGAATAAACAGGTTAGTAAGCTTTATCTCAAAGAGGCTTCTTTGGGTGAGTTTTACTATAGTGGTGATGTTTTACCAAATAAACGCACTAAGTCTCATTATCAGCCTCTGCATATAAATGATAATGGGAATAAATATGCCATGCATGCAAACGAAGTAATGTCTTTGCAGTATGAGGGGAATCTTAACAATGATTTCGCACTATCCTTCACACCCCAAATTATCCATAATGATACTACCACGAATTATTCAATGCAATCAGCATACATTAAAACACATATCAATAATATGTCTGTACAAATAGGAAAAGACCCTATGTGGTGGGGACAAGGTTATAGAGGCACTCTCCTTTTAACGGATAACGCGACACCACAAACATCAATTAAACTGACGAATCTCGAACCAATGAAATTTAACGGATTACTGTCTCTTTTAGGTCAGACGAATACAACTTTTTTCTATTCCGTTTTGGAAAATAACCGTACGGATATTAAGTATCCCTCTTTTACAGGAATGAGAGCTGATTTCACCCCAAATAATAATTTTACCTTCGCAGTTGCAAGTACTTCCATAGTTGGAGGACAGGGGCATATGCTCAGCGCTCGTGACTATATAGATTTCCTAACAGGGAAAAATGCAGCTGGCTCTAAAAACGATAACTGGGATTCAATTGCTGGTGCCGATTTCCGATGGCGCCTGCCAAAACTAAATGGACTCCAAATATATGGCGAACTCTATGGTGAAGACCAATCCCATGTATTAAAAATAATTCCCGTTCCGTCCGAAAATGCAGAATTAATCGGACTTTATCTTCCACACCTGACACCAAGTGGCAACTGGGATCTGCATGTTGAATGGGCACATACCAGACCAACCTGGTATAATCATTGGGCCTATACTGATGGCTACACTTACAAAGGCAATCTCCTGGGCGATGCAATGGGCAACAATGCTTATCGCTATTATGCTAAATTCACTCACTTCGCACCGAATGGCACGCAACTCTCTTTGCACTTAGAACATTTATCACAACAATTTACTCCTAGCTCTGCTACACCACAGAATATCGATTCCATTTGGATATCAACAAGAAAAAAACTACAAAATGATCTGTTTTTGGATAGCTCTATTGGAATGTCCAATATAAAAAATAAAAATTGTAAAAGTGGAAATTCCGATAGAAATTATCTAATAAGTACGAATTTGACAAAACAATTTTAAGATTCTCAACAAAAACCTCCAAGAATGTTGCCATTTCAGCAATTCTCGGAGGTTTACTTTATCGTTTTATCGTTGAACGTTTTCGTTTAAAGATAGCCACCACCTGCTAAAATTATGATTTTCAATGTGAAAAGCAAAAACAGCTGTTACCACATGGTACAACTGTTTTCTCTGCTATTTCCAATACCTATTATGCATACTAATGCGCCGCTTGATGGAAGTAGGAATTTTCTTCTCCCATAACCCTAACTTATATCCCATATACTTCAATAATGTACGTACACCAAAAGAAGGAAAAAAAGAGATATAATTATGCCTCCATAGATATTTCAACTCAGAAACTATATACCTTAACCCTTCGCCTTCTGCTTGACCAAATTTGTCCCGAATCCAATACTCACGAGCCTGAAAAACACCAATATCAAAATAACGTTTAAACTCTTGTATAAATGAATAATTATGAGAATGATACGCCTGGGCCTCTGCACAGTAGGCAATCTTATAGCCAGCTAATAACATTTTTGCAGCTACATAGGTATCTTCACTTAAAATGGTATTTATTGGAAATCCACCTATGCCGATTAAAGCTGATCGACGATAAGCAGCAAACGAGTTAGAAATAAAAGCTGTTTTTATTCCCAACGCTGGCGAATCTTCTATTGATTTTATTCTACTCACAGCAGAGTAATTAAACAAGCGCGCATGAGCCTCTAAAGGTGTAGCGTTAGAATGGGGTAATTGCCTACCATAGGCTGCTCCAATATCCGAATTAGTAAAACAGGCAACTAATCTAGATAAGACCTCCGAATCTGCCAAGATAGCATCTTGTGTAAGAAAGATTATAATATCAGCATCCGCTACCATTTCTACCCCTTGTTGACGAGTTAATCCATGATTAAACGCATCAGGAGAAATAGAAACAACTTCAAAACCAGCCTTCCTGGCTAATACAACCGTTTGATCTTTAGACGTTGAATCAATGATAATTTTGCGGCAAGGTTGATATGACTGATTTGAAATTGAAGTTAATAATTGCTTAAATAATTCCCCGCCATTCAGGGTTGGGATGATTAAAGCTACTTTAAACAAAATCCTGACCTACCCTTTCTGCTGCATGTGTAGGTGATAATACACACCACGCTTCGCCAGCAATTCTTCATGTGCCCCCGTCTCGACCACCCGCCCTCGTTCTAACACTAGAATATTGTCACAATGACGTACAGTAGATAATCTGTGAGCAATCATAATCATAGTCCGCCCAACAGAAATACAATCCAAATTATTCATAATAATACGTTCTGATTCGTAATCCAAAGCGCTAGTAGCTTCATCAAATATTAAAATACGAGGATTAGTTAACAGTGCCCTAGCAATCGCTATACGTTGACGCTGCCCACCTGATAGAGCCGTACCTCTTTCTCCCACTATGGTATCATAGCCATCCGCAAGTTCCAAAATGAAATCATGAGCTCCGCTCATTCTAGCAACCGCCATAATTTCTTCCAATGATACGTCCGATCTTGCTGCTCCGATATTATCACGTACAGTGCCATTAAAGAGAAAATTATCCTGAAGCACTACGCCAATCTGCCGCCTCAGCCAGGCAGGTTCGACCTGTGCTAAATCCACACCATCAATCAGTATTCTTCCTGACTCTGGAACATACAATCGTTGAATCATCTTTGTCAATGTACTTTTACCAGAACCTGAACGTCCGACAATACCGATGCTTGTACCTGCTTTTATATTGATACTCAATTGATGCAAGGCTTCCGACATGTCTGGCCGATAACGAAAAGTCACTCGATCAAAGACTATATCACCTCGAACAGCTGGCAAGGTAGTACGACTTGCATTAAATGCAGGTTCCGCTGTTTCATTTAAGATATCTCCAAGCCGCGCCACGGATACCTTAGTCTGCTGAAAACTCTGCCACATATTGACTAGGCGTAGAATAGGTGCAGTAACTTGTCCTGACATCATTTGAAATGCAATTAGCTCACCTACAGATAGTTTATCCTGCATAACCTGATAAGAACCAAACCAAAGAATAGCTACCGTAAAAACCTGCTGAATAAAACTACCCACATTGCCAGCAATATTGCTTAGATTGGCAGTGGCAAAGGCTGTTTTTATATACCTTGCGAGCATTTGCTCCCATTTCTGGATGAAGTGAGATTCTACTGCCAAAGATTTTACGGTTTGGATTCCTGTAACCGTTTCAATGAGAAAGGCTTCATTCTCCGTACCAGCAGTAAATTTGTCATTGAGTCTTTTGCGATAAATAGGAGTAACGACCAAATTTAAAACGATATACAAAGGTAGCATCAATAAAGTAATCAAACTCAAATAACTACTATACATAAACATAGCAATGATATACACCACAGCAAAAATTGTATCCAATACTACAGTAAGTCCTGAACCAGTAATAAACTGGCGTACATTTTCCAGCTCCCTGACCCTCGCCACAACATCACCCACCTGCCATGTTTCAAAATATGTAACAGGCAAAGCCATAATATGGCGAAACAGTTTTGTACTAAGGGTTACATCGATTTTATTGGTAGTATGGGTAAATAAATAACTGCGCAATCCTGTAATCCATGCCTGAAATAGGGAAACAAAAGCCATGCCGATGATTAATATATCTAAGGTATTCAAACTGCGGTGTATCAAGACCTTATCCACAATTACTTGGGTAAACATTGGGGTAATTAAACCAAAGAGCTGCAAAATAAAAGAAAGTAACAGCACTTGCCCCAAGAATCCCTTATACCGCCAGATAGCTGGAATAAACCAAGATAAGTCAAAAAGCCCCTCCGTTTTTTTCTTCGGTGAAATATATCGACGAGTGAAAAGTACGAGTTCGCCATTCCATGCCTTGAAAAGATTCTCTACAGGTAACATAAACGGATGCTGCCTATAAGGATCTATAATTACTACTTTTTCATTTTCTAATCGTACTACTACGATAAAGTTTCCATTTTTTAAAGTTGCGATAGCGGGTAGTGGGGTTTTAGCAAATCGCTGCTGACTCGTTGTTATCAAGCGCGATTTTAGTCCTAGCTCACCTGCAGCTCGCAGTAAAGTCATCCTATCCATACCGCCCGCACTATTTACGACATATGCTCGACGCAGCTGGGCCTCATCTGCCGGGATACCTAATATCTTTGCGATTGTTACCAAGCAAATAATCGCTGTATCTATTTTACGCGGCTCTGTTTGAGTCGCGTACTGTTCTTGACTCATATCCTTACCTCTCCCTTAAAGCCTCACTCTGATACTGGCGGAAAGGATCGAGGAAGAATTCAATAATTCTCTTTTGCCTGATCTTGATTTCACCAGTGGCCGTCATACCTGAACTAACTGCTGCATATCGATCATTCACCAGAAAAGAATTTTTATCAAGGCTTAAAAGAACTCGGTATACCCTTCCTTTATCCTTATCCTCTACAGCATCTGGACTGATCTCCACTACAGTAGCCCCAAGAGTACCATATCTTTGGAAACTGAAGGTTTCAATTTTGACTTCAGCAGGCTGTCCCTGCTGGATAAAACCAATATCCTTGTTGGCAACCCATGCCTCCACTTGCAATTCCGCATCTTCGGGGACAATATCCATTAGTGGCTGCGCAGCTGTTACAATTCCACCAATGGTATGTACAGCGAGTTGGCTGACCTTGCCATCAATCGGCGCTACAATACGGGAAAGGCGATCTTTTTCTTCTGCCTTTTTCACTTCTTCCGCATAAGCTTGAAATTGTTTTCTATCATCCACCATCTTTGAAGTGATATCTCGATTGCGTTCCGTTTTAATGGTAGTAACTGCTTCTTGACTCTGTTGTACCGCCCATTCCAGCCTTGCTATTTCAGCGGCTTGTGACGAAATATTATGTTCTAATTCTAGACGTTTTTCCTGATGATCAAATAAAGTAAAAGTTGAAACAGCATTTTCACTCACTAATTGCTCAATTCTTTTTTCTTTTTCTCTAGCAATTTCGTAAAGGGATGCATACTTGTCATAGGTAGCTCGACTGCTACGTAAACTGGCCAGGCTCTGGCTCACATTGAATTCGGCTGTTGCCAATTTTGCCTTATATTCAGCTAATCTACTTTGATATAGACCAACTTGAAAACTTATATCCTTATCCTCAAGATCTGGATCCTTTTGAGGCGTAAAAACTCGCTCTTCCATTTCTGCCATTAACCTCTCAATTTCCAAACGATAATAGGCCATTTCTTTTTTGTTGCGCGCCATATCGGCAGCAGTAAATGTAGTATCCAATTCTAGCAGCAACTGCCCTTGTGTCACCTTCTGCCCATCTTTAACATGGATTGCCTTCACAACACCCTTGTCTTCTGCTTGGACCGTTTTTACGTACCCTATAGGTATCAGTTTCCCTGGTGCAACAGCAACTTCATCTACATGACCAATGAATGTCCATAGTATAATGCTGGTTATTACTACAAAAAATGTCCACATCATAATACGCCCAACAGGTGATGGAGGTGTCTCTAAGACTTCCAAGGCAGCAGGTAAAAATTCCGTTTCATTCTGCGGCCATTGCTCATTTAATTTTTCATTTAAGGATCGTAACAATTTTGATAACATCTTATACCTCTTGCTGCTTATATAAATTATAATAAAGCCCGTTAAGTGATACTAGTTCCTCATGTGTTCCTTGCTCTACAACTTGACCCCGTTCCATTACTATGATTTTATCACAGCGTCGAACGGTTGATAAACGGTGAGCAATCATAATCATGGTACGCCCAGATGATATGTCATCTAGATTCTTCATAATAATTCGTTCTGATTCATAATCTAAAGCACTTGTTGCTTCATCAAAAATTAAAATTGCGGGATTAGTCAATATTGCCCTAGCGATAGCGATTCGTTGTTGCTGCCCTCCTGACAAGGACATGCCCCGCTCACCAACCTTTGCATCATAGCCTTCAGGTAGCTCTAAAATGAATTCGTGGGCTCCAGCCAATTTTGCAGCTCTGATGACTTCTTCAATAGAGACTCCTGGACGAGCCATGGCAATGTTATCTCTCACACTGCCGTTAAATAAGAAGTTCTCTTGTAACACGACTCCAATTTTTTGCCTAAACAGAGTTGGTTCCACTTGCGCTAAATCCACACCTTCGATAGAAACCTGACCACTTTCAGGCAGATATAACCGCTGTATTAGCTTGGTCATAGTACTTTTCCCTGAGCCAGAACGACCCACAATCCCCACTCTCATACCAGATGATATTTGAATCGTAACCTGATTCAAAATAATCTGTCCTTCAGCACGATAACGAAAAGTAACATTGCTAAACTCAATATTTCCTCCCATTGAGGGTATTTTCTCATTATTTTTCTTACGGTAAGACTCTGGTGGATTATTCAATATATCTCCTAGGCGTTCTACTGACAATGCCGCTTGCTGACAGGACTGCCATATAGAGGTTAAGCGATATAGAGGAGCGCTAGCTTGTCCTGCAAGCATTTGAAAGGCGATTAATTGCCCTATCGTCATTTCCCCATTCATAACCTTGTGTCCACCAAAGAGCAGTATACTAAAGCCAGTCAAGCTCTGAATCAGGCTTCCAGTGCTTCCCACAACCAAACTTAATTTAGCACTATTAAAGGATGTGCGGATATATCTCTCCAAAAGAGTTTCCCATTTATGATTGAATTGGGGCTCAAGAGCTAGGGATTTCACTGTATGTACTCCCGTAATGGCTTCTACAAGAAATGCATTACTTTCTGCCCCACTTGCCCATACCGCCTGCAAACGTTCGCGATAGATGGGTGTAGCAATCATATTCTGCGCCAGATACAAAGGTAAAGAGATAAGAGCAATCAAGGTTAGCGGTACACTATAATAAAACATAACCAGGATAAATAGGATCGAAAAAAACACATCTAAAAATATGGTCATGGTTGAGCCTGTCAAAAACTCACGAACACCATTTAATGCTGCCACCCGCGCCAAGGTATCGCCTACCCTACGTAACTCAAAATAGCGAAGAGGTAGGGTAACTAAATGACGAATTAACTTCGCACCTAGAATCATATCAATTTTATTCGTGGTATGAGTTGAAAGATAGGTCCGCAATATATTCATTATCATTTGGAATAATGCAGCAAAGAGTAATGCCAAAGCCAAAACGTCCAGTGTTGCTACCCCTTTATGCAGCAATACCTTATCAATAATTACTTGCGTAAATAAGGGAGTAACCAAACCAAATAACTGCAAAAAAAAGGAAGCTATTAATACTTCATAAAAGAATCGCTTATACCTCAATATAATAGGAATAAACCATGCCAGATTAAACTGCTGTCCTGCCCCCTCTAGGCTGAAAGGTCTCTTTATGGTAATGACTTCCCCGCTCCAAATCGTCAAAAATTCCTCCAGCCCAATGGTCTCAGGTCTTCCTACTTGGGGATCAAATAAAAGTACCTGCTCTTTATTATTCTGACCTATTACCCGATAGCTTCCATCCTGCATCACCGCAATGGCTGGTATTGGCACCTTTACCAATTCGTCTTTCTTGGGCTTTACTACTTTTGCTTTTAGCTTTAAAAACTTAGCAGATTCCAAAAGAAGCCCTGTATCCATTACAACTTTCCCATAATAAATTTTGCGTATAATTTCTTCATCTACAGTAACTCTTAGAGTATTCGCTACTGCCACTAAACATTTTAAAGCTGTATCGCAAACCTCAGCTTCATAGTAGTCATTTTCTTGTTTTGATGTTTGTATCGTCATATACTACCTCGGCAATTCTTTTCATACTCATTGTATTTACCATTTTCGCTAATAATTGATAATTCCCTGCAATCTTTGAATATCATTTGAAGTCGTCATTATGCAACATCTAAATTATCTATATAAAAGATAGTCTATAGAGGCGATACTATCACCACTATAGACTATTTAAATACAGCAATTTATTAGCTTGTCCCTTAAGCTATCTTTTGACTAACCTGTGTAGCAGTTAACGTCCCATCTGCAAACTGGAACTGGTCAACTTGGTAGTTCGCACCTAAAAACCAATTAGATACGTCAATTGTTTTGCCAGTTTGGCCGATTGTACAAATCAGGTCATTGCCATTCTTGGTAAATGACATACCTGAAAGCGCTATATTTTGGAATTGAAGCGTATCGAAGCCATTGTCAATGTTGTTACCTACATAACTATTAATCGTCTCGTTACCACAACCTATATCAATAACATACGTATCATTTCCTAAACCGCCATCTAATAGGTCGTTGCCAGCACCTGCATACAAGGTGTCGTTACCAGCACCGCCGTATAGATTATCATTACCGCTATTGGCGATGATGACATTATTAAGTTCATTGCCTGTACCGCTAATATTACCAGTACCATAAAGAATTAGGTTCTCAAGATTGGATCCCAAGGTATAGCTGGCAAGATTCGAATACACCGTATCCGTTCCTTCACCTGCATTTTCTACGATCACGTCACCTATATTGTCTACCACATAGGTATCATTCCCTTGACCGCCAATCATAGTATCCGCACCCAAACCGCCGGCCAGAACATTATTGCCGCTGTTACCTGTGATGACATTATTGAAGTCATTGCCGACACCATTAATATTAGCTGTACCAGTCAATGTCAAGTTCTCCACATTGGCACCCAACGTGTAGGCAATACTTGATAATACGGTATCTATGCCTTCACCTGCATTTTCTACAACAACATCACCAATATTGTCTACTACATAGGTATCATTTCCCAGACCGCCAATCATCGTATCCGCACCTAAGCCACCGTCTAGAGTATTATTGCCACTGTTACCTGTTAGAACATTATTAACTTCATTACCAGTACCGTTAATATTACCAGTACCATAAAGAATTAGGTTCTCAAGATTGGCTCCTAAGGTATAGGTAGTAAGATTGGAATACACCGTGTCCGTTCCTTCACCTGCATTTTCTACGATCACATCGCCTACATCGTCTACCACATAGGTATCATTTCCCAGACCGCCAATCAACGTATCTGCACCCAAGCCACCACTCAGAACGTTATTTCCACTATTACCGGTGATGACGTTATTGAGGTCATTACCGACACCATTGATGTTATCTGTACCATATAGAATCATGTTCTCAAGATTGGATCCCAAGGTATAGCTGGCAAGATTCGAATACACCGTATCTGTTCCTTCACCTGCATTTTCTACGATCACGTCACCTATATTGTCTACCACATAGGTATCATTCCCTAGACCGCCAATCATAGTATCCGCACCCAAACCGCCGGCCAGAACATTATTGCCGCTGTTACCTGTGATGACATTATTCAAGTCATTGCCGACGCCATTAATGTTAGCTGTACCAGTCAATGTCAAGTTCTCCACATTGGCACCCAACGTGTAGGCAATACTTGATAATACGGTATCTAT